>JAVVHH010000020.1:0-35909 GCA_032249615.1 Acetobacteraceae bacterium
CCACAACCTGCTCGGCTTCCTGGCACTGCGCGCCGACCCCCACGCCCAATGGGAGATCCGCGCCTACGCCGACGCCATGCTGGAGACCGTCCGTGCCTGGGTGCCCGCGACGTTCGACGCTTTCCAGGAATACCGAATCGGCGCCGCCACGCTCTCCGCCGGCATGCTCGACGTCGTCCGCCGACTGCTCGCCGGCGACCCGGTCGATCAGGCGGGCAGCTCCCTCTCCAAGCGCGAATGGACCGAATTGATGGAAATACTCGGCCGAGCCTGAGCTCAGGGCGCCGGCACCAGCCCATGCCGAAGCATGATCTCGCGCATCACCCCCGGGTCCGGCCGGCCCTGCCCGATGGCCGCGCCGATCTCGCGGAAATACGCCGGGCCCAGAACCCCTGGCGTGAGCACGCTCAGGAAAATCGCCACCGCATCGCTCGCATTATAGAAATTGTGCACGGCGCCCCGGGAGACGAACACGCTGTCCCCCGGCCCGATCGCCCGAGCCGCGCCCTCGAGCACGACCGTGATCGCGCCTTCCAACCCGTAGAGCGTCTCCTCCCAGTCGCGGTGCCAGTGCGCCACCGGCATGGTCGCCGATGGCGGCACGATCACCCGAAACATGTCCAGGCAGCCGCCCGTCTCGTCCTTGGAAAGGATGAATTCGATCCGCATCGGACCGACCGCGATGACCTCGCCCACGCCTCACTCCATCACAATCGAAGGCCCGGACTGCTTCGGCCGCCCGAGCCCGGCCAGCACCCGCTCGGCGATCGCCGCATAAGCGCGCGCCGCCGGTCCGTCCGGCGCCGCCGCCATGATCGGCGTGCCGGCATCCCCGGTCTCGCGGATGTCCAGCAGCAGCGGCACCTCGCCCAGGAACGGCACCCCCAGCTTTTCCGCCTCCAGCCGCGCGCCCCCGTGCCCGAACAGATGCGTCACCTCCCCGCAATGCGGGCACGCGAAGCTGCTCATGTTCTCCACCACGCCCAGCACCGGCACCATCACCTTCTCGAACATCCGCACGCCCCGCCGCGCATCGATCAGCGCGATGTCCTGCGGCGTCGACACGATCACCGCCCCCGCCAGGCTCACCCGCTGCGCCATCGTCAGCTGCGCGTCGCCCGTCCCCGGCGGCATGTCCACCACCATCAGGTCGAGCGGCCCCCAGTTCACCTGCGACATCATCTGCTCGAGCGCGCTCATCACCATCGGCCCGCGCCAGATCATCGCCCCGTCCGCATC
The DNA here is from genome assembly GCA_032249615.1 of Acetobacteraceae bacterium. GTDB lineage: Bacteria > Pseudomonadota > Alphaproteobacteria > Acetobacterales > Acetobacteraceae > JAVVHH01. The sequence goes on from JAVVHH010000020.1 coordinate 1,240, forward strand.
GACCAGCAGGCCGATCGACATCGCCTTCAGCCCCCACGCCTCGATCGGCTGCATCTTGCCGTCCACCAGCGCCGGCTTGCCCGACACGCCCAGCATCCGCGGCAGGCTCGGCCCATACACGTCCGCGTCCAGCAGCCCGACCCGGCGCCCCGCCCGGGCAAACGCCACCGCCAGGTTCACCGCCGTCGTCGACTTGCCCACCCCGCCCTTGCCGGACGCGACCGCAATGACGTGCCCGACCTCCGACAGCAGCCCGGGCCGCCCCGCCGCCTTCGGTGCCGCCGCCGCCGGCGCCGGCTCCCGGTGCGCCGTCATCACCACCGTCGCGTTGGTGATCCCGGGTTGCCGTGCCAGCACCGCCTGCGCCTCGCGCCGCACCTGCTCCAGTGCGGCGGCCTGCCCGCGCTCGCCGCGCAGCGTCAGCTGAACCAGCCCATCCTTCGTCTGGAGCGAGTCCACCAGCCCGGCCGCCACGATGTCCTGACCCGAACGCGGATCGCGCACCGCCCGAAGAGCATCCCGCAGGCCTTGTTCCGTCGGCATCGCCATTCCTTGTAAACCCCGCTGGTGCGGTCAATATGCACGCGACCGAGAAGGCGCCAAGAGCGCGGTTCCGGATCGTCGATTAGGAGCCGCTCAGCCGAATGTCGTGGAACAATGGTGGCAACACCGGCGGCCCCTGGGGTAATCCGGGCGGCTCGGGCAACCCCCCGCCCGGTGGCAAACGTCCGGAGCGCGGCCCATGGGGCGGCGGCGGCGGCGGACCCGGCCGCGGACCCAATGGCGGCCCCGGCCTGCCTGATTTCGACGAGATCATCCAGCGTCTGCAACACGGCGCCCGCCGCTTCGTTCCCGGCGGCGGCGGCGGCGGGCCCGGCCGCGGCCGACCCGGCAACGGTCGCCTCCTCGGCCTGCTCGCCCTGGTCGCCGCCGCGCTCTGGCTCGCCAGCGGCATCTACCGCGTCCAGCCGGACGAACAGGGCGTCGTTCAGCGCTTCGGCGCATTCGAGGGCTACACCTACCCCGGCCTGCGCTACCACCTGCCCTGGCCGATCGAGACGGTCGTCACCCCCTCCGTCACCCGCGTCAACCGCATCGAAGTCGGCGTCCGCACCCCGCCCGACCGCCTCGACCGCGCCCCCACGGGCCGCGAGGTCCCCGCCGAGGCCCTGATGCTGACCGGCGACGAAAACATCATCGACATCAACTTCTCAGTCTTCTGGAAAGTCAGTGACGCCAAGAAGTTCCTGTTCGACATCCGCAACCCGGCCGAAACCGTTCGCGCCGCCGCGGAGAGCATGATGCGCGAAGTCATCGGCCGCACCCCGATCCAGCCGGCGCTGACCGAAGCCCGTGCCCGCATCGAGGCCGACGTGATGACCGGCACCCAAGCCATCCTCGACCAGTACAACGCCGGCATCGAGGTCACCCAGGTCCAGCTGCAGAAGGTCGATCCGCCCAACGCGGTGATCGAAAGCTTCCGCGACGTGCAGCGCGCCAATACCGATGCCGAGCGTGTCCGCAACGAAGCCGAAAGCTACCGGAACGACATCGTCCCCCGTGCCCGCGGTGAAGCGGCCCGCATCGTGGCCGAAGCCGAAGGCGCGAAGAGCGCCTCTATCGCCGAAGCCAACGGCCAGGCGCAGCGCTTCCTCAGCGTCTACAAGGCCTACGCCCAAGCCAAGGACGTCACCCTCAAGCGCCTCTACATCGACACCATGCAGGATATCCTGACCAAAACGCCCTCCATCGTCGTCGACGATCAGCTGAAGGGTATCGTGCCCTACCTCCCCTTGGACACCGCCGCCCCGCCCCGCCCCGCCCCTGCGGCCATACCCCAGCCGGCGCCGACCGAGGCCGCGAAATGAACCGCCTCGCCATCGCCGCCACCGCGGCCATCGTCGTCGTCATCCTTATCGCCGGCGCAAGCCTGTTCACCGTGGCGCAAACCGAACAAGTCCTCGTCACCCAGTTCGGCCAGCCCGTCCGCGTCATCCGCGACCCGGGCCTGCACGCCAAGATCCCCTTCGTGCAGACCGTCATCGGCTTCGACAACCGCCTGCTCGACTTCAACACCGCCGGCGAGGAAGTCATCCTCGCCGACCAGCGCCGCCTCACCGTCGACAGCTTCACCCGCTACCGCATCACCGACCCGTTGCGCTTCTTCCAGGCCGCCGGCCCCAGCGAAGACGGCATCCGCGGCCGCCTCAACTCGGTCGTGACCTCGGCGCTGCGCCGCGTGCTCGGCAACGAAACCCTGCTCAACGTCCTCTCCGCCGACCGCAACCGCATCATGGGCCTGATCAAGACCCAGGTGAGCCAGGAGATGCGCAGCTTCGGCGTCGACATCGACGACGTCCGCATCCGCCGGGCCGACCTGCCGGAGGAGAACACCCAGGCCATCCTGGCGCGCATGAAATCCGAGCGCGAGCGCGTGGCCAGCCAACTCCGCGCCGAAGGCGCCGAGGCCGCCGCCAAGATCCGCGCCGACGCCGAACGCGACCGCACGGTGCTCCTCGCCGACGCCCGCTCCAGCGCCGACAAGCTGCGCGGCCAGGGCGAGCAGCAGGCGATCGACATCTACGCCGGCGCGGCCAAGGCCGACCCCGATTTCTTCATCACCTACCGCACGCTGCAAGCCTACCGGCAGGCCTTCGCCCAGGGTCACTCGCGCCTCGTGCTCACCCCCGAGACCGATTTCCTCCGCCTGCTGCGTCAACAACCCGCCAGTAACTGAACACCGGGCCGTTGCCCGCTTGACGAGACGGCACAATCTCGTCGGGTATTCTTCGAGAGCTGGGTCACAAGGAGACCGACCATGCGACTAAACCGACTTCGCGCAGCCGCACTGGCCGCCGCACTCTCCGCCCCCCTCGCCATGGCCGGCCCGGCCCTGGCTCGCGGCGCCCCCGACAGCTTCGCCGACCTCGCGGCCCAGCTCTCGCCCTCCGTCGTCAACGTCTCGTCGTCCCAAAAGGTCGAAGCCCGCGCCGACCGCGGCCCGGACATCCCCGGCTTCCCGCCGGGCTCCCCGTTCGAGCAGTTCTTCCGCGACTTCATGGAGCGTAACCACCCGGGCGGCGGCCAGGGCCAGGGCCAAGCGCCGTCACCAGGACAGCGCCGCAGCGAACGCCCCAGCCCCGGAGGTCCAGGCGGCAACGACGACGGCCCGTCCGCCGGCCGCGCCGTCTCCCTCGGCTCCGGCTTCATCATTGACCCGGCCGGCTACATCGTCACCAACAACCACGTCATCGACGGCGCCGACGAGATCAAGGTCACCCTGACCGACAACACCACCCTCAAGGCCAAGCTCGTCGGCAAGGACGAGCGGGTCGACCTCGCCCTGCTCAAGGTGGATACCGACCACCCGCTCAAGGCCGTCGCCTGGGGTGACAGCGACGCCTCCCGCGTCGGCGACTGGGTGCTCGCGATCGGCAACCCCTTCGGCCTCGGCGGTTCCGTCACCGCCGGCATCGTCAGCGCCCGCGGCCGCGACATCCGCCAGGGCCCGTACGACGACTTCATCCAGACCGACGCCGCCATCAACCGCGGCAACTCCGGCGGCCCGCTGTTCAACATGGACGGCCAGGTCATCGGCATCAACACCGCCATCTACTCCCCCTCCGGCGGCTCCGTCGGCATCGGCTTCTCCGTCCCCTCCAGCCTCGCCAAACCCGTCATCATGCAGCTGCGCGAATACGGCCACGCCCGCCGCGGCTGGCTCGGTGTCCGCATCCAGCAGGTCACCCCCGACATCGCCGAAGCCGTCGGCCTGAAGGAGCCCGAGGGCGCCATGGTCGCCGGCATGAACGAGGGCGGCCCGGCCGAAAAGGCCGGCCTGCACAACGGCGACGTCATCCTGAAGTTCAACGGTCAGGACGTGAAGGAAATGCGCACTCTCCCGCGCATCGTCGCCGAAACCGAAGTCGGCAAGCAGGTGCCCGTCGTGGTCTGGCGCGACCACAAGGAAGTCCAACTCACCGCGTCCACCGGCGAACTGCCGGACGACGTCCAGCAAGCCAGCACCTCGCCCAGCGCCCCCGCCCGCCCGCAGCGCAGCACCACCATGCTCTCCGGCCTCGGCGCCCAGCTCTCTCCCGTCACCTCCGCCCTGCGTGACCAGTACAAGCTTGCGCCGGACCAGAAGGGCGTCGTCATCACTGACGTCCAATCCGACGGCCCCGCCGCCAGCCGCGGCCTCAAGCCCGGCGACGTCATCGTCGAAGTCCAGCAGGAGCCCGTCTCCACCCCGCAGGACGTGCAGGACCGTCTCGACAAATACCGCAAGCAGAACCGCAAGACCGTCCTCATGCTCGTGCAGAATGGCGACGGCATGCGCTGGATCCCGCTGCCCCTGAACCAGCAATCCGACAAGAAGCCCGGCTAACCCGAACCCTCTCCCGCAAACCCTCTCCCGCTGGCGGGAGAGGGCAGGGGGAGGGCACGGCCGCCAGCCCGAAAGCCAGCCCTCGTTGCCGCATCCCGAAACCTGGCTGGAAACCCGCCCCGAAGGCCTCTTCTGCGTCCCCGGCGACTTCTTCATCGACCCGGTTCGCCCCGTCCCCCGCGCCATCATCACCCACGCCCACGGCGACCACGCCCGACCCGGCCACGGCGCCGTCCTCGCCAGCCCCGAAACCATCGACCTCATGGCCGTCCGCATGGGCGAGGGCAGGGCGGGTGACACCCAACAAATCCTCGACTACGGCGTCCCCCTCCGCATCGACGGCGTGGACGTCTGGCTCGAGCCCGCCGGCCACGTCCTCGGCAGCGCCCAGATCGCCATGGAGTGGCGCGGCAGCCGCGTCGTCGCCAGCGGCGACTACAAGCGCCAGTCCGACCCCACCTGCCTGCCCTTCGAGCCCATCCCCTGCGACGTCTTCATCACGGAGGCGACCTTCGCGCTCCCCGTCTTCCTCCACCCGCCCGCTGCCGACGAGATCGCCCGCCTCCTCGCCAGCGTCGCCCTGTTCCCCGAGCGCACCCACGTCATCGGCGCCTACGCGTTCGGCAAGGCCCAGCGCGTGATCAAGCTCCTGCGCCAGGCCGGCTACACCGCACCCATCTACCTGCACGGCGCCATGGTGAACCTCTGCAGCGCCTATGAACGTCTCGGCATCGATCTCGGCGAACTGCTCCCCGCCACCGTGCAAACCAAAGGCAAGCTCGCCGGCGCCATCGTCCTCGCCCCGCCCGGCGCCATCGCCGACCGATGGGCCCGCCGCCTGGCCGACCCCGTCGTCTGCTACGCCTCCGGCTGGATGCGCGTTCGCCAGCGCGCCCGCTCCCGCGGCGTCGAGCTCCCCCTGGTCATCTCCGACCACGCCGACTGGAACGAGCTCAACCAGACCGTCGACGACGTCGGCGCCCCCGAGATCTGGGTCACCCACGGCCGCGAGGAAGCGCTCATCCACGAGGTCGCCAAACGCGGCATCACCGGCCGCGCCCTCCGCCTGATCGGCTACGAAGAAGACGAGGGCGAAGGCACCTGATGTTCTCACCGCCGGTCCTGCTGAACAAACTGCGGAGTGGCTTTTGAAATTCGTCAGGCTGAGTCGACTGGCGGTGAGACGCGCGCACCGGAGCGGAGCGGCCATCAGGGCCGTGAGCACCGGAGCGCAGCGGCTCGCCGTCAGACGGCCGGCCTAGCGGATTTCGGAAGACACTCCCGTGATCGCCTTCGCCGACCTCCTCGAGCGGCTCGTCTTCACCCCGGGCCGCCTCGCCAAGATCGCCCTCCTGCGCCGCTACTTCGAAACCGCCCCCGACCCGGATCGCGGCTTCGGCCTCGCCGCGCTCACCGACGAACTCTCCTTCCAGGCCGCCAAGCCCGGCATGATCAAGGATCTCTGCGAGGCCCGCACCGACCCGGTCCTCTTCGCCTGGTCCCGCGACTACGTCGGCGACCTCGCCGAAACCGTCTCCCTCCTCTGGCCCGCCCGCCGCACCAACGCCGGCCCGCCCACCATCACCGAAGTCGTCGAGACCCTGCAGACCACCCCGAAGGCCGACCTGCCCCCCATCGTCGCAAACTGGCTCGACGCGTCCACCGTCTCCATCCGCTACGCCATCATCAAGCTCATCACCGGCTCGCTCCGCGTGGGCGCCTCCTCCCGCCTGGCCAAGACCGCGCTCGCCGAACTCGCCGCCGATCACGCCGAAACCGTGGCCGCCGACGATATCGAGGAACTCTGGCACGGCCTGGTCCCGCCCTACGCCGAGCTGTTCGCCTGGCTCGAGAACCGCGGCCCCCGTCCCGACCCGGCCGGACAGCCCGTCTTCCGTCCCCTCATGCTCGCCCAACCCCTCGAGCTCGCCGACCTCGCCGCCCTCGACCCCGCCCTGTTCCGCGCCGAGTGGAAGTGGGACGGCATCCGCGTCCAGCTCGCCAGCACCCCCCTCGGCCGCCGCATCTACTCCCGCGGCGCCGACGACATCTCGGCAACCTTCCCCGAGATCATCGCCGCCATGGATTTCGAAGGCGTCCTCGACGGCGAGCTCCTCGTCATCCGCGACGGCGAGGTCGCCCCCTTCGCCGACCTCCAGCAGCGCCTGAACCGCAAGGCCCCCGGCCCCAAGATGCAGCGCGACTTCCCCGTCGGAATCCGCCTCTACGATATCCTCTTCGACGGCGCCGAAGACCTCCGCCCCCTCCCGTTCGACGCCCGCCGCGCCCGCCTCGAAACCTGGTTCGCCGCTCACGCACCGCCGCGGATGACCCTCTCCGACCTGATCCCCTTCGCAACGATGGACGAACTCGCCGCCATCCGCGCCGGCACCCGCGCCGCCAGCATCGAAGGGCTCATGCTGAAGCGCGCCGACGGCCCCTACCTCCCGGGCCGCCCCAAGGGTCAGTGGTGGAAATGGAAGCGCGACCCGCTGATCGTCGACGCCGTCCTGATGTACGCCCAGCGCGGCAGCGGCAAGCGCAGCTCGTTCTACTCCGACTACACGTTCGGCCTCTGGACCGAGCAGGGCGAACTCGTCCCGATCGGCAAGGCCTATTCCGGCTTCACCGACGCCGAGCTCGTCACCCTCGACCGCTGGATCCGCAACCACACCACCAGCCGCTTCGGCCCGGTCCGCGAAGTCGAACGCTCCTACGTGCTCGAAATCGAGTTCGACGCCGCCCAGCGCAGCAACCGCCACAAATCCGGCGTCGCCCTTCGCTTCCCCCGCGTCCACCGCCTCCGCCCCGACAAGCCCGCCGCCGAAGCCGACCGCCTCGAGACCCTGCTCAAACTGATCGTCTAACAAGGCCCCCACGGCCGTCACAAGGATGAGAGAACCCTGGAACCGCTTGAAATCGATGCGTAGCTGATTGTGAATACCCGCTCACCGACTTGCGAAAGGCGATTGATGTGAAGCTGGTCCTGTCATCGTTGCTGTCCCGCTTGATCCGCCAGGGCACCCTGACGGTCACCTGGCCCGATGGCGCCACCACCCGCTACACCGGCCAGAGCGGCCCGGAAGCCGGCGTCGCCTTCACATCCTGGGCCGCCGTCCGCCGGATCGCCCGCAACCCGGCCCTCGGCTTCGGCGAAGCCTACATGGACGGCGGTGTCGAGCCCGTCGGCGGCACGATCTACGACGTGCTCGACCTCCTGATGTTCAACTTCCAGCACGGCGCCAACCACCCGGTGCTGAGCTGGCACGGCGCGATCGGCCGACTCGGCCGCCGCCTGCGCGAGCGCAACGGCATCAAGACCGCCCGCCGTAACGTCGCCCACCACTACGATCTCGACAGCCGCCTCTACAGCCAGTTCCTCGACGCCGACCAGCAATACTCCTGCGCCTATTTCGAGCGCGGCGACGAAACCCTCGAGGAAGCCCAGCTCGCCAAGAAGCACCACATCGCCGCCAAGTTGAAGCTCGACCGACCCGGCCTGCGCGTCCTCGACATCGGATGTGGCTGGGGCGGAATGGCGCTCACCCTGGCCCAGGACTACGGCGCCGACGTCACCGGCGTCACCCTATCCTCCGAGCAGCTCCAGCTCGCCCGCGCCCGCGCCGAAGCCGCCAACCTCACCAGTCGCGTCCGCTTCGAGCTGATCGATTATCGCGAAGTCACCGACCGCTTCGACCGGGTCGTCTCCGTCGGCATGATGGAGCACGTCGGCGCCGGCAATTACGGCGAATACTACCGCGCCGTCCACGACCGGCTCGAGGACGACGGCGTCGCGCTGATCCACCACATCGGCCGCAGCGACGGCCCCGGCACGACCTCGGCCTGGCTGCAGAAATACATCTTCCCCGGCGGCTACTCCCCCGCCCTCAGCGAAACCCTGCCGGCCATCGAGAAATCCGGCCTCATGGTCACCGACATCGAGGTCCTGCGCCTGCACTACGCCCAAACCCTCCGCCTCTGGCGCGAGCGCTTCGCCGCCCACCGCGACGACATCGCCCATCTCTACGACGAACGCTTCTGCCGCATGTTCGAGTTCTACCTCGTCGGCGCCGAGCTCGCCTTCCGCCGCGAACGCGAGGTCGTCTACCAGATCCAGCTCGCCCGCGAGCAAACCGCCCTCCCGCTCACCCGCAACTACATGATGGACCCGGCGGCCCCCCACCGGCAGAAACCTGCGGCACTCCGCCACCGCGTCACCGCGGGCGGCAGCGGGGCCGACCAGCCCGTCCGCTGAGCCCCGGGCGCCTGCTCCCGGCGCACGCCGGGGTTGCATGCGGCATCGTTCCTGTTACCCTTCGGCATCGTTTTGAGGGGGAGCAGAATGCCTCTTGACAACCCGGCGGCTCCTGGTGGCGGAGCGGTGCTGACCCAAATCACGGGCACCCTCTTCACCCGCTGGATGAAGGCATGCGGCGCCGTCAGGATCGACGACGGCAACGCCTTTCAGATCGTCGCCATCCTCATTCAAGACAAATGGGGCGAGCATGAAGCCGGCCACGGGACCGGCTCCTCGCCGCCGAACTGGCACCTGACCATGATGGGCAACCGCGATTCGACGGTATCGATCAACTTCCACTTCAAGGCCGAGATCGGCAAGCCGTTTTCTCACTACTGGCACTACGTCCTGCACCGCGACGCCGCCGCGCATACCTGGCACTGGGTGGGCGATCCCAACCCGCAGATCCCGGCCACCAATCAGGGCGGCGGCGGCGCCGGGGCCAACCACCAGCTGTTGAAATCGAACCTCTCGCTGGTCGAAATGGCGCTGCGCGGCCGCTCCACCCTCGAGACCGGCATGAACAACAAAAAGCGGAACAAGCTGCTGGCGAAACTAAACAAATGGGACAAAGAAGGTGTGATCACCGCGGCCCTTAACGGCGTGTGTGACGGCGGTTCGTCGATCTAGCAGCGCCTCTGCGTCCGGCTGAAGCTCTATTCGTAACCCCCCGTTCGCTCCCGCTCTTCCCCCGCCTTCTCCTGCACCTTCTCATCCACCTTGTGCGGCTCGTCTTCTTTCGGCTCCGGGGCGTCGTTGCGCTTGTCCGACATGGCGTCCTCCTCGTCAGTCCGCCTAAACGGCAATCGGGCGCCCGGGTTCGGCTCACTTCTCTTTCCCCGCCAAACCGGCTACCCCTTCCGGCAACGAATCACGGGGGAACACCACACATGCCGCTCATCAGCCGCCGCTCGCTGGCCCTCGGCGCCGCCGCCCTGCCGCTGGTCGCCATCGCAACCCGCCCCGCCGGCGCCGCCGAGTTCACCTACAAATTCGCCAACAACACGCCCGCGACCCATCCCCTGAACGTCCGCGCCACCCAGGCCGCCGAACGCATCAAGGAAGCCACCGGCGGCAAGCTCGAAATCCAGGTGTTCCCCAACAGCCAGCTCGGCTCCGACACCGATACGCTCGGCCAGCTCCGCTCCGGCGCCGTCGAGTTCTTCACCCTCTCCGGCCTCATCCTCTCCACCCTCGTCCCGCCCGCCTCCATCAACGGCGTCGGCTTCGCCTTCAAGAACTACGACCAGGTCTGGTCGGCCATGGACGGCAAGCTCGGCGCCTATGTCCGCGGCGAGATTGACAAGCGCGGCATCCACGCCTTCGACAAGATGTGGGACAACGGCTTCCGCCAGACCACCACCAGCACCAAGCCCATCCAGACCCCCGACGACTTCAAGGGCACCAAGCTCCGCGTCCCCGTCAGCCCGCTCTGGACCAGCATGTTCACCGCCCTCGGCGCGAGCCCGACCAGCATCAATTTCAGCGAGGTCTACTCCGCCCTCCAAACCCACGTCGTCGATGGCCAGGAGAACCCGCTCAGCCTCATCGACAGCGCCAAGCTCTACGAAGTCCAAAAATTCTGCAGCATGACCAACCACATGTGGGACGGCTTCTGGCTGCTCGCCAACCGCCGCGCCTTCGAGAAGCTGCCGCACGACATCCAGGAGATCGTCGCCCGCGAGATGAACCGCGCCGCCCTCGAGGAGCGCGCCGACCTCGAAAGCGCCAGCACCAAAACCCGGTCCGCCCTCGAGGGTAAGGGACTGAACTTCAACGACGTCGACACGGCCGCCTTCCGCGACAAGCTCCGCACCGCCGGCTTCTACAAAGAGTGGCGCGGCCGCTACGGCGAGGAAGCCTGGCACGTGCTCGAGGACAGCGTCGGCCAGATCTCCTGACCACCCCCACACTTTGCGACAGCCCGGCGCGCACCATATAGCGGCTCGCCCCGAGGGAGATCGTCATGTCTGCAACTGCGGCAAAATCCACCGACACATACGCCTTCATGCTGACCGACGCCGAATGGCGCGCGCGACTCACGCCCGAACAATACAAGGTCATGCGCGGGCACGGCACCGAGCGCGCCTGCACCAGCCCGCTCAATGCCGAGAAGCGCCAGGGGATCTACCACTGCGTCGGCTGCGGCCGCGCCCTGTTCGCCACCGCGGCGAAGTTCGAGAGCGGCACCGGCTGGCCCAGCTTCTCCCAGCCGATCGACGAGGAGGCCGTCGGCCTCTCGGAAGACCGCGGCTTCGGCATGGTCCGGACCGAAGTGCATTGCGCCGAATGCGGCAGCCATCTCGGCCACGTCTTCCCCGACGGTCCGCGGCCGACCGGGCAGCGCTACTGCATGAACGGTGTCGCCCTCGCCTTCGAGCCCGACTGAGCGGCACGGCGGGCGGGAGCGATCGGCGTTGACGGTCGAGATCACGGTCGGCCCCCCGCAACTCGCCATCCATCAAGGCTACACCGTCCTCATCACCGAGCCGGACGGCCAGATCACCTGGTCGACCGATAAAGGACTGTATTTTTTCGATACCCGAGTCGTCAGCGGCTACGCGGTTTACGCCAACGGCGCCGCCTGGGACCTGCTCAACAGCGGCGCCCCCGCCCATTTCGGCGCCAAGGTGTTCCTCACCAACAAGGCCTTTCCCAGCGAGGGCGGAGACGTCGCCGCCCATACGCTGAGCCTCGTGCTCACCCGCATCATCGACGGCGGCATGCATGAGCGCTTCGAAATCACCAACCACGGCCGCAACCCGGTCGACTTCAACCTCGAGCTCGCGCTCCGTAGCGACTTCTCCGACATCTTCGAAGTCAAATCGGGCCGCATCGTCCGCCGCGGCCGGATCAGCACGACCTGGTCCGACGACCGCGGCGAGCTGACCACCGCCTACCATAACGGCACGTTCTCCCGCGCGGTCTGCATCCGGGTCCAGGCACCGTCGCCCGCCATCTACGCCAACGGCCGCTTGAGCTTCACGCTGAAGCTGTCGCCAGGCGAGACCTGGAGCGGCTCGCTGCTCTACGACCTCATGGACGGCGAGCGCCGCTATCCCGCGCCCGAAACCGCCGAGCTCCAAGCCGAGTCGCCGCAGGGCCGCGCCTTGCGCGAATGGCGCGACTGCTGCCTGAAGATCGAGACCAGCGCCCCCGGCATCTGCAAGCTGTTCGACCAGGCCGTCGAGGACATGGCCGCGCTCCGCCTTCCGGTGGAGGCGGGCGACACCGTCCAATACGTGCCCGCCGCCGGGCTCCCGTGGTTCGTCGCGCTGTTCGGCCGCGATCCGCTGATCGTCAGCCTGCAGACAATGATCCTCAACCCGGCCTTTGCCCGTGCCACCCTCGCCGTGCTCGGCGCCTGGCAAGCCCTGGAAACCGATCCCTATCGCGATGCCGAACCCGGCAAGATCCTCCACGAGCTGCGGCGCGGCGAACTCGCCGCCCTCAAGCTCATCCCGCACACCCCCTATTACGGCACCGCCGACGCCACCCCGCTCTTCCTCGTGGTCCTCCACGCCCTGTGGCGCACCACCGGTGATCGCGCTGAGATCGAGGCCCACCTCGCCACGGCCGAAGGCTGCCTGTCCTGGATCGACGACTACGGCGACCGTGACGGCGACGGTTTCCAGGAATACGGAACCCGCTCCGGCGACGGCTACGAGAATGTCGGCTGGAAGGACTCCGGCGAGGCGGTCGTCGACGTCGACGGCAGCAACGTCTCCAAACCAAAGGCGCTCTGCGAGCTCCAGGGCTACGTCTACGCCGCCTGGCGCGGCATGGCCGAGATCTACGCGGCCCTCGGTGACGATGCCCGGGCGGCCCGCCTCACCGAGAAGGCGGACGCGCTCTTCGCCCGCTTCAATGCCGTGTTCTGGAACGAGGCCGAGGGCTTCTACGCCTACTGCCTCGACGGCGCGAAGAAGCCGATCTGGACCGTCGCGTCGAACCCCGGGCACCTGCTCTGGTCCGGCATCGTGCCGCCGGACCGCGCCGCCCGCGTCGTCGACCGGCTGCTCCAGCCCGACATGTGGAGCGGCTGGGGCATCCGCACCCTCACCGCGAACAATCCCACCTTCAATCCCTACTCTTACCAAAACGGCTCGGTCTGGCCCCACGACAACAGCCTGATCGCGCTCGGCTTCAAGCGTTACGGCTTCGGCGACCAAGCCAACCGCGTCGCGGGCGACATCGCGGAAGCGGCCAGCTACTTCGCGCAACGGCAACTGCCCGAGCTGTACTCCGGCATGCGCCGCGAAGCCGCCAGCTTCCCTGTCCAGTATCTCGGCGCCAACGTCCCCCAGGCCTGGGCCGCCGGCGCGGTGTTCGCCCTGCTGCAGGCGATGCTCGGCATCGAGTTCGACGCCCCGAACCAGTTTCTCACCCTCGACCCGGCGCTCCCCTCGTGGCTGCCCGACATCACCCTGCGCGGCCTGCGCATGGGCGCCGACACCTTCGACATCGCCTTCCAGCGCGACGAGACCGGAACCCACGTCACCGTGCTCCGTGGCCCCGCCGGCCGCATCCGCCTCAAGTCCGCGCCCGCCTCCCTCGTCGCGACCTGACCGGCGGCAGACCTACACCCCTTGCCGCGCCACCAAGCCCAGTAGCTCCAGCTGCCACATCATCTCGCTCTCCGTCAGCGGAAAGCCGCCATCCTCCGCCGGGTGGATCACCGCATCGGGGCCGAACCGGCACAGCATCTTCTGGATTGCGAGGGCGAGCCCCATGCCGAAGCCGCTTCGCCAAACCAGGCTCACCAATGCCTTCGCGCTGCGCCGCTCGAGAATGCGTTCCAGCATCTGTAGCGACACGCCGCTACTGACCGCGAGCAGCCCCAGCACCTCGCCATCATCGCCGCGCCGGATCGCCTCCTGCACGGCCGCCTCATCCAGGCCCCCTTGCGCCTGCAGTATCTGCGCTCTGGCCACCGCGCCGTGACCCCCGCCGCCGCCGCGCGAGCGCGCGGCCAGGCGTTCGCGGATCAGATCCAGCTCCCCGCTTTCGAGATCGTCCCGGGTCGCAAGCAGCGCCAGCAGATCTGACGCGATGAAGTCCGATAGCGCGCGGACCGCCTTCGCGCTCAGCCGCGGCCGCCGCACCAGCGGCCCGTGCCAGTCGACATGGGTCGGCGCCCGCCCGACCAGGGCGTCGAGCGTCGATTCGCGGATGCAGGCGGATTGGTTGCTCAACAGCGCCCGGATCGTCGGCCCGTCGGCATGCTGCGCGATCGTATCGGCCACGGCCGCGCTCAGCGTGCTGCGGCTCGCGATCGAGGCCGCCGTGCTCGGTACGGGAGGGGTGGCGAGCAGCGCCAGCAGGTCGGCATCGCTCAGCACCGGCGACAGCCGCACGACCCGGTCGCTCACCTCCGCCGAACCGTCCCAAGCCAATCGCAGCACCAAATCCCGCGGCGCCGAGGCAGCGGCCGCGATCTCTTCCGCGATCGCCGCGCGCACGCGCACGGCCTGGTCCTTCGCCAGCACCATCAGCATCGAATTCACATGGTCCGCCGCCGCCGACCGCTCCCCCGCGTCCAGCGCCGGAAGCAGTTGCGCGATCCGGCCCCCGAGAAGGGCCCGAATCCGTTCGTCGGCATCGCGCGCCAGGATGACGTCGACCTCCGGGTGACACCCGGCGTTGAGCGCCACCGTGGCCCGCACGAGGATTTCCGGATCCTGCGCGAGCTCCTCCAGCGCCATCGGCGGGCAGTCCGTCCGGGCCGCGCGCCTGACCCGGTCCGCAGCAAGCTCGCAATCGCCCCCCTCGAGGCCGATCCCGTGCCGCCCGAGCGCGGGGAGCACCTCGGACGAGGCGCTCAAGCGGGCCTCTCGGGATTGGAGACGCGCCAGTGCCCGCCGCCATTCCGTTTGACTTCATACATCGCGAGGTCCGCCCGCTGGATGATATCGTCGAGTTCCTCCCCTTCGCCGGGCTGCCGGCAGGCGATGCCGATCGACATCGTGAGCCCCGGCTGCCCGGGCGCGGCAAACTCGGCCGCATCCCGCGGGAAGCTCAGGCGCAGATGCTCGGCCCGCTCGGCGGCCGTCAGCCCGTCGAACCCATCCAGCCACAACGCGAATTCGTCGCCCCCCAGCCGCGCCACCAGATCCGCCGGCCGCACCATCCGGCGCAGCACCGCGCTGGTCAGCACGAGCGCGGCGTCGCCCGCCTCATGGCCGAGCCGGTCGTTCAGCGGCTTCAGCCGGTCCAGGTCGACGAACATCAGCGTGCCCGGCAACCCCTCCCGCTCCAGCCGGTCGATCCGCCGCTGCGCCTCGTCGATGAAGGCGCGCCGGTTCAGCAAGCCCGTGAGCGGGTCCGTCCTGGCCTGGCTGGCCAGCTCCCGCTGGATCGCCTCGTGCTCGAGCACGACGCGGACCAGGGTGGTCACCGCGCCGAGCAGCAGGTGATCGTCGCTGTCCCAAGCGCGCTCGCGCAGCGGGCGCCACACGATCAGCGCGGATTGCAAGCCGAACCGGGTCGAGCCGAGGCAGACCAGCACGGAAAACCCGCTATTCAGCGTCAGCTGGAACGGCGCCGTCCGGCTCGAGGCCCGGAGCAGCGGCAGCAGCTCCGGCACCAGCTCGTGGCACGGCTCTCCCGTGTCGTGCAGGACCGGCTCGTCCTCGGCTCCCTCGCCGAGATTGAGCACGGCCGCGCCGGAACCGCCCAGCGCGCGGACCGCCGTCGCCAGCATCGAAGCCATGATCCGCGGCGCATAGGTCTCCAGCCGCATCTGGTCCAGGATGTGGTCCATCATCTCGGCCCGCCGGATCGACGCCGCCGCGGAGATCTCCTTCTGCTCTCGCACCGTCACGTCGAGCGCCACCGCCCGCGCACCCACGCACCGCCCCACCTCGTCCAGGATCGGCGCCGACGAAACAGAGAGGCAAACCTTCTGCCGGTCGGCGTCGCTGATCCAACTGCGCCGCTGCCGGATTCCGAAGCTCGCCAGGAACGGGTCCCGCTCCGTATCCTCGTGCGGAAAGAAGATTGCGGCGGCCCGTTGCCCCAGCAGGCTTTCCGCCGGCATCCCTAATACGTCGTCCGGCGCGATGAAGTTCAGCAGCCCCTCCGCATCCACCTCGAAAGCGATGTCGGCCGCCAGGGCGCCGAAATCGCGCCATCGCCGCCGGCTCTCGAGGAGAACTTGGCTCAACTGATCGGCCTCATCGGCCGGCGGGTCCGTCGTTCGCATCATCTGCCGCTTCCTGGTGACGCCTATCTTAGGACCCAGTGGTGAAGGGATCGTTACCGTCCCGCCGCCGCCGCCTGCTCCGTTGACAGTCCGGGCGGCCTATCTGCATGGTCCCGCCGACAACCGGCCAGGACCCCCAATGCACGATCACCCGCTTCGCCCCGCCATCGAGCGGCTTTGGGAGGAGCGCCAGTCCCTCGGTGCCACCACGGCCGGCGAGGCCCGCGACCAGGTCGACGCGGTGCTCGATGCGCTCGACAGCGGCAAACTCCGGGTCGCGTCGCCGTCCGACACCGGCTGGATCGTGCACGAATGGCTGAAAAAAGCCGTCCTTCTCTCGTTCCGCCTCAACGACTCCGTCCCCATGGAGGGCGGCGGCGCGCCGGTGTTCGACAAAGTACGGCTCAAGACCGAAGGCTGGGGCGCCAACCGCTTCGCCGAGGCCGGGTTCCGCGCGGTGCCCGGCGCCGTCGTCCGCCGCAGCGCCTACGTCGCCCCCGGCGTCATCCTGATGCCGAGCTTCGTCAACGTCGGCGCCTATGTCGGCGAGGGCACCATGGTCGACACCTGGGCCACCGTCGGCAGCTGCGCCCAGGTCGGCCGCAACTGCCATCTCAGCGGCGGCGTGGGACTCGGCGGCGTGCTCGAGCCGCTGCAGGCCAACCCCACCATCATCGAAGACGATTGCTTCATCGGCGCCCGCTCCGAAGTCGTCGAAGGCGTCGTCGTCGAACGCGGATCCGTCCTCGCCATGGGCGTCTTCATCAGCGGCTCCACCAAGATCGTCGACCGCACCACCGGCGAGATCATCACCGGCCGCGTGCCGGCCTACTCGGTCGTCGTGCCGGGAACCCTGCCGGGCAAGAACCTCCCCGACGGCTCGCCCGGCCCCGCGCTGGCCTGCGCCGTCATCGTCAAGCGCGTCGACGCGCAGACCCGCGCGAAAACCGCCATCAACGAGCTGTTGCGCGACTGACGTGGACCCGCTGCCGCTCGCCCAGGCCCTGATCCGCTGCCGCTCCGTCACCCCCGCCGATGACGGCGCCCTCGCCATCCTCGAGCGGACGCTCGGCGAAATCGGCTTCACCCTGCACCCGCTCCGCTTCGGCGAAACCCCCAACCTGTTCGCCCGCCTCGGCACCGGCTCGCCGCATTTCTGCTTCGCCGGCCACACCGACGTCGTCCCGCCCGGCTCCTCCGGCTGGACCGCCGAGCCCTTCGCCGGCGACATCCGCGACGGCCGGCTCATCGGCCGCGGCGCCTGCGACATGAAGGGCGGCATCGCCGCTTTCGTGGCCGCCACCGCCGCCCACGCCCCAGCCCTGAACGGCTCCATCAGCCTCCTCATCACCGGCGACGAGGAAGGCCCCGCCACCGACGGCACCGTCCGCGTGCTGGAGTGGATGCAGGCCCACGGCCAAATCCCGGATTTCTGCCTCGTCGGCGAGCCTACCAACCGCGAGGCCCTCGGCGACGTCATCAAGATCGGCCGCCGCGGCAGCCTCAACGCCGAGATCCGCGTCCACGGCACCCAGGGCCACGCCGCCTATCCGCATCAGGCCGACAACCCGGTCCACCGTCTCGTCCGCGCCCTGGCCGCGCTCACCGCCGCGCCGCTCGACGCGGGCAGCGACTGGTTCGAACCCAGCACCCTGCAGCTCACCAGCGTCGACGTCGGCAACCCGGCCACCAACGTCATCCCCGCCGAGGCTACCGCCCGCCTCAACATCCGCTTCAACGACCTGCACCGCGGCGCCGATCTCGAGCGCTGGCTCCGCGCCACCATCGCACCGCACTGCCCCCGCTTCGACCTCGAGGTCTCCATCAGCGGCGAATCGTTCCTCACCGAGCCCGGCCCCCAGGTCGACCGACTCCGCAACGTCATCGCCGCCGCCACCGGCAACGACCCGGCGCTCGACACCGGTGGCGGCACCTCGGATGCCCGCTTCATCGCCCAGTTTTGCCCCGTCGCCGAGTTCGGCCTCGTCGGCACCACGATGCACAAGGCCGACGAATCCGTGCCCGTCGACGAACTCCGCCGCCTCGCCGACATCTACCGCGCCATCCTCGCGGCCTTCGTGTGAGCGAGCGCATCAACCCGCCGATCGGCGTGGCCCGGGTGGCGCTCGGCCGCGCCGACGGCTTCGCCCGCTTCGACGGCACGGTGCAATCCTTCCTCAACAGCCTCGCGCCGCTCATCGCCTTCCCGCTCGCCGGCGCCGTGATTGAGCTGTTCCGCGCCGATTGGCTCGCCGCCCTGTCCCTCGTGCTGCTGACGCTGGTCGCCCAACTCGCGCCCCCGGTCCTGTCCCACCGCCTCGCCGTGTTCTGGAACTGCGAAGATCGCTGGCTGCACTACGCCACCGCCTATAACTGGTGCTACTGGGCGATCCCGATGGTCGGCGCCGGGCTGACCGTCTGCTTCGCGATGGCGGTCGGCGCGGGCCTGCCGAGCACGCTCGCCGCCCAGGCGGTGCTCGGCTGCCTCGGCCTCTACAGCCTTTGGCTCAACTGGTTCGTCGCCCGCCACACGCTCGGCCTGTCGGCCGGCAAGGCCGCGATCCTCGTCGTGCTCGTCAATGCGGGGACGGCGGCGCTGGCGATCGGTCCGGCCCTGCTGGGCTGAACGGGTCCGCGGGGTAGACCACGCCGGTCAGCGTGAGCCCGCCCGGCGGCGCCGTCGGCCCCGCCGCCGCCCGGTCCCGCGCGGCCAGCGCCGCCGCCACTCGCTCGGCCGCCCACCGCCCTTCGCCCACCAGCTTCAGCGTGCCCACCATGTTGCGCACCTGATGGTGCAGAAAGCTCCGCGCCTCCACGTCGATCACGACGCGCTCGCCCTCCCGCGCGACCCGCAGCACGTCCAGCGTGCGCCACGGCGATTTCGCCTGGCACGCGGCCGCCCGGAACGACGTGAAATCGTGCCGCCCCAGCAAATGCCCCGCCGCCGCCGCCATCGCCCCCTCGTCGAGTCGCGCCGGCACGTGCCAGACATGGCGGTCCAGCCCCGGCCGCGCGCGCCGATTGAGGATGACGTAGCGATACCGCCGGCCGATCGCATCGAACCGCGGGCTCCACTCCGACCCCACCGCCGCCGCCTGCAGCACCACGAACGGCAGCGGCTTCAAATGATGGTTGATCGCCTCTCGCACGGTCCGCGCGTCGAACCGCTCCGGCAGGTCCATCGCGGCGACCTGTCCGCTCGCATGCACCCCGGCATCCGTCCGCCCCGCCACCACGCTCGTGACCCGGTTACCGACCAGCTTGCCCGCCGCCGCCTCCAGATGGTCCTGCAACGCCCCGCCGCCCGCCTGGCTCTGCCACCCCACGAACCCGGTCCCGTCATACTCCAGCAGCAGCGCCCAGCGCGTCATCCCAGGCGAGTGCCCGCCGGCACCCGTGATCCCCGCAACAACGCCTCGGCCGCCATCGGCCCGCGACCCGGCCTTTGCACCCGCACCAGCCGCAACGCGCCCGTCCCACACGCCACCAGCAGCCCATCGTCCAGCGTCGTCCCGGCCTCGCCGGAACCGGGCTCCGGCCGCGCCTCCAAAACCTTCAACGGCGCGCCCTGCAGCTCGGTGAACGTGCCCGGCCAAGGCACCAGCCCGCGCACCTGCCGATCGAGCTCGGCGGCCGGGCGCGACCAATCCATCCGCCCATCCGCCCGGGTCAGCTTGGGCGCGTACGTCACGCCCACCTCCGGCTGCGGCTCCGGCGTGGGATTCTCCGCCAGTGCCCGCAACACGAGCCGGCCGCCGATCTCGGCCAGCGAATCCCCCAGCGCCGCCGCCGTCGTTGCCGCATCAATCGGCACGGCTTCGCGCAGCAGCATCGGCCCGGTGTCGAGCCCGGCCTCCATCTGCATGATCGTCACCCCGCTCTGCGCATCCCCGGCAAGCACCGCCGCCTGGATCGGCCCGGCGCCCCGCCAGCGCGGCAGCAGGCTGGCATGGATGTTGAGGCACCCCCGCGCCGGCGCGTCCAGAAACGCCTGCGGCAGGATCAGCCCGTAAGCGGCGACCACGCACGCCTCGAGCCCCAGCGCCGCGAACCGGGCGGCCTCCTCCGCATCGTTGCGCAAACGGGCCGGCGTCCGCACTGCAAGCCCCAGCCGCAGCGCTTCCGCATGAACAGGGCAGGGGGTCTCCGCCTGTCCGCGTCCGGCCGGCCGGGGCGGCTGGCAATACACCGCGACCACCTCGTGCGCCCCCGCGAGCGCGCGCAACGCGGGCAGCGCGAACGCCGGGCTGCCCATGAACGCGACCCTCACGTCTGCGACTTCTGCCGCTGCTCCTTGGCCAGCCGCCGCATCATCATGTTGCGCTTCAGCGGCGACAGGTAATCGACGAACAGCACGCCATCCAAATGATCGATCTCGTGCTGCAGGCAGGCGGCGAGCAGCCCGTCCGCCTCGATCTCGCGCCTGTTCCCCTCGAGGTCGAGATAGCGCACCTTCACCTGCGCCGGCCGGGTCACGTCGGCATATTGGCCCGGCAGCGACAGACAGCCCTCCTCGCGCAGCGCCGTCTCCGTGCTCACGCCGATGATCTCCGGGTTGATCAGGTGCATCGGCGCCGGCTTGTCGTCCGGCTGCAGGTCGACCACCGCCAGCCGCAGCCCCTGGCCGATCTGCGGCGCCGCGAGCCCAATCCCCGGCGCGGCATACATCGTGGCCAGCATCTCCGGCACCAGCCGGCGCACGAGGTCGTCGTCGCCGGGGCGCACCGGCCGGGCTTTGCTGCGCAGGATCGCTTGCGGCGCGATCAGAATTTCCAGGGGCGGAGGGGCCGGAGTCGTAAGGTCATCCATCGTCGCCCCGATGTAGCGGGCGGGGGAAGCAGCTTCAATCCGGCCGGGCCGCAGGGCTTGCAACCCGCGGCGACATTGCCAATCTTCTGACTGTCGCCGGTGCCGATTCGGGCCGGGGACGCTTCGCTCTGAAGAGGGGGCCATGACAACGCGAGTCTTTACGTCGCCGATGTTTCTCGGCTTCGACCACCTCGAGCAAGTGCTCGAGCGTGCGGCCAAATCGTCCTCGGACGGATATCCGCCCTACAACATCGAACAAACCAGCCCCAGCGGCTTGCGCATCTCACTCGCCGTCGCCGGGTTCACCATGAACGACCTGCAGATCACCCAGGAGGACAACCAACTCGTGATCCGCGGCCGCCAGAACGACGATGGCGCCGACCGGGTCTACCTCCATCGCGGGATCGCCGCGCGCCAGTTCCAGCGCGCGTTCGTGTTGGCCGAGGGCATTGAGGTCAAGGGCGCGTGGCTCGACAACGGGCTGCTCCACATCGATCTCGCCCGACCCCAGCCGGAGGTGCGCGTGCGCACGATCCAAATCGGCAAACCCAGTGCCGGTCCAGTCGTTGACGGTCTGTCGGACCCAGACTGAGAGCACATTTCTATCATTATCTCGAGCGACGCTGCCGGTCAGGAGCGTCCAGGAGGCCTGCCATGAAGTCAGATACCGTTCCGTCGTCCGTCGAGGCCGTCTTCGACCTCCGCTCCTTGGCCCCTGAGCAATTGGCCCAACTCGGCGTGCCCGACATGGCCTACATCAAGCCGGTCTTCATGAACGGCGCCGCCGCCTTCGCCATCCACGCCGCCGACGGCTCGCCCATGGCGGTCGCCGTCGAGCGTGACCTCGCGATCGCCGCCGTCGTCCAGCACGAGATGCTGCCCGCGCTCGTCCACTAGGAAGCCGTGTTCAGCCGCCGTAGCGGTTCCTGACCGCCCGGCTCTTAGCCACCTAAGCGGCTGAACACCATCGCGTCGCGGTTCTGCTGCATCAATGACGTGATGCTCGGAATCTGCTCGAACCCCAGCCCGGCCGGCAGCGCGTCCTCATCGGCCGGCTGCCGGATCGCCCCGTAGGCGGCACTCCCCACCTTCTCCCACTTGCCCGCCGGCTTGCGCACCTCGAGCGTGGCCACCGTCACCTTGAACACCAGCCGCACGATCGGCTGCTTCGGCGCGTTCGGCTTGGTCAAGCTCGGATGCCCCGCGACCAGGCGCCAGCCACTGCAAAGCGCCCAAGCTGTGATCTCCTCGCGGGTCACAAGCTGCCCGATCAGGCCGACCGCTTGCCCTTGGCTTCCTGCTCCGACCGCGCCCGCCAGAGCGCCATGTCGGCCTCCTTGCTGAACGCCACGCGCACCCCCTTGCCCCCCTGTCCGACCCGGATCTTGCCCCCGTTGGCGGCTTTGTGATCGGCTAGCCACGACAGCAGCTCCGGCGATTCCGGCGTCTTGCCCTCGAACTCGAGCACCCCGACGATTTCTTCAACTTTGCGGCGCTTGACCATCTTCCATGCTTTCACGTGTCAGCCGAGCAGCGCCCGGCGATAAAGAGATGCCTCTAAGATGGAGTGTCGCCCTCGCCAGGGGAAGAGGGGACGGCCGCCTCACGCCGGTTTGGCCGGCGCCGCGGCGATCGCCCGGTTGAGCGCGCGGACCCCCGCCGCCGGCCCCTCCGGATACGCCCACACCGCCCCCACCACCGCCAGGAAATCGGCCCCCGCCGTCACCAGCTTCGCGCAGTTCTCCGCCGTGATCCCCCCGATCGCGACGCAGGGCAGCTCCATCAAATCCGACCACCACGCGATGATCTCGGGGTCGGCGCGCGTGGGCGCCTCCTTCGTCGTGGTCGGAAAGAATGCGCCGAACGCCACGTAATCCGCGCCGTCATCGCCCGCCTGCATCGCCAGGTCCCGGCTGTCATGGCACGTCACCCCGAGCGTCAGGTCGCCCAGCATCGCCCGCGCCTCGGTCGCCTTCGTATCGGTCTGGCCCACATGCGCGCCGTCGCAACCGGTCGCCACCACGAGATCCGGCCGGTCGTTCAACAGGAACGCCACGCCGCGGTCCTGCGCCACCGGCCGCAGCACGTCGATCGTCCGCCGCCACCGGTCGTCATCGGCCTCCTTCAGCCGCAGCTGCACCGCGGCCACGTCGCCCGCATCCAGCGCTGCCGCCAGCGTGTCGGCGAACGCGGGGCCGGCCGTGGTCGGCGTGATCAGATAGAGGCGGGTCGTCATTCGGGGCTCGTGCAAAGGCGGGATGCCGCGCTTAGCCGACCCCGAGCCACGCAGCAATGCGCCGCGCCGCCGCCGGGTCGGCCAGGTCGAGCGAGGCCGGCCGCGCCTCGAGCAGCAGCGCCCCGGCCAGCGCCGCCCGTTCGGCGACGGCGGGCCAGGCAGGGCAGGGGTCCAGGATCACCCGCCGGCACCCCAGCGCCAACGCCTCCAGCGCCCGCCCCGGCGCGTCCGCGCAGTCCAGCACGTCCGGCTCCTCCGTGCCGCACGCCTCGATCAGCCCCCGCCACCACGCCGCCCCGGCAAACACCGCCGCCCCCCGCGCCGACAGCAGCGTCACCGCCCGCCCCGGCGCCAGCGCCTTCCGCGCCTGAACCAGCGAGTGCACCGTGACCGCCGGCGGCAAAAGCGGGTGAACAACGTCGAGATCGGGCGGCAACATGCTTGACGTTCAAGCCGCTGCAGGCTTTGTGTTCAAGTTGGATTGGAGCAGGGCAGGAGTCGCATGTCCGAAGACCTGGAGCCGGAAGACAGGCTCGAAGCAGCCCTGGAACGGATCGCCAAGGTCCTGGACGCGCCCGACCCGGTGGCGACCGAGGTTGCCGAACGGCTCGATCGCGTCATCGCCACCCTGCGGGACGCCTTGGCTAAGTAAGAGGAGCGCCGAATGGGGCAGGTTCAACTGAAGATCAACGGCCACATGCACACGGTGGGCTGCAAGGACGGCGAAGAAGAGCACCTCACCGCCATGGGCGCCGAGGTCGAAAAGCGCATCGAGAAGGTCAAGGCGCTCGGCATGAATAGCGGCGAATCCAAGGTCCTCGCCATGGCCGCCCTGTTCCTCGCCGACGAACTCCACGACCTCGCCGCCGAACTCGAAACCGCCCGCCGCGGCAAGCCCGGCACCCCCGAGCGCAACAAGTCGGAGAAGGTCGCCCGCCTCGCCGCGCGCGCCGAAGCCATCGCCGCCGCCGCCGAAGAACAGGCCAGCGCGTAAAACACGCGGTTGCGGTCGGGCCCCAGCAAGCCTACGTTCAGTGCCGGAGCTGCCCGGTGCGTCAGGCTCTTCATCCCCGGGCCGATAAGCACTCCCTTGGGAGCTGGCACTGTCCTAGCCGTGGTTAGGATATCTGGCGCCCACCTACGCAAGTAGGTCTCGGGAGGATGTAACGCCAACGGCCAGGGTGGCTCCACTTCACGCATGCTCGAAAAAGCCGAACTGCGGAAAACGATGCGACTGCGCCGCGCCGGGCTCGACCCGGCGCAGGGCGTCCGCCTCGCCGGCCACCTCCTCCGCGCCCGCCTGATCCCCCCCGGCGCCATCGTCTCCGGGTTCTGGCCGCTCCCCGGCGAGATCGACGCCCGGCCCGCGCTGCTCGCCCTCAACGCCCTCGGCCACCGCACCGCACTCCCCGTCACCCCCGCCATCGGCCAGCCGCTCTCCTTCCGCTGCTGGCGGCCGGGCTGCCCCCTCCGCCCCGGCCGCTTCGGCACCTTCGAGCCCGAGGGCGAGCCTCTCGTGCCGACCGTGCTGCTCGTGCCCTTGCTCGCCTTCGACCGGTCGGGCGCCCGCCTGGGCTACGGCGGCGGCTTCTACGACCGCACCCTCGCGCGCGCCGCGCCAGGCACGCTCGCCATCGGTTGCGCCTATGCGCTGCAAGAGGTGGCCAGAGTTGCAACCGAGACCCACGACCACCCGTTGCACGCCATCGCCACCGAACTTGGCGTCATCGTCGTGGAGTGACCGCCCTGTCCGAAAGCAATGCCCCCGAAGCCCCGCCGAACCCGCACGAGATCCACCGCGTCATCCGCGAGGAGGGCGAGGAGCAGCTCGGCCGCCATGGCGGCGCGATCGCCTGGTCCGGCCTGGCCGCCGGCCTGTCGATGGGCTTCTCCTTCCTCACCATGGGCCTGCTCCAGGGCCGCCTTCCCGAAACGGAATGGGCATCCCTGGTTTCCGGCCTCGGCTACACGCTCGGCTTCCTGATCGTCATCCTGGGCCGCCAGCAACTCTTCACCGAAACTACCCTCACGCCGGTGCTGCCGATCCTGACCACGTTCACCGGCGAGCGCCTGCTCAAACTATTCCGCTTCTGGGCGATCGTCCTCAGCGCCAACCTCGTCGGCACCTGGTTGTTCGCCTGGGGCATCTCGCACGAAAACTTCTTCGTGCCCTCCGTCTGGCACTCCCTCGGCACCATCGCGATCGAAGCAGCGCAGGAGCCGTTCTGGCCCATGCTGTTCAAATCGATCCTCGCGGGCTGGCTCATCGCGCTCATGGTCTGGGTCCTCCCCAGCGCCGGCCCGGCCAAGATGCCGATCATCATGGTCATCACCTACACCGTCGCGATCGGCCACTTCTCCCACGCGATCGCCGGCTCCTGCGAAGCGGCCTTCGCCGTCATCACCGGCACGCGCAACCTCTCCGACTACTTCCTGGTCTTCCTCCTGCCCACCGTCCTCGGCAACACCATCGGCGGCGTCGCCCTGGTCGCCATGCTCAACCACGCCCCGTTGGCGACCGAGTCGGATTAGCCCCCTTCTTGCGGCCTCCGATGAGCGATCGGAACGCGGCAACCCGCGTGGCCCGCTCGCCGTGCAACACCTGCAGCAGCGCCAACAACTGAGCCGAGTTGCCGTTGAGCTTCGGGTCCAGCTGCGGCCGGCGGCCGAACCGCCGCGTGCTGACCGTCTTCACAACCGTCATCTCCAGCAGCCCCTCCGCCCCCCGCGTCACCCCATACCCGCTCCGCCCCCGCCCCCCGAACGGTAACCGCGGATCGGCCGTCGGCACGATCAGGTCATTGACGCACACCGACCCGGCATTGACCCGGCCCGCGAACGCATGAGCCGGCCCCGCCGGCCCGAACACGCTCGCCCCCAACGCATACGGGCAGCGCGCCGCCGCCTCCAGCGCCGCCTCCTCGTCCTCCACCGGAACCAGCGCGAGCCACGGCGCGAACACATCCTCCCGCAGAATCGGCAGCGCAGCCGATGCGCCCGCCAATACGGCCGGGTTCCGCGCCACCACCCGCGCCCCCCTCTGCTCGGCATCCTCCAGCAGCCCGGCCAACCGCGCCGCGATCCCAGCCGGAATGCTGGCCGGCGGGGGCAGCTGCGCCAGCAGCCGCGACAGCAGATCCGCCTCCATCGCCCGCGGCACGAACACCCGGCGCGGCGCGATGCACGTCGCCCCCGCATTCAACCGCAGCCCATACGCCAGCGACGCCGCCACCACCGCCAGATCCGCCCCCGGCAGCACGAACGCTGCGTCCACGCCGGAAAGCTCCATCGCCGCCGGCGTCAGCGTCTCCGCCGCCGCCCGCGCCACCGCCACCCCCGTCTCCGCACTCCCCGTCAGCACCACGTAATCGTAGCCCGCGCGCATCGCCGCCGGCCCCCCATCCTCCGGCAGCACCCGCAGGACCCCCTCCGGCAGCCCAGCTTCCGCGAGCAGCCCCGCCAGCGCCCGCATCGGCGCGCTGCAGCCCGGCGCCGGCTTGACCGCCACCCCATTGCCCGCCGCCAACGCCTGCAACGCCTGCACCCCCGGCAGGAACAGCGGATAGTTTCCCGGCGCCAGGATCAGCACCAGCCCGCGCGGCTCGCGCCGGACCTCCTGCCGAACCCCGAACAGCCACAGCGGCCCGGCGCCCAGCCGGCGCGTCGCCAGCAGCCGCCGCGACGCCCGCACCAGGAACCGCGCCGCCTCCGCCAGCGGCAGCACCTCGGCCGAAAGCGTGTCCGCCAGCGACCGGCGGTTCGTCCCCGCCAGCGCCTCCGCCTGCGCCGCGATCGCATGCCGGCACCGCCCCAGCACCGCCAAACGCTCCTCGAGCGGCACCGCGGCCCACCGCGCCGCATGCTGCCGGTGAATTATGACAGCGCGATCAGTGACAATCTCGTTCATGGCCCCAACTCTACCCGCGTCGTCAGGATGGGGTTAGGGTCAGGAATGCCAAGCCGAATCGCAACGGGCCAGTCCAAAGAATGAACAAGCGAGTTGGGATTATCGGCGGCGGGCCAGGCGGCCTCGCGACCGCCATGTTGATGGCCAAGGCAGGTGTCGACGTCACCCTCCACGAGTCCCGCCCCGCCCTGGGCGGCCGGTCCGCGACCATCACCGCCAACACCGGGCGCGGCACCTTCCGTTTCGACACGGGGCCGACCTTCTTCCTCTACCCCCGCGTGCTGGCCGACATCTTCGCCGCCTGCGGCCGCCGTCTCGCCGACGAAGTCGAGCTGATCCGGCTCGATCCGCAATACAACCTCGTCTTCGAGGACGGCGCCACCATCGCCGCCACCGGTGACCTCGAGCGCATGGCCGCCGAGATTGCCCGCCTGTCGCCGGCCGACGCCGCCGCCTTCCCCGCCTTCATGGCCGACAACCGCGCCAAGCTGGCCGTCTTCCGCCCCATCCTCGAATCCGCCTTCAACAGCATCCGCGACCTCGGCCGCCCCGACGTCCTCAAGGGCCTCGGCATGCTCCGCCCGCACCGCAGCGTCGACCAGGACCTCGCGTCCCACTTCCGCGACCCCCGCGTGCGCCTGGCGTTCAGCTTCCAGAGCAAATACCTCGGCATGTCGCCGTTCCGCTGCCCCAGCCTGTTCACCATCCTGTCGTTCATGGAATACGAATACGGCGTCTACCACCCGCGCGGCGGCACCGGCGCGGTCGTCGCCGCCATGGCCAAGGTCGCCCGCGAACTCGGCGCCTCCATCAACAGCGGCGAGAAGGTCGACGAAATCCTCTTCGAGGGCCGCCGCGCCGTCGGCGTCCGGGTCGGCGGCACCGAGCACCGCTACGACGCCCTGGTCGTCAACAGCGACTTCGCCCAGACCATGACGACCCTCGTCCCCGACCGCCTCCGCCGCCGCTGGACCGACCGCAAGATCGCCGGCAAGAAATTCTCCTGCTCGACCTTCATGATGTACCTCGGCATCGAGGGCGCGATCCCCGACCTCGCGCACCACACGATCTATCTGGCCTCCGATTACCGCCGCAACTTGGCCGAAATCGAGGCGGGCAGCGCGCCGGACGAACCCAGCTTCTACGTCCAGAACGCCTGCGTCACCGACCCGGCCCTCGCACCCCCCGGCCACTCCACCCTCTACGTCCTCGTCCCCGTTGGCCACCGCATCGGCGAGGGGATCGATTGGCCCGCCGAACAGGCCCGCTACCGCGCCCTCGTGATGGATCGCCTGCGCCGCATCGGCATCGACAACATCGAGCAGCGCATCCGCTTCGAAAAGATCATGACCCCCCGCACCTGGGAGGACGAACTCTCCGTCTACCGCGGCGCTACCTTCAACCTGGCCCACAACATCCGCCAAATGCTTCATTGGCGCCCGCGCAACCGCTTCGAAGACCTGGACTCCGTCTACCTCGTCGGCGGCGGCACCCACCCCGGCAGCGGCTTGCCGGTCATCTTCGAGAGCGCCCGCATCACGTCCCGCCTCCTCGCCGACGATCTCGGCCTCGTGCCGGACTGGAGCGAGGCCTCCGCCATGTCCGAAGACCATTACGTGCCCGCAATCGCAGAGGCGGTTTGATGACTAGCTTGGAGACCCACCGATGAACGCGATATCTGATGTGGGCCGCCTGCCGGTCGGCGTCGTCGGCGCCGGGCTGGCCGGCCTGGCCGCCGCCTGCACCCTGGCCGCCCGCGGCCACAAGGTCGTGCTCTTCGACAAGAACCCCTGGCTCGGCGGCAAGGCCGCGGTCCTCAACGAAGCGGGCTTCCGCTTCGACATGGGCCCGACCATCCTCACCGTCCCCGGCGTCCTCGAGCGCGTCTTCCGCGAAGCCGGCCGCAACATGGCCGACTACCTCGACCTCCGCCGGCTCGACCCGCAATGGCGCTGCTTCTTCGATGACGGCAGCGTCCTCGATCTCCGCGAAGACATGGCCACCATGACGGAGACGCTCGACGCCTTCTCCCCCGGCAATTCCGCCGGCTACCGCGACTTCGCCGCCATGAGCCGCAAGCTCCACGAAGTCTCCGAGAAATTCTTCTTCTGGAAATCCGTCGAAGGCATCGGCGACACCCTCAGCTTCAAAGGCATGGACCTGGCCACGCTGAAGGACGTGCTGAGCCTGCGCATGGGCACCTCCGTCGCCTCCCAGATCCGCAAGCGCGTCCCGGACGGCCGGGTCGCCCAGATGCTGGACCATTTCGTCCAATACGTCGGCAGCTCGCCCTACGCCTCCCCGGCGGTCCTGTGCAGTATCGCCCACATGCAGACCGATCTCGGCGTCTGGTACCCGATCGGCGGCACCCGCGCCGTCCCGGAAGCGCTCGAGAAGCTCGCCGGCGAGCTCGGTGTCGAGCTCCGCCCCAACACCGAAGTGACCCGCATCATCGAGGAGAACGGCCGCGCCGCCGGCGTCGAAACCGCCTCCTGCGAGATCGTCCGCCTCAGCGCCGTCGTCTCCAACATGGACAGCGTCCGCACCATGCGCGAACTCGTCGGCGGCGCCCCCGCCCGCAAGTTCGCCCGCCGCTGGAAGCGCGACCCGGCCTGCTCCGGCGTCGTCCTCTACCTCGGCCTCGACCGCGCCTACGATCACCTCGCCCACCACGACTTCGTCTTCTCGCGCGACCCCAAGGAGGAGTTCGACTGGATCTACGGCAAGGGCGAGCCCGCGCCGGACCCCACCTGCTACCTCGCCGCCACCGGCCGCACCGAGCCCGGCGTCGCCCCCGAAGGCGGCGAAGCCCTCTACATCCTCGTCCACACGCCCTACCTCCGCCCCCACCACGACTGGGCGCAGATGCTCCCCGGCTACCGCCAGGTCATCCTCGACAAGCTGAAGCGCTGCGCCGGCATGCCCGACCTCGAAGACCGCATCGTCTTCGAGCGCCACCTGACCCCGCAGGACATCCACGACCGCTACAAGGTGCTGAACGGCGCCATCTACGGCCTGGCCAGCCACGGCAAGGTCAACGGCGCCTTCAAGCCCGGCAACCGCTCCCGCGACCTCGCCGGCCTCTACCTCGCCGGCGGCGCCGCCCACCCGGGGCCCGGCATGCCCATGGTCCTCATGAGCGGCTGGATCGCCGCCGACAGCCTCAGCCAGGACGTGGCGGCCACGGTCAGTGCCTAGATCCCATGCCTGAGTCCGACGACCCGCGGGAACGGCGCTCGCCGTTCCTGTTCTGGGCCTTCGGTTGGTACCTCCGCTGGCTGTTCTGGCGCAAATTCAACGCGATCCGCATCGCCCGCGACGGCCTCCCCGTCGTCCCCGCCGGCCGCCCGCTCATCATCTGCACCAACCACCCCTCCTGGTGGGACCCGGCCTTCTTCATCCTCCTGCAGACGCTGCTCTTCCCCGGCCGCCCCGGCTACGGCCCCATGGACGCCGTCGCCCTCGGCAAATACGGCCTGCTCGCCAAGATGGGCGTGTTCGGCATCGCGCTCGACAGCAGGGCAGGGGCCGCCCGCTTCCTCGCCGCCTCCGGCCGCATCCTCTCCGACCCGGCCAACGTCCTCTGGATCACCGCCCAGGGCACTTTCTCCGACACCCGCACCCGCCCCATCCGCCTGCGCCCCGGCATCGCCCACCTCCTGCGCCGCGTCCCCGGCGCCACCGTCCTGCCGCTCGCGATGGAATATCCGTTCTGGAACGAGGCCAAGCCCGAAGCCCTGGCCCGCTTCGGCACCCCCATCCCCGCCACCCGCGACCGCACCGTCGCCGAATGGACCGCCTTGCTGGAAGCCGAACTGACCCGCACCGCCGACGCCCTCGCCGCCGATAGCGTTCTGCGCGACGCCCGCCGCTTCGACCGCGTCATGCAGGGCAGCGCCGCCATCGGACCCATGTACAGCCTCTACCGCCGGATCCGCTCCCTGCTCACCGGCCAAGCCATCGACGTCTCCCACGGGGGCCGCGAGTGATCGCGCTCGATTGGGCCGCGCTCGCCCTGGCCGCCTTCCCGCTCGGCCTGGCGCTCGCCAACCTCCGCCTGCTCCGCGCCCCCGCCCCGGCATCCGGCCGCCCCGCGGTTTCCGTGCTGATCCCCGCCCGCAACGAGGAAACCAACATCGCCGCCGCCTGCGCCGCCGTGCTGGCCAGCGACGGCGTCGAAATCGAGCTCGTCGTCCTGGACGACGGCAGCACCGACCGTACCCCCGACATCCTCGCCGCCATCGGCGACCCCCGCCTCGTCGTCGCCTCCGCGCCCCCGCTCCCCGCCGGCTGGTCCGGCAAGCAGCACGCCTGCCAGCGCCTCTCCGAACGCGCCTCCCACGACCTCCTGATCTTCGTCGACGCCGACGTCCGCCTCGCCCCCGACGCCGTCAGCCGTATGGCCGGCTTCATGCAGCGCAACCCCACGATCGGCCTGGCCAGCGGCTTCCCCCGCCAGGTCACAATCACCTGGTCGGAGATCCTGCTCCTCCCGCTCATCCACTTCCTGCTGCTCGGCTTCTTGCCCATGGCCGTCATGCGCCGCTCCGTCTCCCCCGGTCTCGGCGCCGGCTGCGGCCAGCTCTTCATCGCGCGCCGCGACGCCTACCGCGCCGCCGGCGGCCACGCCGCCATCCGCGCCTCGCTGCACGACGGACTCACCCTGCCGCGCGCCTTCCGCCGCGCCGGCTGGATGACGGATCTGTTCGACGCCGGCGGGTTCGCACGCTGCCGGATGTACGTTAACGCGGCTCAAGTCTGGGAGGGTTTATGCAAGAACGCGACGGAAGGAATGGCCAAGCCCGGCGCCTTGCCGGTCTGGACCGCGATCCTGTTCGGCGGCCAAGTGCTGCCCCTGCTTCTACTCCTCACAGCCCCCAGCTTCCCGGCGGCCCTGGCCCTGGCCTGCGGCATCGCCTTGCGGCTGCTTCTCGCGCAGCGCTTCAAGCAGCCCGTCATCTCCGCCCTGCTGCACCCGGCGGGCGTCTCAGCACTCCTGCTCGTCCAGTGGTGGAGCCTCGCACGCTCGCGGCTCGGCGGCAAAGCCACCTGGCGCGGGCGAGCCTATACGGCGCAATCCTAGCGCTCGGCGCGATCGCCCCGAGCCTGGCCGCCCCCCTGCAAATCGTTGTCGACGGCATCGAAAGCAGCAAAGGCAACGTCATGGTCGCCATCTGCACCGAGCGCGAGTTCCTCCAGCCCCACTGTTCCTACAACGGCCAAGCCAAAGCCCGGCCCGGCTCCGTCCTCGTCACCATCGAAGTCCCCCCCGGCACCTACGCCGCCCAGGCCTACCAGGACGAAGACGGCAACACCGTGCTGACCCAGAACATGCTCGGCCTGCCCGTCGAACCCCTCGGCTTCAGCAACAACGTCACTATCCACCTCTCCGCCCCCCGCTTCCGCGACGCCGCCTTCCAAGTCGGCGCCATGGGCGGCCGCATCTCTATCCGCATCAAGCACCTCTTTTGACTTGAACAGACTCGGGCAGAGACCCACTATGGGGGATGCAACTTATTGAAAGGAGGTGATCCAGTGTCTCATTGCTCGGAACGGTCCCTAATCGTGACCTGGACATCGGCCGCCTCCACCGTGGTGGCCGCCTAACCCAAGCGTCTTCGGTTACGGCCGTCGATCAATGGAAGGCCTCGGGAGAAATCCCGGGGCCTTCGTTGTTTCCCGCCCCGGCTGGCATGCCGTTGGCACGGCCGTCACGGGCACCATCGTGTTCGACCCGCCCCCGCTCCAGGCGCTCACACTAAAATGTGACGCAAAATTTTACACCTGCAACGAGACGCCTCTCCTAAGCCCTTGAAATAAAATGTGGCACGCTGCTTGCTTTAGGCGTTCGGTAACACACGATTGATCGGGCCAAGCTAAATGTCTAAGTTCAAAGCCGCCGCCGCCGCAGCAATTATGCTGGTCCTCGGCGCCAGCGCCCAAGCCTCCACCATCACGACGCTCACCTTCAGCGGCACCCTCAACAACCTCTACGATGGAGGTCTGGTCTTCGGATCGAGCGCGATGTCATACAACTATGGCACCGTCATCACCGGCACCATCTCCTTCGTCACCCCGACCGCGCCCATCTCCGCCTGCACGACCAGCACCAATCCATGCAGCTTCGCGCTGACGAACGTCACCGAAACCCTCAACGTCGCCGGCGCGGCCAAGCAGGCCGTCACCTTCACCTCTCCGATGGGAACGCTGCAGAACTTCTACAATGGCGGTAACTCCGAGCAGATCGTCATCGGCAATCTCTCCGGCCCCGGCTTCACCTTCACCGGCTCCGAAAAGTTCTCCAATCAACAATTCCAGGACGGCAACGCCTTCTTCGCGGCCTCGCCCAGCACCAGCGCCGCCCTCAGCTTCCCCTCTCTTGGGATCTCGGGCACTGGCAACGGCAATTTCACCACCGCAAGCGGATCGTCCTCGATCGGCTTCGCCTTCGACCATTTGTCAGCCACCACCACCAGCACGGTCCCCGAACCCGTCTCCCTTGCCCTCCTCGGCACCGGCCTCGCCGCCGTCGGCCTCATCCGCCTCCGCCGCAACGGCTGACGGCTCCCTCGACCGGCAGCATGGCGCGACCATGCCGCCGCCACGACCGCCTAAACCATCCCGCCATTGACCGACACGCACTGCCCGGTCACATACCCCGCCTCCGGCGAGCACAAAAACGCCACCACCGCCGCCACCTCCTCCGGCGTCCCCTCCCGCCCCACCGGCACCAGCTCCTTCACCCGCGCCGGATCCACACCCGCCGTCGCCGGCGACGCGATGAACCCCGGCGCCACCGCATTCGCCGTGATCCCCCGGCTCCCCACCTCCCGCGCCAGCGACTTCACCGCCCCGATCAGCCCGGCCTTCGCCGCCGCGTAATTCGCCTGCCCCCGGTTGCCCAACAGCGCCGACACCGACGACACCGCCACGATCCGTCCCCACCGCGTCCCGATCATCGGCAACAGCAACGGCTGCACCGCCGCAAAGAACCCGTTCAGCGACACGTCGATCACCCGGTCCCACTGCTCCCGCCGCATCCCAGCCAGCGGCGCATCCTCGTGCGTCCCCGCATTGTGCACGATGATCTGGATCGGCCCTCCTGCCAGCAGCCCAGCCACCGCCCCCGCCGCCGACGGCGCGGCCAGGTCGCAGCCGAACGTGCTGGCCGCCGCCCCGATCTCCGCCGCCAGCGCCTCCGCCCCCGCTAGATTGGCGTGCGCGTGGATCACCACCTGGTGGCCCGCCTGTGCCAGCCGCCGGCAGATCGCCGCCCCGATCGGGCTCGCACCCCCGGTCACCAGCGCCCGCCTCATGCCGGCAGCTTGATCAGCGCCCGCCCGCTGAGCAGCACCCGCGTCCCGCTCCGCAGCGTCAGCGCATACGACATGCCCGCCACCTCCTGCGCCTCCCGCGTCGCCTCGACGATGAGCCACGCGAGCGCCGGGTCGTCGAGCCGGTCGACATGCAGCGCCACCGCCCGCAGGCTCGCCACATAGCCCGGCCGCTGCGCCGCGCCCGCCAGCATCCCCCCGTGCACCGCCGCCGCCTGCAAGCAGAACTCGATCCCCGCCACCGCCGGCAACCGCCCCGCGTGCCGCAGCGGATTGGCCGGGTCGAGATGCCGCGCCGTCCCGCACACGATGCCCCCCGTGTCCCACCGCTCGACCCGGTCCAGCATCACCATCGCTCCCGCATGCGGCAGCAGCGCGCGCAGATCCGTCAGGGCCGGAACTCGAGCCGGAGGCGGCCATCCTGATAGGCGAGATCCCCCGCGAACGGCGCCCCCCGCGCCACAGCCGCCAGTAGCGGCAGCGCCCGCGCCGCCGG
>JAVVHH010000021.1:0-35791 GCA_032249615.1 Acetobacteraceae bacterium
AGGCGTTCTCGTCGCGACCCCGGTGCTGCCGGCCGGCTGCGGACCGGTCGAGAACGATGCCATGCAGCGCGCATTGCTCGACCAGCTGCTGGGACGGCTTGGCCGGGCGGTGCAGACCGCTTGGTTCTACACGCCGATGGCGCTCGAGTTCGCCGGCCACATCGCGCCCTCCGTGACCGTGTTCGACAGCATGGACGAACTGTCGGCCTTTCGTGGCGCATCGCCGCGCCTTTCATTGCTGGAGCGCCGCTTGCTCAAGCAGGCCGACCTCGTTTTTACCGGCGGGCGCAGCCTGCATGCGGCCAAGCGCCGCCTGCATCCGCATGTCCATCTGTTCCCGAGCAGCGTCGATAGCGCTCACTTCGGCAAGGCCCGGCTGGCCAAGGACGCGGCCGGCCCGACGGATCAGGCCAGGATCGCGCGCCCGCGTATCGGCTATTTCGGCGTGATCGACGAGCGCATGGACCTCGATCTGCTGGACGTCGTGGCCGAGCGGCGTCCGGACTGGCATTTCGTGATGCTCGGCCCCGTGGCGAAGATCGACGAGGCGATGCTGCCGCGCCGTCCGAACCTGCACTGGCTCGGCATGAAGTCCTACGCCGAGCTTCCCGCGTATCTGGCGGGCTGGGATGCCGGGCTGATGCCGTTCGCGCTCAACGAGGCGACGCGGTTCATCAGCCCGACGAAGACGCCCGAATTCCTCGCTGCCGCGGTCCCGCTCGTCTCCACTCCGGTGCCGGACGTGGTGAGCGATTGGGGCGAAGCCGCGAGGGAGCAGAGCAGCCGCATCGAGGGCGGGCTGGTGGCCATCGCCGACGGCGCGGACGCGGTCGTCGCCGCGCTCGAGCGCGTCATGGCCCGGCCGCTGCGCCCGTGGCTCACCGAGGTCGACCTGCGGCTCAGCCGCTTGTCGTGGAACGCGACCTGGAAGCGCATGCAGCGCCTCATCGAAGACAGAGCGGGGGGCGCCGCGGTCGCCGCAACGGCCGGAGAACCCGCCCGTGTATGATTGGCTCATCGTTGGCGCCGGGTTTGCCGGCGCCGTGCTTGCGGAGCGGCTGGCCAGCCAGCAGGGCGCGCGGGTGCTGGTCGTGGACCGGCGCGACCACATCGCCGGCAACGCCTACGACCACCTGGACGAGGCCGGCGTGCTGGTCCATCGCTACGGTCCGCACATCTTCCACACCAACTCCGAAGCGGTGTTCGAACACCTGTCGCAATTTACCGAGTGGCGGCCGTACGAGCACCGGGTGATCGGGCAGGTGGATGGGCAGCTGGTGCCGATCCCGATCAACCTCGACACGGTGAACCGGCTGTACGGTCTCGATCTGACCTCGGCGGAACTAGAGGCGTGGTTCGCGGCGCGAGCGGAGAAAGTGGCCGACATACATACGTCGGAGGACGTGATCGTGTCCCGCATCGGTCGCGAACTCTACGAGAAATTCTTCCAAGCCTATACCCGCAAGCAGTGGGGGCTCGACCCATCGCAGCTCGACGCCGCGGTGACGGCGCGTATTCCGGTGCGGACCGATCGCGAAGACCGTTACTTCACCGACCGGTTCCAGGCCATGCCGCGGGACGGCTACACCGCCATGTTCCGGCGCATGCTCGACCATCCCAACATCACGCTCATGCTGGCGACGGACTACGCCGACCTGCCGCGGACGGTGCGCTACCGCCGCATGGTCTGGACCGGGGCGGTCGACGAGTTCTTCGGGTTCCGTTTCGGCAAGCTGCCCTACCGTTCGCTACGTTTCCGCCATGAAACGCTGCCGCAGGAGCGGTTTCAGCCGGTGGGCACCGTCAACTATCCGCAGGACCGGGACTACACGCGGATCTCCGAATACAAGCACATGACGGGCCAGGTGCACCCCTGCACCAGCGTCACATACGAGTATCCGACCGATGTCGGCGATCCGTATTACCCGGTGCCGCGGCCGGACAACCAGGCGCTCTACAAGCGCTACGAGGCATTGGCGGATGCGACGCCGAACACGGTGTTCGTCGGCCGGTTGGCGACCTACCGTTACCTCAACATGGACCAGGTCGTGGGCCAGGCGCTGGCCAAGTTTCGCCGCCTCGAGCAGGCCGGCGGGGCCGACCCCGGCCTACCCGCCGTGGCCCGGCCCGCTTGACCCCTGGTGCATCGCCCCGCTTGTTGCGCAGCTTCTTCCTCGGCGGTTTTGAAGGCTCGTCGCACCGGCGCGCCGGCGATGGCCGGCAGCTCGACTTGGTGACGGCGACGCGGCACGATGAGCGCGCGGCCGAAGACTACGCACTGCTCGCGGCGCACGGCATCCGCACCGTCCGCGAGGCGATGCGCTGGCACCTGATCGAGGCTGAGGCGCCGGGCCGTTACGATTGGTCGAGCGTGCTGCCGATGCTGCGGGCGGCGCGCGCGGCCGGAGTGCAGGTCGTGTGGGACCTCTGCCATTACGGCGTGCCGCACGACGTCGATATCTGGTCGCCGCAGTTCCTCGAGCGGTTCAGCGCGTTCTGCACCGCGGCGGCGCGCCTGGTGGAGGCCGAAGGTGAGGGCGAGACGCCGTTCTATTGCCCGGTCAACGAGATCTCGTTCTGGGCCTGGGGCGGCGGCGACCACGCGCGCATGTATCCGTTTGCAGTAGGCCGCGGACCGGAACTCAAGCGGCAGCTGGCGCGGGCCGCCATCCTGGCGACCGAGGCGGTCCGCCGGGTCGACCCCCGGGCGCGCTGCGTGCTGGCCGAGCCGCTGATCCACGTCGCCACCTGGCCGGAGGCCGACCCGGCTGACATCGCCGGGGCCGCTGCGCACAGAGAGGCACAATTCGAGGCTTTCGACATGGTCGCCGGGCGGCTCCACCCGGAACTGGGCGGCAGCCCGGCCCATCTCGATCTCGTCGGGGTCAACTACTATCCGGAAAACCAGCTGCTCCGGGGCGGCAGTACAATCTCACTGGGGCATTGGCTCTATCGTCCGCTCGGTGCCCTGCTCGCCGAGGTCTATGCCCGCTACCGGCGGCCGTTGTTGCTGACCGAGACCGGGGCCGAGGGCGCCAACGGCGCCGGTTGGCTGCGCTATGTCGCGGGCGAGGTGCGGGCCGCGCTGCGCGCCGGCGTTCCGGTCGAGGGGATCTGCCTCTATCCGGTGATGGACTACCCCGGCTGGAACGACGAGCGGCACTGCCGCTGCGGGCTGATCGAAGCCGATGCGGTATGGCACACGCGCCGGGTCGATTACGACCTGGCCGCGCAACTAGCCGAGGAACGGCCGCTGTTTGCCGGGCAACAACGGGAGCTTGCGCCCGCTTCATGAGCGCCACTGCGTTCCTGCTGAAATATGTCCGGCGCCTCGGCCCCCTATCGCTCGCGGTGCTCGGAACGGTGATCAGCGGCGCGCTCTGCGCCGTCTCGGCCCAGTACGGGCTGAAGCTGCTGGTGGACGGAATGACATCGGCGACGCCGGGCCGGGACCACGTCATGCTGTGCCTGGCGTTGTTCCTGGGGCTGCTCGCCTTGGAGAGCGCGTTGTGGCGGGTCGGCGGCTGGCTGGGCAGCCGGGCGGTGATCCGGCTCGGCGAGGAGATCAGGCTCGATCTGTTCGAGAGCGTGGCGGCGCGGAACTGGGCATTCTTCGACGGGCAGGCGAGCGGGGCGCTGGCGGGTCGGATCACGGGCGCGGCGGCCGCGGGGACGGCCGTGGTACGCACGGTGGTGTGGAACGTGCTGCCGCCGACGACCGACCTGATCGGTTCCGTCGTGGTACTCGCGGCCATCGACATCCGCATCGCGGCCGGGCTGGTCGGAGTTGCGGGCGCCGGGACGTGGGCGCTGAATCGGATCGGCGGACGCGGGTTCCCGCTCCACCAGACCTACCATCGCGAAGCAGCCGAGGTGTCCGGGGTGTTGGCGGACGTGCTGGCCAACATGGGATTGGTGAGCGCGTTCGGCGCCCGTCACCGCGAGCGCGAGCGCCTGGTCGGGCTGATCGAGCGCGAAAGCCGGGCCCATGCGAGCAGCTGGCTGTTCCTCGAGCGCCTCCGTGCGGTGCACGATGCTGCCTTTTGGCTGGCGACGGCGTTGGTGCTGGTGGCGGCGGTCCGCGAATGGTCGAGCGGGCGGATCACCACCGGCGGCGTCGTCGTGGCGAGCACGCTCACGCTGCGGGTCCTGATGGGCTCGCGCGAACTCGGGCTGTCGTTGCTCGGGGTGTCGCAACAACTCGGAGCGGTGTCCGAGGCGGTGCAAACCTTGCAAGCGCCGGCCACCAGCCAGCCGAGGCTCCCGGCGCTGGCCGTGCGGGACGGCGCGATCGAGTTGCGGCGCGTGAGCTACGCCCCGCGTGGCGGGCGTCCGTTATTCGCCGATCTCGACCTGTCGATACCGTCCGGGCAGCGGATCGGCATCGTCGGTCCGTCGGGCGCCGGAAAGTCAACGTTGCTGCGCCTGATCCAAGGCCTGGAGCTGCCGCAGTGTGGGGAGATGCTGATCGACGGCCAGAAGGTCGGCGGCCTGGCGCCGGAAAGCCTGGCGGGCGCGTTCGCCGTGGTGATGCAGGAAGTGCCGCTGCTGCACCGCACGGTCGAGGAGAACCTGCGCTACGGCCGGCCGGATGCGGGTTGGGACGAGGTGCTGGCCACCGCGCGCGCCACCGGCTGCGACGAGTTCATTCGCGGTCTGCCCCACGACTACCAGACCATCGTCGGCGAGCGCGGAACCCGGCTCTCGGGTGGCCAGCGGCAACGGCTCGCGCTGGCCCGCGCCCTGTTGCGTCGCGCCCCCGTGCTGCTGCTCGA
Source organism: Acetobacteraceae bacterium (assembly GCA_032249615.1). Lineage (GTDB taxonomy): Bacteria > Pseudomonadota > Alphaproteobacteria > Acetobacterales > Acetobacteraceae > JAVVHH01. The sequence continues at coordinate 4,776 of JAVVHH010000021.1, forward strand.
CGAGGCCACGAGCGCGCTGGACAGCCGCTCCGAGCATGAGGTGCAGCGCGCGGTGCTGGCGCTTGCGGGCGGGCGCACGATCCTGGCGGTAGCGCACCGGCTTTCGACGCTGATGGAGTTCGACCGCGTGATCGTGTTGCGCGACGGGCGCGTGGTCGAGGATGGGCCACCCGGCGAACTGTGCCGCGGCGACGGGTTCTTCGCCGAGACATGGCGGATGCAGCGGCATGAGAACCTCGACCGCCCGCCTCGCTTTCGCGCTTTCCTGCACCAGGGTGCATGAGCTTACGGCGGCGCTGCCGCGGGGCTGCACACATCGACCCAGCGAGCGCCGACGATCGTGGCAAGTCGTTCGGGCGCGACCTCCAGCGAACTCGTCGGCGATCCCGCGGCGGGAAACACCGTACTGAACGCACGCAGAGAGACGTCGCAGAGGATCGGCAGCGGGGTCGCGAGGCCGAACGGGCAGACCCCGCCGACAGGATGGCCCGTGAGGGCGGACACCTCGTCTGGATCGAGCATCCTGGCGCGTCCGCCAAGCGCCGCCTTCATCTTCGTATTGTCGAGCCGGGCGTCGCCGCGCGCGACGATCAGCAGGACGCCTTCGGGCGCTCGCACCGACAGCGTCTTGGCAATCCGGGCGGGGGCGACGTCCAACGCCGCCGCCGCTTCGGCCACCGTGGCGGTGCTTCGGGCGTGATCGATGATCACAAGGTCCGGGGCATGCTCGGCGAGGAAGCTCTGGACCGATTGCCTGCTCATGCCGACGCGCCCGTCTCCAGGCTAAGAGCGGACGAAGTCGAGGCTACACGGACGCACGCTCGTGCGGTTGCCAGTGCCGTGATCGCCCGCGAACCGGGCCGCGGCCGTGTAATGGTAGGGCGTGAGGGAGGGCAGTTGGCCGATCGCCGTCCTGGGGCTGCCGACGAGCCCGTGGGCTTCGAGCAGCGCGCTGCCGTCAGCCTGGATAGAGCCGGTCAGACGCAAATAGCCGGGCTGGCCAGGCGCGCCGTTCTCACCGGCCAAGCTGCCTCGCGTGACGCGGGCGGGGAAGCGCAGCGTGTAGCCAGTCGCGTCGGCCACGGCGGGGCACGAGATGGTCACTCCCCAGACACCGTCGAACTGAGAGGATTGTGCGGCGACCGGATTGGCCCGGAGCGCCGAGGCGGCGAGCAACGCGAGAAGAAAGATGCGCGGCATGGCTGACCTCTTGCGATCGCGACATGGTTGTGCGGTCCCTGCCCTGCCCATAGATCGCATCATAAGTGATGGAGTGCAGCCGCTCAGGTCAACGCCCCCTGGTTGTCGCGAGGTTTGGACCACGCTTATGGTTGCCGGAATCGCTGGCGCCCGGGAGCGAGAACGGAATGCCTATCGTCCAAACCGTTCACAGCACGCGGCGACCTTGAGGGGCCGTACGATCCTGCTCGCCAGTCTCGGCGTGCTCGCGCTGGGTAGCGTGGCCTGTGCGGCGATCGCCTACCATCCTACGATCCAGCCGATCGCACCGCCGGCCAAATCCGCGTTCGACCCGGCCACCGTCGCGCGTGGCGCCGAACTCGCTGCCATCGGCGATTGCTCGGTATGTCACACCGAGGCCCATGGCGCGCGCCTGGCCGGCGGCCGCGGGGCGCCCCCACCGTTTGGCACGCTGTATGCTCCATCGGTTGCGCCTCACGTCTTCATGCCGGTGATCGACTGCGACAGCGCGCGAGAGTCCCGCACCGGCCAGCGTCCCGCATCGACGAGCGCGAGGAAGTCGCCGACGATCGCGTTGAACAGGTCGGGCGCCTCCAGATTGATCGTGTGGCCGCAATTCGGCATGACCGACAACGCGGCGCTCGGGATCGTCTGCTTCATCAGCAGCCCGGGAGCCAGGCAGGGCCAATCTTCATCACCCGTCAGGATCAAGGTCGGCACGTGCAGAGCCTCCATCTCTTTCGTGAGGTGATAGAGCGATGGCCGCTCCTTCTGGCAGCCCAGCTGGGTGTTGGCGGACCCCAGCGCCGAATGTTCGGCCAATTGAGCCTTGAAAACCGCGAAGCCGCGCGGGTCCTTGGCTTCGAATTGCACGCGGGTGGGACCGTGGGCGTAACGCTCGGCGAAAGCGGCCATGCCGTCGTTGCGCAGCGCGGCCACGATCGTATCGGCTTCGGCGCGGAAAGCCTCCCGCTTCTCCGGCTCCGCACCGTAGCCGCAGCCGGCGACACACAAGGAGCGCGCACGGCCCGGGTGGCGGAAGCCGAAATGGAGGGTCGCGAAGCCGCCCATGGACAGGCCGCAGACATGGGCGTGCTCGATGCTCAGATGATCGAGCACGGCGAGGATGTCGTCGGCAGCGCGGGCTTGGCTGTAGGAGGCTGGATCGGGTGGCACGTCGGACGGCGGGTACCCCCTCGCCCCGTAACTGATGGCGCGATAGGAACGGCCGAAATGACGCAGCTGATCCTCCCAGCTGCGGTGATCACCCGCGAATTCATGCACGAAGATCAGCGGGGTTCCGCTGCCGGTTTCCTCATAATGCAGCCTCACGCCGTCGTCAGTCGTCGCAAACGGCATTTGTTCGACCCCGCTGTGTGACGCCAGGTGAGCACGAGCGACGGTGAGAACTCAACGTTCAAACAGTGGCTCGGCCGACGAAGATGCCAGGTTTACGTCAGCCGCCGGCGCCCAGCTTCGTGGCGACCCGGCGGCGATTCTCGGTTTGGCGGTTTGAGTTAAGGTGGTTGCTTGGACCAGACGCACCAAGACTTGAAGCTGCCGCCGATACCATGCTGACGCCGCCTTAGTGGCTGCTCTGCGCCCCAGTCGGCCAGCCGAAAGGGCGCACACCGAGGGAGCGCAGGGCTAGCGCATTGCCCTCGTGCGGCCTGGTGACACGCGGGCCTCCCGACCCGATGAACGGGACAGGATCGGTCATAGGCAAACCTCCTTCGCGGGAGAGGCGGGTGCGTACGCTTTGCGGAACCGGCCACGGTATTCGCCAGGGGCCACCCCCACCTGACGCAGGAAGGACCGACGCATGGTTTCCTCCGTCCGGAAGCCGCAGGATGAGGTGACGGCGCCCAGGCCGACCCGGCCATGCTCCAAGCGGCGCCTCGCGGCTTCGACGCGCATGCGCTCGACCATCCGCGCCGGGGTGGTTCCGGTCGCTTCCTGGAACACGCGGGCGAACTGCCGGAGGCGTCCGCAGTGGCGACGCTGGCCGCCGGGCCGGCGCTGGAGCAGTTGGGGTGGGCGGAGCTGAATGCCATCGACTTCCCTCTTTTGGCGATTGCAGCCGCTATGACAGCTGGGTTTGGGCGAGCCGACAGAGCGGTCGGACGGGGAACGCCTCAAGCGCAAGGGTTCGGCCCAAAACAGATCCTTCGTGCGGCGCGGCGACGGAACTGCCTCGATAAGAGGCTGGCTCGGAACGCCGTGCGGCCGGTGCGTCTGTCTTCTTGGAGTTCGAAAAACAGTTCCTCCGACCAGGGCCTGCTTACCTCAGTGAAGATCAACGGTCGGTCGCGACCAACCGCGGCCGTCGGCGCATGACTTGCTTGCGAAGGTCGCCGAACTTGCACCCCCCCGTGGCTCGGCAGAGCGCCGAGATAGCGTTTGCCGCCGACCCTGGCGGAGGCCGCCGACCCGGGATCGGTGGTCGTCGAGATCCATACCCGCGAAGGGCTGCTCGGCCGCGGGCCTTCGACCGAGAGCGTCGGAGTTCGCTCTGGCCGAAGCGCCCCGCCCCACGCCACCGTGGCTTACCGTCGAGATCCGGTAGTCTCCCGAGCCGTTCGGCTCGGGAGCTACGGCCCTACTCCTGCTCCGGCTTGCGCAAAATACCGATCACGACGAGGCTCACATTGCTGTTGGCGTCGTCCTGCCGGTGGCCGCTGTTGTCGGACATGAACGCTCGCGCGTCGGACAGGGTGACGACGTTGGCGCCGCTGATGGAGCAGCCGAGCGCGCCGGCGCCGATGGTTTTGATCCAGTGGTCGCCCGTGCCGGGATACTGGACGGTGAAGCCCGAGAGCATCACGGCAGCGTCGGCCAGGATGTAGCCGGACGGCACCGACAAGGTCACGTTGGCCGGGTTCCGGGTCTGCGTCTGCAACGTCCCGACGACCAGTCCCGGCGCCTGCACACTGGCCAGCAGCAGCGTTCCGTCAATCGTCGGATTCGGGGCGGAGTGACCGCTTGCATCCTGCATACCGGCGGCTGCGTTGACGTAGCCGAGGCTTCCATTGATCGAGGTGGAAGCCTGGGCGTTGACCGACAGGACGTCGTGCTTGTCCCCGTAGTCGAGATGGAAGCCCGACAATACGGCTTGGCTGATGACCGAGCCACCCGGAGTGGCGATCCCGGACGACGGCCCACGGCTTCCGTTGACAAGCCCAGTCACACCGCCGACCGCCAGGGTCACCGGCATTTCGTTGGTCCAGGCCAGCACGGTGATGGTCGCGGTCGACTCGGCAAGGTCGATCTGATGCCCCGACGTGTCCTGCATGGACGCATTGACCGTGACCGTGACCGCTTTCCCGTCCTGTGCGACCTGCGTGGAGAGATGGATCTCCTTGATCATGTGGTCGGTGCTGCCGAACGTCAGCGAAAACCGGCTCAACCCCACGAGACAGCCCACGACGGGGTCGGGGAAGCCAAAGGTGCAGGCGCGGCCGAGCGGGGTGGTGAACCGCTGGGTCAGAAGGGCCATGAGACTACTCCGCTACAATGGTGGGGTTCGAGACGGCGTCGCGTCGCAGGCGACGGGAGGAGACCGGCTGCGCGCCGCGGAGCCGTCCCGGCTCACCGCTGCGGTCCTGCCGGGCCGACCGGTCGAACCGGGCCCACACCCTGCAGCAAGGCGGCGGGACCGGTCAGCACCGCGGTCGCGGCCTCGTGCCGACGCGAGGACTGGACCGCCCGCGCGATGGCGCTCTGCATGAAAGGCACGGCGTTGTAGATCCCGACGCCGGCGGTCGCGAACAAGGACGGTCCGAGCGTGCGGGCGCCTGACGGGACCGGCACGCCACCGGACCTGCTGGGGAAGCTGGGAACGAGGCTCTGCGCAAAACTCTGCAACGCCCCCCCGCTTGCGGCAGCGGCGACGCCCTGACCCAAGGGCTGGTGAGTCATCGCGTTCTGGAGGAGTTGCGCAAAACTGCCGCCGCCCGCGCCGGACGCCGTCTGCATCAGCAGGTTGAGAGGATATGCTCCCTTGCCCGCAAAGCCTGTCACCCATGCCGTGGCCCCTGCCGTCAGCCCTCCCGTAATCAAATCGGCTGCCGCATTCGCGCCGAGTGTGGCGAAGAACCCCGCCGCGGTGAAATCTCGCCCGTGCTGGATGTCGTATTGCAGCCCGGCCTGGGCCCCGCCCGTTGTCGCGCCCGACGCGGCGCCGCCGAGCATCCGCACGCATGAAGCAATCCTGGACAGTCGCGCTATGCTCGCCTGAGAGGCCGGAGGCCTGCTTCTCTCCCGCATCGTGCGTCTCTGCTCGGCTTCCTCTTCGGTCTCCTCGCCCTGCTCGACGAGGTCCTCGCCCCCATCGAGCTCCTGCATCTCCTCCCCGGCCTCCACCAGAGAGTTGGCGGCCACGGACAACGCGTCCGATGCGCCTGCCGTGACGACCGAAAGCGCAATTCCGAGGATGGCGAGTTCCGTCATCTCGATGCCGATGCCGATCCGCGCCCAGATCGAGAGATGCCCCGACGGATCGACGAAACTGAGCGGATCGTTGCCGGTAAACAAATAGGGGCTCGCGTATTGGCGGGCGGCATCCGGGCTGCAGAACCGGCGGAGCACGGGGTCGTACAGCCGGGCGGCGAAATCGTACAGCCCGGTTTCCGCGTCGAGAGCCTGGCCCAGGAAGCGCGGCTGGAGCGGCGCGGCCGCAGGACCCGCGGATTGGAGGAGGGTGCCGAACGGCGCGTAGAGATGGGCCGCGTCCAGCCCGTTGCCGGCGTCGAGCACGGCCAGCAGCGTGCGCTGCGGGTCCTCGATCGGAAAGTACCGCTGGTCCGCCACGATGGCGGCGAGCGCCCCGTTCGGGCCGGGGATGGCGGCCGTCCAGCCGCTGTCGGTGCGCCAGGCGAGCGGGGCATGACCGGTCCCGCGCACCGACAGGACCGCGCCCGCCGCCGTGCCCCCGGTGGTCGTCTTGAGCACGCGGCCGCCGCCGCCGCCATAGGCGAAGGCCACCGTCTGCGGCGACGCGCCGGTGACCTCGACCGAACTGGTCAGGTTCAGTGCCGGGTCGTGCGCCAGCGTGAGGTCGCGGTCGGCGGTCATCCAGCCGTCCGCGGCGTAGCCGAAGGCAAGCGGTCCGTCCGGCCCGCTTCCAGACGCGATCCGGTCGGAGCCCGGCGCGCAGACGAAGCTCCAACGCGCGCCGTCCAGCGTGGCCGTCCAAATATTGCCGCTCGGATCGTACGACGTGATCGCCTCGTTGCCGGGCGCGCCGCCGGACACGGTCGCCTCGGTCAGCCGGCCCTGGCCGTCGCGACTGAAAATGCTGGCCTGAGTCGTCGCGAAGCCGGGGAGCGCATAGGCGACCTCGCGCGTCACCGGGCGGCCCTGCGCGTCGTAGCTGCTCGCCAGTGTCAGTAGCGGCGCGGCGACGCCCGACGCGGTGACGGTCTGCTGCAGCAGCCACCCGGGCGACGCGTACCGACGCGTGGTGACGAGCGACGAGCGGTTCCGGCTCTCGGTCTCGATGTCCCCGTCGGGCGTGTAGGTGTAGGCGGCGATGTTCGCCGAGCCCGGCCCCTCGGTGCCGATCCGGGCGATCCGCCCGTGCTCGTCGAAACCGTAGAAGGCGGCCGGGAGCGGGGCGCCGGACGGATAGCTGATCGAGACGACCTCGTTCAGCGCGTTGTAGGCGTACCCGATCGTCGCGGGGTCCTGCCCGGACACGCACAGCGTCGCCGTCGCGACCCGGCCGCTCGCGTGGTAGGCGAAACGTTCGGTAACGACAATGGGGCCGGCGGGACCGGCCGTGGTCGTCACGATCTCGGTGCGATGGCCGATCGCAGCGGGAACGCTGCCATCGCCGTCATAGGCGTAGCTGCGGCTGGCCGTGTGGGGGACGCTGCTGTCCGGCCAGCCCGCCTGCGAGACGACGGAAGCGAGCTGCGCGGGATCCCACGGCAGCTGCACGGTGCCCTGTTCGAGCACGCGTCCAATCGCGTCGTAGCGCGTGTACTGGTAGCCGGTCTCACCTTCCGCGAGCGCGCGCCGGGTGAAGCGAAGCCGGCCGGCCGCGTCGTGAAGGGAACGCGTCGTCCCGGTATCAGGGTCCGTCCGGGCGGTGACCCGGTCGAGCGGGTCCTGCGTCACCGCGATCGCGTAGCAGCCGTCCTGTGATTGCGGCCCGGGCAGCAGCGCGTTCGGCAGGCTGGTCGTCCCATGCCCGTTTCCGGACGGGCCGAACCCGGCCGTGACGGCGGTGATCGCCTGCATCTCGCCGCGATCGTCCAGGAGCGTGGTCGCGACGCGCCGGCCCAGCGTGTCGGTCACCGTCTCGCTGCCGGCCTTGGCCGGGCTCGTGACCGTGCGCAGGGCATAGCGGCCGGCGGGAAGATCCGGCGTGCCGCCGCCCGCGTTCGCGGCGTAGGCATATTGTGTGGTCGCGCGCTCCGCCGGCGAGGTCACATCGACGTCGTGGATGCTGGCGGGCTTGCCCGGCGCGCCGCGCTCGAGCGGCCGGCGGAGCGGTGCGGCGGCGAAACGTGTCGCGTGATACGGGTAGCCCTGGTCGTCCGAGCGCGGAACGGGACCATCCGCCTGACCGCGATAGTAGTCTGCCACGTCGCCGGTCATTTCCCAGCTGCCGCCGGTCGCGTCGAGAAACGCGGCGACTTCCACGAAGCCCGGCCGGTAGGCGAGCAAAGGCAGGCTGGCGCCGGAACCGAACGAGCCGGGAGCCGCGCGCGTCGTGGCGATGCGCCGGTTCGCGGCGTCGTAGATCTGCTGCAGCAGGTCCGAGTCGCTGCCGGTGCCGCCGGAGCCGCCGGTGAGCTGCTGCACCTGGACGGCCCGCCCCGCGCCGTCGTGATAGGACAGGCCGATCCGCGGGGTGGCCAGGGCCGCCAGGTTCCGCAACGTGAGCGCGCTGGGACCGGTCGTGATCGCGAACGAGCCGGTTCCGCCGTATTCGATCGTGGCACTGAAGATCATCTGCCCGTCGGCAAAGAACAGCACCGCGCCGCGGGCGAGCACCAGCAGCCATTGCATCGCGCTCGCCGGCGGCGTGCCGAGCGGCGCCTGCACCGTGACGCCGTCCTGCGTGAAGGCATAGCCGGACCCGGGGGTGAAGGTGATCGCGCAGCCGCTCCCGAACGCAAGTCCGAACGGTCCACCAAGGCCCGCTGTCGGCCACAGCTCGAACAGAAACGCGGCCGTTTCGGGCGAGGGGTCGGGCCAGCCGTTCCAGCTCAGCGTGTCCGGCACCGCCATGCTGTGCGCGAGCGTTCCCGAAGCCCGGGTCCAATGCGAGCCGGCGTTGCTTGCCGTCCAACGCGCCGTCCAGCTCTCGCCGTCGGCGAACCGTTCAACGCAGCCGCCATCCGCGGCATGCAGGGTCAGTTCGAGGTTCGGGCTGCCGGGAAGGAACGTGTCCGCCGCCGAGCCGGCGCGCGACAGAAAGCGCTGGGAGACCTCGGTCGCCTGCTCCTGCGGCCCCGCATTGGCGACCACGCGGCCGAACCGGTCGTGGAAGCGGCGCAAGGTTTGGCCATCGGCCCGCATGGTACAGATCGAGACCTCCAGTAGCGAGTCGAAGACCTGCATCACCGTGCCGCCGAGCAGCGGGGCGACGAACACGTCGTCCAGCAGGACGCCGACGGCGCCGGCGTTCGCCGCCGTGAGCTGCAGGGCAAGGCTGCTGGTCCCGGCCGTGAGCGGGACCGGAACCGTCACGAAGCGCCACTCGCCGGAGGTGGACGCGAACGGCACGAAGCTGGTCGCCGCGGCGCCCCCGTCCACCTCGATGCCGATCGACCAGCCACTCGCCTCGTTCGGCGCGAACCCGGCCGGGGTCTTGAGCCAATAGCCGAGCAGATACGTCTGGGTGACGTTGGCCGGCGTGACCCGTGCCGACAGCGTGCCGCCGGGCACCAGGTCGAGGCTGCACAGGCCGGCATGGGCATCGCCGACGCGGATCGTCGCGCCGCCCGCCCGCGCAAACGCCCCGGCGTCCTCGTACTCCTCGAACCCGGCATAGGCGCAGGCGCCGGCCGAGAGCGAGGCGTTGACGAACCCGGCCACGGGATAGCGCCCATCGGCATACAGGGTGGAGTGGGCAACCGAGCTGGCATCCATCGTTTCGACAACCAGTCCGCTCCGCGCGCGGGCGATGGTGCGGGCGTGGCAGGCCCAGCCCGGGACGGATTGGCCGGGCACGTAGCCGGCGAACGGAAACGCCGCCGCGACCCCGCCCGCCCATTCGAAGGTCGCCTCCTCCGCCGGGATCATGGCGCCGGCCGGGTTCCGCCATCGCCTGCGCGCGATCGCGGAGGCCTTGATGGCGGTCGCGGCGCCCCCTTCGCGCGACCAGGACTGCACGCTCTGGGCAGGGGCGTTCAGCAGGTTAAGGGCGAGGCAGGCCGGGTCGACATCGTATGCGTAGAGATGGGCGTCGGTGAACGTCTCGGCCGCACCGTCGCCGCCATGGGTTGCGCGGGTCACCGTCACCAGCTGGCCCGAGAACGGGGCCGCAAGGCCGGGCGGCACGTAGCCGAACCCCGTGGTGGCGGTGACGCCGTCGGTGGTCCGGGACTGTCCGGTCCGGCAGACGAACCCGCCGTAGAGGTGCTCGGGGGGTGCGTTGCCATCGGCAGGATCGTCGGCGCGATCCCGGAACACCTGCCAACCGCTCGCCGTCGCCGAGACCAGCTGGCCCTCCGCGTCCAGGATATCGGTGCGGAGCAGCAGCCCGTCGAGCATGTCGTAATAGTCGAGGCCGGTCTCGACCTGCCGGCCGTTGACGTAGTGCTGCACGGCGCTGCCGTAGGTCGGAGCGGACGGGTCGGCGCTGCCCGGAACGGAGATGCTCCGGTAGTATTTCACGACCGTTCCGGTCGGGTCGCAGCCGGCCCCTTCGGGGTCTGCGAGGAAGGCGTGCGGCGCGATGTTGCCCAGCCCGTCCGCCACCGTCATGCTGCTGGCGGCATAATGGACCAGGGCGCCATCGACCGCGTGGCCGGCGTACCGCTGCAGGTAGACGCAGGCGGCCTGCTCGAAGTGTGCGGCGTCCGCGTCGTAGGCGGCGAACACGCCGGGCCCGCCCGGCGCTTTGCCCGGTCCCGGGCTCGCGCCGGCCCGAATGAGCTTGCCCGGCAGGATCGTGGGCGGACCGGGCACCTCCCCATCGGGTCCGGCGAGCGAACCGTTGCTGGGCAGGAACACGCCGGCGGCTGCGTCGTCTGAGTCGGAGCGGGCGTAGGCGGCGATGAAGTCCGGTGCCGCGTTGACCAGCGAGCTCGTGTCGAGCCAGATGTTGCCGCCGCCCAGCGCCTTGCCGATCAGCGACTGCATGTCGGCCAGCGGCGCCGCCCCGAGGGCCGCGCTCCAGTCGGTTGAGACGCCCCGGTCGTAAAGATATTGGCCGATCGCCAACAGGTCGGCGCCGCCCGCCGAGGGCCAGTTCGCGAAGCCGGCGAACGGTCCGATGCCGGGCAGCGCCTGTGCGGGCACGACCGGCTGGCGCGACCAGGCGCCGCAATCGACGTTTGGATCGAACACCAGCACGGCGGCGTCCGCGCCGTTCTCCCGGGCGACGACGCGGATCGCGTAATCGGGCCCGTATGCAAACCGCTGCTCGGCGGTCCGATCCGGATCGGGCTGGTAGAGGGCATCGTTCTGCAGCCAATGGCGGCCGTCGAAGCGAATCAGGTGCGGCCCCACCGCGACCAGGCCAGGTCCGACCTGCCGCGCCACCCACTCGGGGGACGATGCGCCGCGGGGGTCCCGGAAGGAGAACGAGACCGGCGTGTCCATCGCGTAGTCGCCGTCCCAGCGCAGGAGCTGGACGGTGTAGGCGACGGGATCCGCCGCAGGGTTCTCGACGACGCTCAGCAGCAGCATCGCCGTGCCGGAAACGAGCGCGATCCGGTCCGGCGGCTGCGGCACCCAGTCCGCGAGCGTGACGGGCTCGCCCGCCTGCCACTCGAGCCCGGTATCGAGGTGGAACAGGGTGGCGGTGCCGCTCAGCGGATCGAAGCTGACGTATGTCTCGTGACTGGCGGCGAACACGAGCGCGTCGTCGACCGCGAAGCGCTCCCGGCTCCAGGCCCGTTCCGGCCAGCGCCAGGTCAGGCGGTCGTAGCTTTGCTGCCCCGGCGTCTGCGCAATGACGCCTGCGAGCAGGAAGCTCTCGCCGGCGGCGAAGAACGCGCCCCCGGCTTGCGTCTGGTAGCTGAGCGTGGGCTGCAGCGGCCCGGCGCCGTCGGGCTCCGCCCCCGCCGCGCCGGCCAGCGTCCATTGCCCGAGCCGGCCGACCTCGCGGCGGAACACGTACGCCACGGCATTCACGCCCGCCTGCAGGGTGAGCCCGAAACCGTCTGGCTGCGTAATGACGTCGAGCTCGCTGACGCCGCCATCCCAGATCACCCCGTTGCCAGGTGTGGCGTGCCAGGCGACCCAACCGCCGAGCCACGTGTACACCGTCAGAAAGAGCGATTCGCCGGAGGAGCCGATCCAGGTCGTGACCGCGTAGTCGGGGCCGAACCAGACCCCCGGCGTGGCGCCGGGCTCCGGCGCGGGAACGTTCTGGCCGCGGTCGCAGATCGGCAGCACCTGCCTGGTGTAGCCGTAGGAGGCCACGGCGCCCTGCGGATAGGTGATCGTGGTCAGCGCGCCGGGGCTGGCGCCCGCCTCGGCGGCGTCCAGCCAATAACCGAACCGCAGCGCCGGGAGCGAGTCGCCGTCGGCGTTCGTCTGGCTGATGCCGGTGAGGAAGCGCTTGAAGGTGTCGCCAAGCAGCCGCCCGGCATACGGGGTGACGTTCGCGACGGCACTGGCCGGGCCGTCCAGGGTGGGGCGGGGCGCGTACTCGAAGGCAATGCCCAGGATCGGCGTGCCCGCGGCGGAGGTAACCTGAAGCGCGGCCAGATAGTACGTCTCGTAGCGGTCTTGGAACGCGTTGGGCGCGTCGTCCGGCACGGGTTTGTGCGGATCGGCGTATTCGCGCGGGGCCTCGGGCGCGGAGGCGTCCCACAGTTTCAGCGCGTAACGGAGGCTGGCGCGTCGGCCGAACACGTCGGTGACGCTCGTCAGGTAGCAAGCCTTGGTGTAGCTCAGGCCGCCCGGGCCGACCGGCTGCTCGACGCCGGCCAGACGCCCGGTCGCACCGCCGGGCGCCTCGTTGTAGCCGTAGGACACCCGGTCCGACCAGAGATTGGTCGTGCTCGCCAGGTTCCAGGCTCGGGCGTAGCGCTGCTGCCCGGCGGTGACGGTGCTCGGGCCGGACCAGAGCGGGGCGCCGCTCGCTCGCGCCCAGCGCACCGACCATTCGACGCTGTTGCCCAGGGAACCGCCCGCGCCGTCGCTGCCGCCGAACGAATGGACGAGGCCGCTTTCGTCCACGATCATCCACCGTTCGAACGCGGCGTAGTAACGAATTGTCCAGAACGCGTAGTTTCTGAGCTGGAAGGATTGGCCACCGTCCAGCACCGCCGCTTCGCCGTCGACGGGTACCACGGTGAACACGCGCTGGGCCGCCGGATCGCTCAGCGTCCAGGATGGGCCTGGTTCCTGCCGCACGTCGGTGCCTGCGGTCAGCGCCAAGCCGCCTTCGGCGAAAGCGGCGACGATGCGGGGATCGACCGGTGCGCCGTCCACGAGCAGCGCCGTCAGCGCCGCGTCCAGCCGCAGCAGGGCCCAGACTGTCCCATCCGGCACGAGCGGGTTCGCCACGCCGTTGCTCACATAGGCATAGGACCAGGCGCCCGGCGTCGGCGCGCCGGCGTCGTCCAGCACGATGGCGGTCCGCGCCAGCATCCAGCCCAGCCCAGCCCGAGGACGCCAGTCGGCCGGTCGCGGTTCCAGGTCATCGCGTCGCGCAGGACGTTGCTCTGGTAAAGGATCGACACGGAGGCGGACAGGGCGGAGTCCGAATCGCGGCCGGGCATGCGGAGCAGAGACTGCATCAGCGTGACGTCGCCACGGAACAGATTGACGCTGCTGCGGACCACGCCGGAGGCGCTCGCATCCATCTGGAACGTGACGATCTCGGGAACCTGGCCGGCATGCGCCAATCGCGTTCTCCCAGGTTCCGACCGGCCCGCCGCGCCGTCCGAACCGGACGGGCGATGCCGCGAGTGAGGTGACCTTACGCATCAGGACCGTTCCTGGCCCGGCTGTAAAGTGCCGCAACCCGTTCTCATCGCGCGCGCACCAGCGCGCGCCGGGTATCAGCGGGCGGCGCGTCCGATTCGGTCGGCGACGGCCAGGATCAGCACGTCGAGCATGCGGAAGACCACCTCGACGCTGAATCCGACGAAGAACGCGAGCGCGGCCAGGGACAAGGAGACGCCCTGCAGCTCGAAGGTGTGGTTGTCCGTCCAGATCGCACCCAGCAGGCCGCCGAGGATGCCCCCGAGAAGGATCCGCAAGGTCCCGTGCAGCGCCTCGCGCGACGCCAGCGTCGAACAGCGGGTTGCCTCATCGATCTCGCGATATACATACGCGCAAGCACCAAGAAGGCCGAGCAGCGTCGGCATCACTACGCCGGTGAGCCCGTTGATGAGCACGGAGGTCCGCAAATCCGTCGACTGCCAGCCGGCGGGCACCGTGTCCGGCGGGTCGGGCGCGCGTGGCTGCAGCCAGGCGACCGGTGAGGCCAGCGACAGTCGTTGCGACACCGTGTTCCAGAGCGACAGTTCCCGGTACACCAGCCTGAGCTTGTCCTCCGCCTCGCGCACCCGCGTGCAGATGAGCTGCAGCTGCAGCGCGGCAGGTCCGGACCCCGCCATGGCGCCGGCGCCGGGGGCGGCGGGGCAGCCGACACCGTCCGGTCCGGACGTGCGCGCGGAGGCGGCCAGCTCCGCGACGCCGAGGTTGTCGAGCGCGCTCTGGTATTCGGCCCGCACGGCCTTCAGCTGCTCGACCGTGCGCCGCCCGCGGTCCACATGCACCAGGAGCAGCATCGTCACGGTGAACACCAGCAGTCCGAACACGGCGCTGGCCGCCGCCCAACGCCGAAGCCGCCGGGCTGCGCGCTCGACCGCGGCTGGCACCGTGGCGCCTTCGGGCAGGCCGAGGAAGGCCTGAGTGAGGCGGATCGACCAGAGATCGGCCGGCGCCGCGAGACGGCTCAGTCGCTTCAGCGCGGCAAGGAGTTGCGCCAGGAGCTCGGGGCTCCCGGCGATCTGGACGGGATCGAGCGTCATTACCCGGGCACAGTCCTGTAGCCCCGCCCGATCGTCGTCGGCCGCTTCGCCCGGGCGCGCCGGCGCGGCAATGACGTGGCGCAACAGCGTGGCCAAATCGTCCTGCAGGAGGCGGATGTCGCGCGCGGCATCCGGGGAAGGGGGCATCGGAGATAGCGTCGGGGCCTCGCATCAGGGCGACCCGCGACGGTCCGCGACTCGCGCCCGCTTGGAGAATCGGTCAGCCGCCGCATGCAGGCAAGTCGAGCGGGCCCGGCCGGTCCCGCGGGCGTCGACCTTACGCGTCCGCGCCGGCGGTCACCTGTCCCGCCATCCCCATCGCGACCGTGCGCGCGTTGTCCACCCGGTTGGTCCAGCCCCGTCCGTAGATGTCCCATTCCGCGAGCGTCTGGTAGTAGCCGATCTGACGGTCGGCCAGCGTGCCGATCAGCGTCGGGGGGCTGATGCGCCGCGTGGCGGCCAGCGTGATGGGGCCGACGACACCGTCGACGCTGACCCCGCACGCCGCCTCGAGCAGGCGCGCGCTCGCCTCGATCCCGGCATTCACCCCGAACTGGAACACCATCAGGTCGACCCCGTGCGCCATGTCCTCGCAGCACAGGGCGTTCCAGTAGAACCGCCGGTATACACTCGCGGCCTGCTTCAGCGTGAGCTGCTGCATGTCGGCCGGGGTGATGCTAGCGATCGGGACCTTGCAGACGGACGCCCATTCGGCCCGGGTGATCCCGAAGTTGGTGGGCCCGCCGGGGTCACGAGGATCGTCCGAGTAGCCGCCCTCCAGGCAGAGCACCTCGTGCAGGCAGGGCAGGAAATTGCTGAGCGGCGGCGGCTGGGCGGGCGCGGCTGCTGCCGGGCCGGCCGGAGCGGCGGGGGCATGCGCCAGCACGGCCGCAAGCTGGCGCTGGATCGAGCGCAGCACCTCGCCGTCGGTGGCCGTCCGCAGCTGGCCGCGCCGGGCGGTGACCGCCAGCTCGGCGAGCCGGATCGTCAGCGTGCGCGCGAGGGCCGGGTCGAGCAGCCGCACGCACGCCTCCGCCTGGTCGGTCGCGCCGGTAACGCTGGCGACGATCCCGGCGGCCTGACCGGCCAGCGTGTCGGCCGCATCGTCGGCGACGAGGTCGATGAGCGTGGGCACGAAGGAGAGCGCGACACCAACCAAGACCTGCAAGACCCACCTCCGGTCGATGCGGGAGCGTAGCGAGGCGGGACTGTCACGTCCAGCCGCGGGCCGCCCGGATCAGCGCGAACCGGAGCGCCGGCCGAAGCAGCCAGGCGAGCGCGGGCAGCAGCAGCGACGGCAGGCTCCAGGTTGCAATCAGCGCCGGCGCGTTACCCCGGAGCGCGCTCGCGGCCGGGAGTGCCGATAGTCCGAGGCCGGCCAGGGTGCCCCACAGGCGCAGGGCGGCGAGCAGGGTTCCGAGGCGGCCCAGTATCCGCACGAGACGCGCGCTGCCGTCGAGGACGGCACGCACGCCGGCGACGTGGGCGGCCAGCAGCCCCGACCGCGCGTCCGGCGACGCCGCGAGCAGGCTGCGGCTCACGGTCACGACCATGTCGCCGTCGGCCTGGAGCAGGGTGGCGATCGCGGGCGCCTCCGCCGGCGTGACCACCGTGATGCCGCCCTCGACCGCCAGGCGCCATGCCAGGCGCAAGCTGTCGCGCAGAGCCGGGCGCGCCACGGCTGCGGGCGGCATCAAATCGCGGCCCGACCAAACAGCGAGCCCGTGACCAGCCCCAGCAGGTCGCGCAAGGTCGCGAACACCATCGACCACTGCCGCACACCCTCGTCCACCGCGCCCCGATGCAGTTCGGCGAGGAACGCGCGCTGCCCGTCCGGCATCTCGGCAACCCGGAACAGCACGTCGCCGCCGATGCTGAGCGTCGTCTGCAGCAGCACCTCCTCGAGGCCGAGTTCCCACGCCTTGCGGATCAGGACCGTCAGGTCCGGATCGATCGCAAGCACGGGGCGGGGGTGGCGCGAGAGCGCTGCGAAGGTCTGGTCGAGCGTTCCGCCGAACAGCCGCGGCATCCCGCCGGTCGCCGTCACGTCCGGGTCGCGCATCAGCGCCAGGAGACGCGGATCCTCGCCCTGCGCCGGGCTCGACGGCGCCGAGAACATGCGTTCGAGCATCATCGCGGCCCCTCGCAATTGGCGGCTGTTCTCCTCGATCCGGGTCAGCAGCGCGAGGTGGCGCTGGCCGGCGGCGCGCGCCTCCGGCGGAGCCTCGGCGCTGGCGGCCAGCATGCGCCGGCGCAGGGCGAGCGCGATCCAGTGCAGGGCCTCGAAGCTTTCCGCCCCGTTCGTGAGCTCGCCGACGGGGCGGTCCGGCGGCGCGGGAGCGAGATCCGCTGGCCAGGCCGGCCGATCCCCGGCCGCCCAGGCCTCGAGATAGCCGCGATACCGGGCGGCGTCGCCCTGCCCGGCCAACCGCCCGCAGGCGGCGACCAGCACCGGCTCGGTCAGGGCGAGGCGCGGTTCGGTGTACTCCCGGTATTCCTGCAGGATCTGGTGCAGCGCCATCGGCGCCTCGGGCATCTTCTGCCCGATCATGCCGTCCTTGAGGATCGTGTTCACCTCCAGCGTGAGCAGGCTCGAGGCGATCGTCTGCAGCCGCTGCTCCCAGCGCAGGGCGACGTCGTCGGGCATGATCAGCCCGCCCGGGGCGCCCCGGTCCGGTCGACGAGCCCTTCGAACGTGTCCAGCATGTCCTTCAGCAGGGCGACGCTCTTCTCCCGGATCGCATGCGCCTGGTTGACCGAATCCGCATGCAGCGCCCGGAGGTCGGGGTCCTTGGTGAAGGCGGGCGACATAATGACCGAACCGTCCCCGAGCAACATGTCGAAGCTCGTGCAGGCGACGAGCTGACCCTGCGTGCCGAGCGAGAGGCCGGTCACCTCGCCGAACTGGCCGGCGCCGGTCGCGCTGACCTCGCCGATGATTGTGGTCACCCTGAGCACCAGCAACTTGCCGACCGCCTCGCCGATGCGCTCCCTCAACGAGGTGGCAACCGCCTCCGAATCGGGACCAGGGCTGGTGGCGGCCGGCTGCATCGGGACGGGGTCGGGCATGACGCACTTTCTTCCGAGGGTGAAGCGAGGCGGATCATGGGCAATGTCGGAACATATCCGCAAGGCGTCGCCTGCCCCCGATCGCGGCTGCGTTCATCCGACCGACGCTGCCGCACGTCGGCCCGCTGCCGCGTCGATGACGCGACCCAGCAAGTCCAGACCAACTGCACGATCCCGCCGGCCTTTGATCGAGAAGCGGAATCCATGCTGATCCGGGTCGTTCCGCTTGTGCTGGGGACGGTTCCATGTCGCAGGTATCCGCCGTCGAACACCACCGCCCGCCCGTAGCGGACCGGTATCGGCGCGTAATCGGCCCGGCCAGGCTCGGACTCGACCCAAAGCGCGCAGGTCTGCACGGCATCGGTGAACGGCAGCCAGACATTGATCTGATCGGTTTGGCCGGCGTGGGATAGACGCCGAGCGTGCGGCAGAGCGGCCGGCGGCCTGCCTCGACGTCACTGGCCACGACCCGGTGCCGGGCCGGCACGGTCTCGCGCTCCGGCCAGATCGCGCCCACCAGCCGGCGCCGATGCCGTCCCGAGGAGTCGTGTGCAGGAAACCGCTGTGCGGGTTGTCCGCGGCCGTCCGCCAGGCGAACCGACCGCGCTCGTAGGACGGGTCGAGGATAGGCTGCCCATGGATCCAGAGCATCAGCCGCCTGGCGCTGCGGCGGCTGCCCAACACGACGATGAGCGTCCTGCTGTCCGGCGCGAGGTAGACGCCGCTCCACGGGTAGGCGTGCGTGCGCAGCAGCACCTCGAACTCCTCGAGCATGTGCGGCCAGTCGGCCGCGCGGTCCTCGGCCGCCGACCACTGCTCCAACGCCCGCGGCCGCATCGCGGGGTGCACGGAGCGGATCGCCCGGTGCGCCGAGCGGGCCAGGGGCTCGCTGCAGAGAAGATCCCACAGCAAAGCGGGATTGGGCGAGGCTTCGCGGCGCCTCCCTTGGCGGCAAGCTGGACGCCTCTATCTACCCGTCGGCTTGACGGCTCGCTGGCACGGCGAAGCAGATTGAGATTTGAAAGTGGGTCACGACGGAGATGTGAAGTCGCCGGCGGTCGCTGGCAGATCGGCTGGCTACCCAGCCGGTCAGCCACAACGATGTCGCTCGGCCGCAGGGTCGGCACGAGAAACTGTTCGACCCAAGCCAGAAACGCCGGCCCGTTGATCGGGCCGTCCAGCACGAGCGGCGCGACAATCCTATCGTGGCGCAGCCCGGCCAGGAATGTCGTCGTCTTCCAATGGCCGTAAGGCGCCGAGCCGATCAGACGCTCGCCTCGAGGACTGCGTCCAAGCAGCCGCGTCATGTTCGTCTTGGCCCAGGTCTCGTCAAGAAAAACCAGCCGGGTCACGTCCAGTCCGGACTGTAACTCTAGCCGACATACGCCGCGCCTCAGGCCGGAGATGCTTACGCCGCAAGGCCCCAGAGCGTATCGGTCAGAACCCTTGCACCCGCAAGCAGGTCTGCAGGATCGGACCACTCGGCCGGGTGGTGGCTCAGACCGTCGCGGCACGGGACGAACAGCATCCCAGTCGGACAGAACCCCGCCAGCGATCGCGCGTCGTGTCCGGCAGCCGAGGCGATGTCGCGGTGCGGAATGCCGAGCGCCTCGGCTGCATCGGCCAGCGTGGCGCGGATCTCCGCCGAGAAGGTTACCGTCGAATTATGTTGGATTTGCCGGAGCGTTGCGGTGCAAGGCGCCGCTGCTTGGGCCACGATCTCCGCAACCGCGGCGTCGATGCGATCCACAACGGTGTCGCAGGGGTGGCGCACATCAATCGAGAATACGACCGACTCCGGCACCACGGATGGGACGTTTGGCAAGACCTGGAACAGCCCGACCGTGAACTTGACATCCGCCGGCTCTGCGGTGGCTCGCTCCATCGCCGACACCATCCGCACAGCCGCCAGCAGCGCATCCCGCCGGTCTGCACGCTCGGTAGTACCGGCATGGGCGGCCATGCCGGAGACGGCAACCCGATAGCGGCGCGTGCCCTGGATCGCGGTCACGACCCCCACTGGAACTCCCTCGCGCTCCAGCAGCGGGCCCTGTTCGATGTGCGCTTCAACCAACGCCGCGATCTCCCGACCGAACGGGCGCTGCGCAACGTCGCGATCGGCCGCCAGAACATCGCCAATCGCCTCGGCCAATGTCACCCCCGCCGGGTCGCGCAGACCGGCCAGCGCGGCCATCGTCTTGGTCCCTGCGTAGAGCTCGGAGCCCGTCATCCCCGGGGAGAACCGACATCCCTCCTCGTTCGTCCAGGCAACCACTTCGATCGACCGGCGCGGACGCTGCCCTGAGGCCACGATGGCCTGCACCGCCTCGAGCCCGGCGAGCACGCCGAACGCCCCATCAAACTTGCCGCCAGTCGGCTGGCTGTCGATGTGCGACCCGGTGAGCACCGGCGCCAGGTCCGGCTCGCGTCCGTTTAGGCGCAGAAACAGATTGGCCGCCGGATCGGTGAACGGCTGCAGGTTCACCGCACGTCCCCACTCGACCAGCGCCGCGCGCGCGGCGATCTCGTCGGCGGTCAGCGCCTGTCGGTCGACGCCGCCATCCGGACGCGCGCCGAACGCCGCCAACTCCATCAGCCGCTGCCAAAGGCGGCCGCCATCGACGTGCTGAGACGGGCGCATCCGGTCTAATCGGTCCGCATCACCTGCGCCGGGTTGGCGCGAAGATCGCGGGGCAGCCAGCGCTCCGCCTCGACCTGGGCAATGAACTCCGCGAGCAGCTGGTTGAACAGAGCCGGCTCCTCGAGGTTGAGCGTGTGGCCCGATTTTGGGAACACGGCCAGACCGGCCCGGTTCACGATGCGCTTGAGGAACAAGCCCGGCTGCAGGCAGTGATCGTCCTCGTCGCCGACCATCACGAGCAGCGGGGCCTGCATGGCCCGGAATTCGGCCTCCAGATCGTACAACGACGGGCGGCGCATCTGCACGCCCCGCATCGTGTTGGCCGCACCGAGCGCGTCATGTTGCCCCAGTCGCTCGGCGAACAGCGCCCAGCCCCGCGGATCCTTCGCCTGGAACTGCACGCGTGAAGCGCCCTCTGCATAGACCGGCGCGAATGCCGCGGCGCCGCGCGCCTCGAAATTGGCGGCAACCTGCGCCGACACGCCGCGGAAATACTCTTCTTGGTCCTTCTCCGCCCCATACCCGGCCCCGGCCGCGACGATCGAGCGCACGCGCGCGGGATGCCGCAATCCAACGTGCAGCACGGCGAACCCGCCCATCGACAGCCCGACCAGATGCGCCCGCTCGATCCCCGCCGCGTCCATCACCGCGACGATGTCGTCGGCGGCCTGGGTCTGCGAGTAGGCCTCGACGTCTTCCGGCACGTCGGAGGGCGGATAGCCACGCGCGGCGAACGTCAGGCAGCGATGGCGCCGCGCAAAGAACGCCAGTTGTGGTTCCCAGCTCCAATGGCTTCCGCCGAACTCGTGCACGAACACGATGGGCGTCCCCGTGCCCGCCTCCTCGTAGAACAGGCGGACGCCATCGGTGGCTGTGGCGACGCTCATGCGCGCTTCACGCGACCGACCGGCGGGACGCGATCCCGCCGTCGATCGTCACGACCGTGCCCGTCGTGTAACCGGAGCGCGGCGAGGCCAGGAACAAGAACAGATCGGTCACCTCCCGCACATGCGCGGGCCGGCCGAGCGGATACCGCGCCAGCAGCTCGTGGTAGCGCTCGGCATCGCCGAGCCGCGTCTGCGCGAATTTGCGCAGCATCGTGTAGATGCGGGTCGTGTCGACCGGACCCGGGTTGACCCCCACGACGCGGATGTTGTCGTCCAGGCTGGTCCCGCCGAGCGCCCGCGTCATCGCCATGATCGATGCGTTGCCGGCCGCGCCCTCGATGTAGTTGGGGTCGCACACCTCACCGCCATTGCCGATGTTGTTCAAGATCACGCCGCCGCCCCGCGCCTTCATGCGCGGATAGATCAGACGCATCATGTCGGCGTATCCGAAGCCCTTCAGCGCCCACCCGTCGCGCCATTGCTGCGGTCCGATATCGAAGAGCGGGCCGCTCGGGATCACGCCGGCGTTGTTGACGAGGATGTCGATCTCGCCTGCCTCGTCCACGATCCGCTCGCAAGCGCCGGGCTCCGTCATGTCGGCGGCGGTGACGCTGACCGCCACCCCGTGCACCCCGCTGATCTCCTCTTGCAACGCCCGCAGCCGGTCCGCCGAGCGGGCCGTCAGATGCAGCGGACAGCCCTCAGCCGCGAACGCGTGCGCCAGCCCCTCGCCGATCCCCTGCGAGGCGCCGGTGATCAGGACACGCTTTCCCCTGAGTTCCAGATCCATGCGCGTATGCTCCTAAAAAGATGCCGCGATAACGTTCTGCCCGCGGGCGCGCTCGAGAGCCGCTGGCAGGTGCTCGACGAATGAGACGACCCACTCCCGCGGCACGCTGACCGAGACTTTCACGAAACGGTCGCCGAAAGTGGGCGTGTGATACGCGCCCTGACGGATCATGATGCCCTGCTCGGCGAAGGCAGCCACCAGAGCCTCGGGCCGGACGCCCAGCCGATCGCACTCGATGATTACGAAGTTGCCGTGGGACGGATATACCGGCATCGACAGCCCTGGGATGCGGTCCACCGCTTCCTTGATCAACGCCTGATTGTCCCGCTGCATCGCGAGCACCTGCGGGAACCATTTCCGCTTGATCGCAAGCCCGGCCAGAGCCGCACGCTGCGCCAGGATGCTCGCCCCGAGGATGTTGGGCGGCGCCGCTGCGAGCCGCTCCGCCAGGTCAGGATCGACGACCATCGCGCCGGCCCGCAGCCCGGCCAGTCCCAGCCACTTGGAGAAGCTGTAGATCGTGATCGTGCGCGCTGGCTCGATCGCCGCCGCGAGATGATGGTCGTAAGCGAAATCCCGATACGTGCAGTCGTGCACCAGCCAGGCGCCCGCCTCGCGCACGATGTCGACAATGGCGGCGATCTCTTCGGCAGTGCAGGCGGTTCCGAGCGGATTGTTCGGATCGACCAGGTAGACGATCTTCGTCTGCGGCCCGATCGCCGCACCCAGACGCGACGGGTCCAGCCGGTAACCGTGGTCAGCACCGTAGATCGGGATCTGCCGCACGGTGGCCCCCACGGCGCGGGCGAACACCATCGGCCAATTCCAGGTCGGGTCGGTGGTCAGCAGCTCGTCGCCGGGTCCGAGCAGGGTGTGACAGACATGATACAGCGAGGCGACCGCGCCGTCTGACACCAGCGCTGCCTGCGAGGGCAGGCCGAGGTCGGCGACGATACCAGCCCGAAGCGCCTCGAGCCCCGCGGGCGGGGCGTAGGCATGCCATTCCTCGTCCTGTGCGCAACGCACGATCGCCTCGATCACGGAGGGATGCGCCGGGATATGGTTGGTGTTCTGCCCGAGCCATTTGAGGCCTGGCGTGTTGACCAAAGCGTCGAAATGCGCGTTTCGCGCCTCAAACGTTCGCATCACTGTCTCCGCTTGCGCGGCAATGGCTAACAAGGGACCTGGATGCGCGCAAGGCAGTCTGGCATACAATATGCGTAGACTCGCATACAGGTCGCGTGGACGCGATCATCAGAGGAGCATGAGATGCTGACACGGCGACAGGCAAGTATCGGGTTCGCGGCGGCGTCGCTGGCGCGGCCGGCTTTGGCGCAAGGCGCCTCGAAGGTGAGCTTTACGACCTCCTGGATACCGGAGGGGCCGAACCTGTTCGCCTATGTCGCCCGCGACAAAGGCTTCTGGAAGCAGCAGGGATTGGATGTCAGCGTCGCCAGGGGCTCGGGCTCCGGCTCGGCAGCGCAGGCCGTGGCGGCCGGCAGCTTCGATTTCGGCATGGCAGCGACGCCGACCGTCATCATCCAGGCTGCACGCAATCTGCCCATCACCTGCATCGGCCAGATCAACTATGACGCGCTCATGGGCATTGCCGTGCTCGCCGACTCGCCGATGCGATCGCCCAAGCAGCTCGAGGGACACAAGCTGGGCGCCAGCGTCGGCTCCGGCGAATATCCGTTCCTGCCGCTCTACGCGGAAAAAGCCGGGCTCGATTTCTCCAAGGTCGAGCTGGTCCAAGTCGATTCCAAGGTCCGCGAACGCGCCCTGATCGACAAGCAGGTCGACGCGATCTCCTCGTTTGCGACCAGCACCCTGCCCTCGCTGGTGCCGCTCGGCACCCAGCTCCGGTTCATGCTGTTCCGCGACGCGGGGCTCGACTTCTACGGCCAGTCCCTCACGACCCAGCCCGGCCGCATCGCCAAGGACAAGGCGCTCTGCGCCGCCTTCGTTGCAGGCGCGATGCAGGCGATCAAGTTCACCATGACCAGTTTCGACGAGGCGGTGGACATTTTTCTCAAGGCCAATAGCGAAGTGGCCCTCAGTTCCACCGGCAAGGAATATGCCCGGATCGGCCTCGGCCTGACCAACCTGACGAACATGACCCCCGAAGTGAAGGAGCACGGCTTCGGCTGGGCCGACCCGGCCAAGGTCGCCGGCATGATCGCCACCGTCGTTCGATACGCGGTGGGCGACAAGGCGCAGCCGCCCGACCCAGCAACCCTGTTCACCAACGAGTTCGTGGGCTCGATCACGTTGTCAGCAGATGAGTTGGGCCGTGCCGAAACGAGTGCGGCGCCCTATCGCAAGTTCTTGGTCTGATGCCGGAGGGGGTCTCGGCCCAGCCGCTGCTGCGGATCGAGGCGGTCGAGAAGACCTATGGCGGCCGGCAAGGCCCGGTGCGCGCGGTGGCAGGCGCGAGCCTGGCTGTGCGCAAAGGCGAGTTCATTTCGCTTCTGGGCCCGAGCGGCTGCGGCAAAAGCACGCTGCTGATGATGATCGCCGGCCTCGAAACGCCAACCGCCGGCCGCATCGAGCTCGATGGCACCTTGGTTGCCGGCCCCCGCCGAGACATCGGCATCATCTTCCAGGACGCCACGCTGTTGCCGTGGAAGAGCGCCCTCGAAAACATCCTCCTCCCCGTGCGCATCCTGCGTCGGCCGGTGCGCGAGCACCGCGAGAGGGCGCGGGAGCTGCTCGCCTTGGTCGGGCTTGCCGGCTTCGAGAACCACAAGCCCGGCCAGCTCTCCGGCGGCATGCGCCAGCGGGTCGCAATCTGCCGCGCGCTGATCAACGACCCGGAGATCCTGCTGATGGATGAGCCGTTCAGTGCGCTCGATGCCATCACGCGCGACGAGATGAACGAATTGCTGATAGACCTCATGGAGCGAACCGCCAAGACGGTCGTGTTCGTCACCCATTCGATCCGCGAAGCCGCGTTCCTGTCCGACCGGGTCCTGGTGATGGGCGGTCGGCCATCCGGCATCCTGCTCGATGAAACCATGCCGTTCGCCCATCCGCGCCGGATGGAGATCGGCGAGACCCTCGAGTTCGGCCACGTCGTCCGCCGTCTCCGTCTCGCCATCGAGGCCGCGCACGCCGGCAAGGGAGGCTAGAGCATGGCCAGTGCCATCGGCACCGAGACCGGCGTCACCATCGCGGCCCCATCCTCCGAGCGACAAACCGCCAGCCCGGGCCTGCGCGGGCTACGCGCCGTCCTCCTACCCAGCGGTCTGGCGGTCCTGGTGCTTGCCGCCTGGCAGGCCTTCGTCCAGATCGGCCATGTCCCGTCGGTGATTCTGCCGTCGCCCGTATCGACGCTCGGCTTCATCGCCGAGCACTGGGATCTCCTGCTCACGCATGCGATCCCGACCACACTGGAATCGGCGCTCGGCTTCCTGCTCGCCAGCATCCTCGGCGTGCTGCTCGCCATCCTGATCACCTATTCGACGCTCGCGCGCGAAGCGCTGTATCCAAATCTGGTCTTCTTCCAACTGATACCGAAAATCGCCCTCGCCCCGCTGTTCATCATTTGGCTGGGGATCGGCATCCAGTCGCGCGTCGCCTTCTCAGTCTTCATCGCGTTCTTCCCCGTGGTAATCTCGACCGCGGCCGGGTTCATGAGCGTCGACCGCAGCATGCTGCGCCTCTGTCGCTCGCTGACCGCGACTGAAGCGCAGATTTTCCTGCACGTTCGCTTTCCCACAGCGCTGCCTTACATCTTCAGCGGCATGAAGGTGGCGGTCACCCTGGCCATCATCGGCGTCATCATCGGCGAGTTCATCACAGCCCAGGCCGGGCTTGGCTACCTGATCATCTTTGCCACCGCTCGGGCCGACACCGAAGTGTCGATGGCGGCTATCGTCGTGCTCTGTGTCGCGGGGCTCCTGCTCTACGGGCTGGTGGCCCTCGGCGAGCTCGTCGCGCGGCGTTTCTACGGTTCGGATCCGGCATGACCGGTGCGGCCGCGGCGGTCGAAGCCTCGCTATCGAGCGAGATCGCGGGCCGCCTCGAAGATGATATCCTGCACGGCCGCATCCGGCCTGGCGACCGACTCGACGAGCGGGAGTTGGGCGAGATCTACGGCGTGTCGCGCACCCCCGTCCGGGAGGCGCTGCAACGCCTGCAGGCAAGCGGTCTGGCGGTCGCACGCGGCCGCCAAGGGCTGCAAGTCGCGCACCTCTCGGTGGCGGACCTGCTGGACGGGCTGACGGTTGTCGCTGAACTCGAGGCCCTCGCCGCGGCCCAGGCGGCGCGTCGCCTGACAACCGTCGACCGCGACGCGCTCAGCGTGGCGCACGAGGCATGTGGCCGCGCCGTTGAGGCCAGTGACTGCGACGCGTTCTACGGCGCCAACATCGAGTTTCACGCCGCCATCGCTGCCGCCAGCCGAAACGACATGCTGCAGGACGCGCTCCACCGGCTATCGCTCCGGACCGCGCCGTATCGTCGCGCGATCACCTTCCAGCCCGGCCGAATGCCGGCGTCCCAGCCCGAGCACGCGGCGATTTTCGATGCGCTCGTCAATCACCAGCCGAACGTTGCCGCAGACGTCATGCGGAAACACATCCTGCTGCTGACGGCGGACATCGTCGATTTCCTCAAATTCGTGCGCGGCACTCCGCACGAAGGCCTGTTCGCTTCGGCCTGAGCTTCGCCGATTGTCCCGTCGGCCCCGTCGAGGCCGCGCTCCAGACGCCGGCGGCTGCGCACGTACGTACAGCCAGGAACACCTCGCCCACACGCGTTATTACCTCCGTGCGACGCTGGACAGCGTCTTGAAGAGACGCTCATATTGTTCTGCCCACATATCAAACGAGTAAGGCGCTGGCAAACGGCATCGCCGGTTGGAACAGGGAGCGGCCAACGCCGCTGCGATACTGCGTGCCACGTCGCTGGGGTCGTGAGGATCGATGGGAATCGAGGGCACACCGGGGATGACGGCGAACTTCGATAGTATGGTCGGCAGCCCGCACGCCGCCGCCTCGAGCGCCACCATTCCCAGTCCCTCGGGGCGAATGGGGCTGAACAACAGAGCGTCGCCCGCGCTCAACCACGCTGCCAATTCCTGACGCGGAACGGCATCGACGAAGTGCGTCACCGGCCCGATGCCACTGCGCGTTGCGCTCTCCCGTAACTGACCTTTTGCGGGACCATCGCCAATGATGGCCAGATGAAGGCCAGGATCCGTCCGTAGCGCTTGAGCGAACCCGTCCAGCGCCTGTTGTACGCCTTTGTGGGGATGCAGGCGACCGACCGAGACGAGCAAATGGCCATCCTCTGGCACGCCGACTTCTGCCCGCAACCGGGCGCGTGCCTGGCTGTCGAACGCGAACAATCGTTCGTCGACGCCGTTGGGGATGAGCGTGACCGGCACGCCACGCGCGAGCCACGACATCGGCGCCGAGGTCATGCGTCGCTCGACTGCGGGTCCGATCGCGACGAGGTGGTCGTGAGACGCCAGCGCGCGATCCTGAACCACGTCGCGCAGATCCATCGCCGCCTTGGCCCAGGAGTTCGGCCTTGCGTCGAGGAGGTTGGCAACCAACAAGCTCCACATCGTCCCGTGAATCTGCAAAACGAGAGGCGGTCCGCCCGGCTCGCGGTGCCGGGCTATTGCGTTGGTCGCCCGGCCCGCGCCCATCACAACGTCGACCCGGCGCCGATAATCCGCCTCGAACACGGCCACGGATTGGCGCCACCACGCACGCGAATAACGGCCGGAAGGCACGTCCAGCGCCCGCACGGTGATCCCCCCCTGCACGCTCCGCTCCGGCAGTGCCATGCATTTCGTGGTGAGAATCTCGACGTCATGACCGCGCCCTTGCAGCGCCCGTGCCAAGTCCCACACGACGAGCTCCATCCCTCCCACACTATGGAACGGTAGAGACCGGCAAACGAACAGAATCCGCAAGACTAGCTCCGAATAATAGCGATCACTGGCGACGATCTCTCTTGCGAGCAAGGGTTGATTGAGACAATTTGGGTGCGTTGTCTGGACCCGACGCAGCGATGAAAACGAGTGAGACCATGGGCAAACTCACGCGAGTTCTTTGGAATGCGGCGTCTCTGGTGCTGTTTCGCATAGGCGCTGATGCAGCGCTGCTGCTCTTCTACCTTCTGCTGTCGCGCCGCTTCGGCGCGCACGGGCTCGGGCTGTATGCCTACGGCATGGCACTCTCCGGTCTGGCGTTCGCGCTCCCGGGCTACGGCTTCGCGACCTTCCTGATCCGAGCCGGCAGCGCCTCCGACCAGGCCTACCGCGAGCTGTGGCCGCCGCTGCGCCGCCTGGCCATCTACGGCCTGCTGGCCGCCGCCCTCCTTATCGTCCTGTCGGCAAGCTGGCTGCCCGCCGAGGAGCGTCTGGCGCTTCTGATCATCGCCGCGGGCCAGTTTTTCTACTTTGCCGCGGAGATCTACCGGGCGCCGTTCTCGGTAGCCGAACGGATCGGCGGCATCGCCCACGCCGAGCTCATCTACAAAGGCCTTATCGCGGCGGTCGGCGGGTCGCTGCTGCTGCTCGGCGCCGGCTTGCCCGTGGCGCTCGGGATATTCCCGCTGGCCGGACTGAGCTATCTGCTGTTCGTTGTGCGCGCGTCCCGCCCGCTGCAGCCGGCCCGGGTCGAGCGGCCGGTCACGCTGGGAGCGGCGTTCCGCGCGTCGTTGCCCTTCTTCGCGACCGTGATCGTCGAGACACCGATGTATCGCCAATATCCGGTGCTGCTGGTCTGGTTCAGCGGCGCGGCGACGAGCGGCGTGTTCGGCGCAGCGTTCAAGCCGGTCGAGGCCGGGCTGCTCTGCCTGGGCTACCTGAACGTCGCGCTGCTGCCGACGCTGACGCGCGCCGGCGCGGCGGACCGCCGGGGGCATGGCAGGCTGTTCTTTCAGTCGCTGCTGATCGTCGCGGTGACGTCGATGACCGGTGCCGCGCTCGGTGTCTGGCTCGCACCACAGTTCGTCGACATGCTGTTCGGCCCACGCTTTGCCGGCGCGATCCCGGTGCTCCGCATCCTGTGCCTCGCGCTGGTGCTGGCGAGCCTGAAGGAAGTGATGATCACGGGACTGGGAGCGTTCAACCGGATCAACAGCTGGACGGCGGTGCAGGCCGTCACCCTCGGAACTGGGTTTGCCGGCGCGCTCAGCTTGGTCCCGTGTTTCGGCGCGATCGGCGCCGCGCTCGCGCTCTGCGGCGGCGAGTTTGCCGGCTGCGCGACCGCCGCCGTCTGCCTGCGCGTCGCCTTCGCGGCCGAGGCCGGCGTACTGGTCGAGAGGGAGAGTTGAAGCCCGGTTGATCATGGGCGGTCCCGCGGGTCTGGCAACCGCTCGAGAACGTCGTAGACATGGGTGCCGTCGGGGAACGTCGTTCGATCCGCTAGCCCGACCTTGGCGCCCGCCGGGCGGTACCATCGTGAGAGCGCCGGCAGCGCGGACGGGTCGGCGACCCGGTCGGTGTTCCATCCCAGGATGAGGAGGCCGCCCTCCGCCAGGATCGAGGCGCAAGCGTCCAGTGCGGCGGTCTGCGCCGAGGCGCCGTCCACGCCGAAGCCGAACACGCCGCTGAGAACGATTGTTTGAAAGAAGCCCGGTGCGAAGACCGAGGTGCTCGCCTCGACTCCGGCGACCACGTGGCGGCCCTTTGCACCCCAGCAGGCTGCGTCGGGGTCGATGTCGAGGGTCCAGCAGGTCGCGCCGCCGCGCGCGAAAGCGTCCGGATAGGCGGCCGTGTAACGCCGGCAGCCCACGAACAGGAGGTTGCCCCCGTGTCGGCCCAAGGCGGGTATCAGCACCTGCCGCATGTGGCGTCGGTCGGACGACCGACGGACCTTGCGGTCGACGACCCAAGCCTCGAGGCGATCGCGCGCGGTCGGCGGCAGCCATCGGCGGACGGCGTCGCGAGAGAGTTTCAGAAACGATGCCGCCTTGGGCGCGGGCTCATTCATGCGCTGAACACCTCATTCGGCCCGTCCGACCTTGCGGCGGAGCGTGCGGGCCGCATGAGCCAGATCGAATCGCCACCGCTTTCCATCCACGAGTGTTCGGTCGCCCGCCGGGCAGAGCGTATGCAGTCCGCGCGGGTAAGGGCCGGGTGCTGGTTCGAGGCGCCGGATGACGCGTTCCTCAAAGCCGCCCGGGTCGAGGCGGGTGATCTCGTGCAGCACGACCGCGCCGCCATAGGTGCGCGAGCTGTCCTGGCCGGGCCTCATCGTCGCCCCGTCGGCGTTGAACAGCGGGCCGGCTGGACGTGCGCCCACAAGCGAGCGCTTGACCGGGTTCGCGCAATGAGGCGTCCAGGGGCCGGCCAGCTCGGGCGCATGGAACAGATGGAGGTCAACGTCAGGGTGGCGATCCTGCAACGTGCAGAACAGCCACCACCGCCCATCCTGCTGCCACAGCGTCGGATCGACGGCCTGCCAACCCGGCAGCAACGTGCCGAGCGGTCGCAGAGTCCCGCGGGTTTCTTCCCAGAGCAACACGGCGCCCGCCTGCCAACTTTCGGCCGTCAGCAGCATGCGGCCAGATCCGTCGTGCAGCGGGAACGGGTAGGAGACGTGATGCGCCGGCGCGAGCAGGGGGCGGAACTCGGCCACGGCCAGATCGGCGCCCGGCGACAGGTCCGCGCACCACAGTTCGCCGACGTTACGGCCGAAATGGAGGTGCTCGGCATAGAGCCGGACGCCGCCGTCCGGGAGCAACCGGTAGGCAGGGTCGGCCAGCATGTGATCGGGCGGCAGTGGCGGGAGCCAGCGCGGCGGCGACACGATTCCACGCCGGGCAATGTCGGCGGCGGACTGGTCAACGACGCCGATGTTCCAGATTTCCCGACCCAACTGGCGCCGCGCCCGTTCCGCCAACGGGTAGGAGCGTCGGGGCGGGCGGTCGACCGTCATGGCGCGGGGGCTATTCACCGTCGCGCAGGAACAGGAGGTTGGGATTGATCCAGGAGAACAGCGAGTAGCCGTGCCGTTGCAGCATCACCACGAGATCCGCCGTTGCCAAGCTTTTGACGTCCAGATCGTGTGCCTCGAGCAGGATTATCCGGGGACGATTGAGGCAGAGGTCGACCGATTGAAGGACGTCCATCTCCGCGCCCTCCGAGTCGATGAGCAGCAGCTCGAACGGCAGGTCATGCCCGTGGCGCCGGAGCAGAGTGTCGACGCGGCAGGTGTCCACCTCAATGATCTCCGGCGCCCGCCCGATCTTGGCCGCGGCGCGAGCCGCCACCTCCGGATCGGTCGTGTTCC
>JAVVHH010000022.1:0-35757 GCA_032249615.1 Acetobacteraceae bacterium
CAGGATGAGAACAGGCAGCAACGTCCAGGCGACCTCGAGGGCCGTGTGGTGGCTAACCCGGCTCGGGGTCGGGTTGCGGGAGGCGCGATAGCGCCAGACCACGAAGATGATCAGCGCGGCGACGAAAAACGTCACCATCGCCATCAGCCAAAGCACCAGGGAGTGCAAGCCTTCGATGCCCCGCATCACCGTGCTCTGTGGCGGCTGGAAGCCCAACTCCCAGGGCCGCGGCGCCTGCGCCATCGCGGGCCCGGCCAGAACAAACCCGACGGCGCCTAACAGAGCGGCCCTGAGCCGCTGGTGAACGTGCATTCCGCTAAATCCTATCGTTCGCGTCCGGCATAGGCCGTGGCGCTGGGAGTATCTAACCCCCCTCTCCAGATCAAGTAGAGCAGCGTAACGGCTGCTTCGTCCTTAGTTGGGGAGTGACACCAAAGTGAATAGGCCCAAAGGCCACACCGGCGAAAATTGAGCCCGGGCGTGATCTTCCGGGCTCAGCAGGTCATCGAACGAGAAATCCGGATGCCAGCCGAGCTTGCGCGAAGCCGGTGCCAAGGTCCGTTCCATCCACCATCGGGGACCCCGCTCGGCCGCGAAATGATTGACGAACAGCATGTAGCCGCCGGGCCGCACGACGCGGCGCATCTCGGCGAACAGCAGGCGGGGGTTCGGCACCACGGAGGCGACGAACATGGCAACCGCGATGTCGAATCGGCCATCTTCGAACTCGGTTCGCTCCGCGTCCATCTCGTGCAGCGACTCGACGTTATCGAGTTGCGACTGGACCACTTTCTTACGTGCGAAGGCGAGCATGTCCGCCGACAGATCGATTCCGGTGATCCGCTTGGAGGGATGGTAGTGCGGCAGCGCCAATCCGGTGCCGACCCCCACCTCGAGAACGTGCCGCCCGGGCAGCGCGTTGACGGCCGCCACCGCGCGGCGCCGGCCGGCCGCCGAAATCCCGCCGAACACTGTGTCGTAAACCCTGGCCCAGCGTCGATAGGCAGCGCGAACCGAATCGGCGTCTAGAGAATGCTGCGGTTCACGGATGACGGCGTTACGCGTGATGGACATGATCGACAGCAACTAGCCCCGGCAACCTACGGGCGCAAGGAGCACCGAGTTACGCCGCGTCCTCGCGACGGTCGCGCACTCTCACATAAGCGAGTGCGGCATGCTCGTCGCAATAGGGCTTAGCCGGCATCGTGGGGTCCCCGCAGAACCTGAATTCCGGCGTGCCGGGGTCCCCGAGCGGCCAGCAGCAGGACGAGATGC
Organism: Acetobacteraceae bacterium; assembly: GCA_032249615.1. Classification (GTDB taxonomy): domain Bacteria; phylum Pseudomonadota; class Alphaproteobacteria; order Acetobacterales; family Acetobacteraceae; genus JAVVHH01. Next base: position 1,276 of record JAVVHH010000022.1, read on the forward strand.
GGCCGCTTGGCCGCGGCTGGGCGGGCACGGGACGTAGATGAGCCGCCTGCTTTGGCGTTGGCGTGAAATCGGCCGCGGCGGACGCGGCAGGCTGCGGCGCGCGCGGCACGGATTGCAGCGCGGGCAGCGTGGGCCCGGTGACCCGGCGGATGGTGGCCCGGGTCACGGCGCGCTTTTCGCCGGTTCCGCGGCGGATGGGAGACGGACGGGCGGGCAGGTTTAGGCGGTGCGCCTTGCCGACGACGGCGTTCTTGCTGACCCCCATCCGGCGTCCGATTTCGGCCGTCGAATGGCCTTCGCTCCACAGCGCGCGGATGCGGGCGATCGTTTCGTCGTTCCACTCCATGGCGGGCCTCCTTGAGTACGCGGAAACCCTAACCAGAGCGGGCACGCTAGCGCTAGCGCGATTCGCGGTCTCGACCACAAAATCTTGTGGACAACTACTGCGTCCGTCTTGCCTTCAAGACTTCGTCTTGCTTATTGGGACTGTTCTCCGGCGAGATCACGGGTCCGCCCGCTGCTCTCCGCGCCACGCCAGGATCTTCCAGACGCCATCGGCCGTTGCGATCATGCGCTCGTTGGCAAGCATGACCCCGCGCAGGAAGACCAGGCTCCGAGTTGCCCGCACGATCTCGACCTGAACCTCGGCGAACTCATGAAGCTGCAGCGCGCCGACATATTGGATCGTCAGCTGGACGGTCGCACAGCGCTGCCCTTGCGCCGCGCTCCAGGCCGCGTTGCCCAGCGCGACGTCGAACGACGTCGCGATCATGCCGCCATGGGTCACGCCGCGCTTGTTGCCGTGCCGCTCGTCCGTCACGAAGCCTGCACGCAGCGGGTCGCCGTCGCGCTCGTAATAGGGGCCCACGAACGTATTGAAATTTTTTCCCGGCCGGATCGTCCAGCCGGGCGGCACCAAATCCTCGCTCAAATCGCTTCTCCGTCGCGCCTACAATTGCTCGCCCAGCGCGCGACGCTTCAGGTCGCGCAGGCGCACCCGGCCGCCAGGGGTTTGCGGGTCAAGTTCCAGGACGCGCTGCCAGGCGATGAGCGCGCCCTTCCAGTCGCCGCGCGCTTCTGCCAGGCGAGAGAGGTCGGCGAAGGCGATGAAGCTGTCGGGATCGCGTTTGACCAGTTCCTGCAGGTCGTGGACCGCGCCGGTGTAGTCGCCCAGCGAGCGCCGGGCTGCCGCGCGGCCACGCCAGCCGTCCAGCAGGTCGGGCGACAGGTCAAGCGCCGCATCGAAGCTGTCGAGCGCATCCCCGGGCGCACCCTCCGACAACTCCCGCGCGCCGCGCGCGACGAGCAAGCGCACGGCTGGCGTGCCGGCGCGGGCCCAGCTGTCGCGGATTTGCGCTTCGAGCGCCGCGGCCGCGGCTTCGTTGGGCGCCGACTTCAGGGCGGCCTCGAGATTGTCGCGCGGCGACGCGGTTGTTTCAGCCGCGGCCGGACCGGCCAGCAACAGCAGGATGAGGAGCAGCCTCACGCAAGGGCGGGCGGCTTCGGGCCGCCGGTCATCCAGTCGAGCAGCTGCACCGTGTGCACGACCGGCACGCCGCCTGAGAGCTGGGTTATGCAACCGATGTTGCCGGCGGCGATCACGTCCGGCGAGGTTCGGGCGATGTTGCCCAGCTTGCGCTCGCGCAGGCGGCCGGCGATCACGGGCTGCAGGATGTTGTAGGTTCCCGCCGACCCGCAGCACAGATGCGGCTCGGCGGCTTCGGCGACCTTGAATCCGGCTGCGTGCAGAAGCGTCTTGGGCGCCTCCGTCACGCGCTGCCCGTGCTGGAGGCTGCATGCCGAGTGATAGGTGACGCGCAGGTCCGGCGCCGGCACGGTCGGGGCGTAGCCGATCTCCACCAGGTATTCCGAGATGTCCTTGGCCAGCGCCGAGACACGCTCGGCGGCCTCGCGGTCCGGCTCCTCGCGGAACATGAAGCCGTAATCCTTGACCGTCGTCCCACAGCCCGAGGTGTTGATGATTATCGCGTCGAGACCCTCCCCTTCGAGCTCGCGCGTCCAGCCGCCGATTGCGGCGCGAGCACTCGCCATCGCGCGGGCATGCTTGCCCATATGATGCGTCAGCGCGCCGCAGCAGCCGACCTGGCGCGGGATGACGACCTCGATCCCGAGCCGGGTGAGCAGACGGATGGTGGCCTCGTTGATGGCCGGATCGAGCACCGTCTGGGCGCAACCCACGAGCAGAGCGACCCGGCCGCGGCGATTCCCCTCCGCCTTGTGCACCTGCGGGCGCTGCATGGGGCTGGGCGGCGGCAGAGTCGCCGGCGCGAGGTCGAGCATGGCGTTGAGCTGGCTGCCGAGCCGCGTGCGGCGGGGCAGCAGCCAGCGGAACGGCTTGGCAGCCTGCGCGCTCCTCATCGCCGCCCGCAGCACCCGCGGCCGCGGCAGAACGCGGGAGAGCAGATCGCGGAGCCAGCGCTGGTCGGCCGGCCGTTCGTACGTCTCTTCGATATAGGTCCGGGCGTGGTCGACGAGATGCATGTAGTTCACGCCGGAGGGGCACGTGCTCATGCAGGACAGGCACGACAGGCAGCGGTCGACATGGGTCACGACTTCCTCCGTCGCCGGCCGGCCGCTCTCGAGCATGTCCTTGATCAGGTAGATGCGCCCGCGTGGCGAATCGAGTTCGTCGCCGAGCAACACGAAAGTCGGGCACGTCGCCGTGCAGAAGCCGCAGTGCACGCAGGTGCGCAGCACCTGGTTGCTGGATTTAATGTCGGGATCGGCGAGTTGCTCGCTGGTGAAGCTGGTCTGCATGATTAAAGCCCCGCGTACATCCGGCCCGGGTTCAGAACACCGCGCGGGTCCATCGCCGCTTTGACCCGGCGCGTGATACGATGCAACGGCGCTGGTTCGGGCGGCAGGACCTCGACAGCGGCCCGCATGCCGTCGGGCGCGCGCACGACCGTCCAGGTGCCCTTCCCGTCGAGGGCGGCCTGGCGGACGATGTCGTGCAGCTCGGGCGGCCCAGCGGCCCAGAGTAGCCCGCCACCCCAATCGAGAAAACCGCGGCCACCCGCACGGGTGATCGCTACCAAGGCGGCCGGGCCGCGCGACGGTCGCACCGACACGCGCCAGATCGCCTCGCCAGCCTCCGTCCGCAGTGGGATCACATCGCGGATCGCGCGCCAAGCCGCCCGGCTGGTCTCGTCGTCGAGGCGGGCGCCGCCGAGTTCGGCCTGCAACCGGCCGAGCCGGTATTCGACGCTGCGGGCGAAATCCTCGATGCGCACAAGGGCGACAGCGCCCTGTTCGACCAGCCAGGGGATCCGATCGGCCGCCTCCGCGGGCAGGTAGGCCGCGCCGGAGACGCCATAGGGTGAGCACAGCCCGGCCGAGAGGATGCGCACCCCCTCCTCGGCGTCCGCTACGGCATAGACGAGCGACCCCGTCTGCTCCGGGGCCGGCAAGACCTTCAACGTGATCTCGGTGAGAACCGCCAGCGTGCCGTGACTGCCGCTGAGCAGTTTGCAGAGATCGAGGCCAGTGACGTTCTTCAGCACGCGCCCGCCGGAGCGGATCGTCTCGCCCGCGCCGTTGACGGCCCGCACCCCCATCACATGGTCGCGCATCGCCCCCCAGGCGACCCGGCGGGGTCCCGACAGGTTGGCCGCCACCACTCCACCGATCGTCTGCTCGCCGCCTTCGCCCGAGCCGAACAGGGCGGAAAGGTCCGGCGGCTCGGCGATGAGGTGCTGGCCGCCCTCGTGCAGGGCCGCTTCCAGCGCCGTTACCGTCGTGCCGGCGCGGGCCGATACGATCAGCTCCTTCGGCGAGTAGAGCGTGATGCCGGTGAGGTTGCGGGTGGAAAGGCTGCGGGCGGCCTGAACCGGGCGCAGCATGCCCAGCTTGGTTCCGTGGCCCTGAACCAGAAGCGGTTCGCCCGCCTCGGCAGCCGCGCGAATCGCGGACGCGATCCCGGCTTCGTCGGCCGGCGCGTCGCTCATGCCGCTGCGGGCAGAGGGAATACTTTGCTCGGGTTGAGGAGCCACTCCGGATCCCAGGCCGACTTGATCCGGCGCTGCTGGTTCAACTCGACCTCGTTGAACTGCACCCGCATTAGCTCGCGCTTCTCGACACCGACGCCGTGCTCACCGGTGAGGCAGCCGCCCACTTCCACGCAGAGGGTCAGGATATCGGCCCCGAACTGCTCGGCACGCTCGAAGCAACCGGGCTCGTTGGCGTCGAACATGATGAGCGGGTGCAGGTTGCCGTCGCCGGCATGGAAGATGTTGGCGACCTTCAGCCCATACTGGTCGCTCATCTCGCCGATCCGCCGCAGCACGAAGGGTAGCTGGCTGGTGGGGATGGTGCCGTCCATGCAGAGGTAGTCCGGGCTGATCCGGCCCACGGCCCCGAACGCGCCCTTGCGGCCTTTCCAGATCGCCAGGCTCTCGGCAGCCGACTGGCTAACTCGGAGGCTGATCGGCTCGAAGGGCTGGCAGAGCTCGGCGATCTTGGCGAGAAGGTCATCCTGCTCCTGCGTGCTCCCCTCGACCTCGACGATCAGCAGCGCCTCGGCATCGAGCGGATAGCCGGCATGGGCGAACGCCTCGCAAGCGTGGATCGCGGGCTTGTCCATGAATTCCAGTGCGACCGGGATGATGCCCGAGCCGATGATCGCGTCGACGGCGCTGCCCGCGATCTCATTGGACGAGAAGGCCACCAGCATCGCGCGCTGACCTTCGGGCGAGCGAAGGATGCGCACCGTCACCTCGGTGACCATGGCGAGCATGCCTTCGCTTCCGGTCAGCAACCCCAGCCAGTCGAGCCCGGCGGCATCCAGATACTCACCGCCGATGTCGATGATCTCGCCTTCGACCGTGACGATCCGCAGGCCGAGCAGGTTGTTGGCGGTCACCCCGTATTTGAGGCAATGCGCCCCGCCCGAGTTCATGCCGACGTTGCCGCCGATCATGCAGGCCAACTGGCTGGACGGGTCCGGCGCGTAAAAGAAGCCTTCGGCCGCGACGGCCTGCGTGATGCCGATGTTGGTGACGCCCGCCTGAACGGTGGCGACCCGGTCGGCGTAGTTGATGTTGACGATCCGGTTCATCCGCATCATCCCGACGACGACGCTGTCGGCCATCGGCAGCGCCCCGCCGGACAAGCTCGTTCCGGCCCCGCGCGGGATCACGCGCACCCCTTCCCGATGCAAGTAGGCCATGACGGCGGCCGTCTCCTCGGTCGTGGATGGCAGCACGACCGCCAACGGAACCTGCCGGAACGCGGGCAGGCCGTCGGTCTCGTAGGGACGCAACCGGATCGGCTCGCTAATGACGGCATCGGCCGGCAGCAGCTTGCGCAGCCCGGCGACGATGGCATCCTTACGGGCCAGCACGCCCGCTTTCGGCTCGAGTTGCTCGATCATGCCCGCCTCCGCCTTCGCCGTCCGACACCAATATCTGGCACGGAACCTGGTCAGAGCAAGAGAGCGGGACGCGGTCTAGCCCTGGCGGGCTTTCATCCGCGGGTTCTTCTTGTTGATCACGTAGACGCGGCCGTGGCGGCGCACGACGCGGCAGTTCTTGTCGCGGAGCTTGGCCGATTTCAGGCTATTTCGGATCTTCATGGCAACCTTGAGGGGCTCGAACGGCCGAGCGGATGGGGGACCGGATAAGGAAGCGCGCCATTAAAGGCCGGGCTGGGAGGTGTCAAGATTTGACCGCCCGGTTCCCACGGCGCATGTCCGCCGCGTGACCGCCCCCTTCCCTACCTCCGCCGCCGCCAACCGTAACGTCTGGATCGCATTCCTGGTGGTCTGCTTCATGCTGACGGGCCTGGTGGGGCTGTTTGCCAGCTACGGGCCCAGCATCCCGCTACAGCGCGCGCTCCACCGGATCCAAGCGGTAGACGAAGCGACGTCGTCCGGGGTGCCCGACGAGCCGGCGCTTCGCCTGGTGCTTGGAAAATCCGCCGACGACATTCTGACCGGCCCTGGCGACCTGCCAGCCCGCTTGGCACGCGCGCGGGTCGCGATCATTGCCGATGCCGAGGACGACGCGGCCGGTGTTGCGGCGCGCACCCGGCTGATGATCTTCGTCGTGACCGCGCTCTCCGCCGGGCTCGGGACCGGCATCATGTTGCTGGCCTCGCGCCAGAAGCCGGACTGATCGCTATTTTGTGACAGGCCGCTTGACCGCGACCACGGACGGACCCGACACTCTCGCCACATAGGGTGTGGAGCGGCAGATGCGGATCAAGACCGGGTGGCTGGCGGCGGCGTTGCTTCTCTGGACGGGGGTGGCGCAAGCCCAGACAATCCCGATCCCCGGCCCCACGGTCGAGGCGATCAAGAAGCGCGGCCAGCTCGTCTGCGGCGTCGACACCGGCATTCCCGGCTTCGCCTATCAGGACAGTAGCGGCGCGTGGCACGGTTTCGATGTCAGCTATTGCCGGGCCATCGCGGCGGCCGTGCTGAACGACCCGTCCAAGGTGCGCTTCGTCCCCACCACCACGCCCGCCCGCTTCACCGTCCTGCAATCGGGCGAGATCGACGTGCTGGTTCGCGACAGCACGCTGACCATGACTCGCGCGTTGCAGCTCCATCTGGCCGAGGTCGCCATCAACTTCTACGCGGGCCAGGGCTTCCTGGTCTCCAAGAAGCTCGGCGTCTCCAAGATCGCCGACCTGAACGGCGCGACCATCTGCACGCTGACCGGCGCCACGCTCGAGCTCAACATCGCCGATTTCGCGCGCTCCAACGGCACCAAGATCGGCACGCTACTGTTCGAGAAATCCGACGAGGCGATCGCGGCGATGGAGGCGGGCCGGTGTGACGGCTACACCGACGACACCGGCAGCTTGGCCGCCGTCCGCTCGACGCTGAAGAACCCGGCCGATTGGGTCGTGCTGGAGGGCGTCATCAGCAAGGAACCGCTCGGCATCCATGCGCGCGCTTCCGACGTCAACTGGGTCAACATCCTGTTCTGGATCGACGACGCCCTGAAGAGCGCCGAGGAATACGGGGTCACACAGGCCAACATCGACGAGAAGAAGGCCGGAACCGACCCGGTCATCAAACGCCTGCTCGGGGTGGAAGGCGGCTTCGGCGAGATGATGGGCCTCGACAATGCCTGGAGCTACCGCGCGATCAAGGCGGTCGGAAACTACGGCGAGCTCTATAACGAGTTCTTTGGCCCCAAGGCGCTCGACCTCGCGCGCGGCCAGAACAAGCTCTATAAGGACGGAGGGCTGGTCTACCCGCTGCCGTTCCGCTGAACCGGGCTGCTCCTCGCCCGCCTGCCGATGAGGACGGGCCGCGGCTGAACGTCGCGTCCCTGAACATTGATCACCGCCCGCCGCCGCCGATCAAGCGCAGCGTCGGGGCGCTGGCGGGGCAAGCGCTCGCGGCCTTGATCGTCGTTCTGCTGTTCGTATGGGCCGGCCACAACGCCTCGTTGGCGCTGGCCGAGCGCAACATGGAGGTGGATTTCCGCTTCCTGGCTGACCGCGCCGGTTTCGAGATCCCGTTCCGCATCGTGCCGTGGGATCCTAACGACAGCTACGGCTACGCGCTCCTGGTCGTCACCCTCAACACCGCGCTCGCGGCCGCGCTGGCGATCATGCTGGCGACGGTGCTAGGCCTGGCCATCGCCCTGCTACGGCTATCCTCCAACCCGCTTGCATCGGCGCTGGCGCGGGGGGTCACCGAGTTGGTACGCAACACGCCGCAACTGTTGCAGATCGTGTTTTGGTACATCGCCGTCCTGCAGGTGTTGCCGGGCGCCCGCGCGAGCGTGGCGTTGGGGTCGGCGGTTTTCCTGAACGTACGCGGCCTGTTCATGCCGGCGCCGGAATCTCCCATCTTCGCCGCCTTTGCCGCGGCCGGCGTGGTCGTGGCCATCGTTCTCCCGCGGCTGCTGCCGCGCGCGCCCGTTCTGCTGGTCGGCGGCAGTGCGCTCGCCGGGCTGGTGGCGGTCGGGGCCGCGCTCACGGGCTGGGAACTGCCCGTTCTGCGCGGCTTCAATTTCCAGGGCGGATGGCGGCTGCCGCCAGAGCTGCTCGCCCTGGTCGTCGGCATCGGGATCTACACCTCCGCCTTCATCGCCGAGAACATCCGGGCGTCGATCCAGGCGGTGGCACCCGGTCAGCGCGAGGCGGCCCGCAGCCTGGGCCTGTCGCCGGGCCGGACCATGCGCCTCGTCATCCTGCCGCAAGCGCTGCGGACGCTGTTGCCGCCGCTCACCAGCCATTATCTGAACATCATCAAGTCGACGACGCTCGGCGCCGCGATCGCCTACCCCGAAATCCTGCAGATCTTCGCGCGAACGGTGCTGAACCAGTCCGGGCGGGCGGTGGAGAGCATGACGCTCGTGCTCGGCGTTTTCCTGGGGGTAAATCTGGTAGTCTCGAGCCTGATCGGGCGCTGGGACCAACGATTGCAGCGGGACGGGCGGTGAGCCGCCTGCTCCGCGCCGGTCGCGCCTGCGTCGGCACCCCGCTCAACGCGGCCATCACGGCCGGGCTGATCGTGCTCCTGGCCTGGGTGCTCCCCCCGCTGTTCCGGTGGGGCGCGGCGGACGCGACCTGGTCCGCGATGGACCGGCACGGCTGCGGTCCTGACGGCGCGTGCTGGGCGTTCATCAGGGCCCGCTGGCAGCTATTCTTTTATGGGCCCTACCCGCCGCCGGAGCGCTGGCGAGTGGACTCCGCGGCGCTGCTGCTGCTTGCCGCCCTGCTCGCGGCGCTGTTTGCCGGGCGCGGCCGGGCGTGGGCGCTGCTGGCGCTGCTGGTCGGGGTTCCGGTCGCGGGGGGCGTGCTGCTCGCGGGCGGGCTGCCGGGCTTGCCCTTCGTCCCCACGGCGTATTGGGGCGGGCTGCTGCTGAACGTGGTGCTGTGTTTCCTGGCCGTCGCCGCGTCCCTGCCGCTCGGCACCCTGTTGGCGCTTGGCCGCCGGAGCAGGCTGCCGTTCGTGCGCGCGCTCTGCACGGGATTGGTCGAGTTCTGGCGCGGCGTGCCGGTGCTGGCGGTCTTGTTCATGGGCTTGGTGCTGCTGCCGATGGCGCTGCCGCCGGGCTGGAGCATGGACACGCTGCTACGCGCCGCAGCCGTATTGGTGTTCTTTCTCTCCGCCTACATGGCCGAGGTCATCCGTGGCGGGCTGCAGGGCGTGGGACCCGGCCAATACGAAGCGGCCGCGGCGCTGGGGCTTCACCCGGTCCAAGCCCATCTGCGGGTCATCCTGCCGCAGGCAATGCGGATCGCCGTGCCGGGCATCATCAACCTGGTCGTGGACCTGTTCAAGGACACGACCCTGGTGAGCATCGTCGGCCTGTTCGACCTGATGGGCGTTGTCAACCAGTCGCTGAAAGACCAGGCCTGGCTCGGCCACGCCAGCGAGGGCTATGTCTTCGCCGCCCTCGTCTTCTTCGCGTGCTGCCTTCTCATCTCGCTCGCCGGCTCCGTGCTGGAGCGGCGCCTATCCGCTCAGGGCCGACCGAGCGCCTGACGGTAGCGCCGGAAGCAGGCCGCGCCGCACTCGAGACGCATCAGCGCTCCCTCGGCCAAGGTCGGCGCCAGCTCCGGGCGCCACGCCACGAGCGGCATCCCCGCTTCCGCATTCCAAGCCTCCGAGTGCTTGATGTCGAGGATCGCGTGCAGGTCGAAATAGTGCCGATCGCCGGCATCGACGCCCAGCCTTTTCAGCCCCTCGCCCACCAGCTTGGCACGGCTCGGCGCCGTCTGCTCGATCACGCCCAGAGCGCCGACCGAGTGGAACGCGTAGCGCCGGTTGCAGGCGAGCGCGGCCATTGTGTTGGCCATCGCGAGCGACTCCCATACCGTGGTTTCGACGCTGGGTGTCAGCCGCAGCGATTGCGCGACCTTCTGCAGCATCGGCCCGTGCATCCCTTTCGGGTTGCCGCGCCCCATCTCGTCCCAATAGTTCCGCGCGAGCTCCAGCTTCGGCTGGGTCGGCAGACGCACTTGGGTGATGGCGGTCAAATCCTCGAAGCCGGCCTCGCCTGCCACTTCCTGGGTGAGGAACCAGCGCATCTCCTCCATGCTGGCTTCTTCCGCCAGCCAAGGGAACAGTGGATCGTTCTGGCCGGGCCCGCTGTGCTCGAGCTCTTCGAACCAGGCGATGAACCCGTCCGGCGTGCGCGGCGCCTCGGCCGCCCTGTCGGCGACGGAGGCCCGGAAGCGCTCGATCCAGCGGCCTTCCTCCAATAGCAGTTGTGCGTGGTCCTCGATCTCCGCTTCCCAGTCGTCATGGGGAAGTCCGGGCATGAACCGGTGTTCGTTGAACCGGGCGAGCCGGCGGTGAAAGATGTCCTGTTCGCTGAGCGAACCCTGGCTACCGTCTGGCATGGCGCCCCCTCGTTTATCGTTGAGCCGTGAGTAGAACGGCGGCGATCCGGTCAGAGTTCGAATAGGCACCGCCTTCGAGCTCCTCGCCGAAGACATCTGGGTCGATCTCCTCATAGGTCCAGCGCAGCCCGGTGCCACCCAACAGAACCGTGACCGCGTCCCGAAACGGGTCCGTCCCGCCGACGATCGCGGCGCCGGTGTAGAGCAGCAGCGTGCCGTCCGGGGTCAGCCGATCGACGGCAGTCTCGAGAATTTTCAGCGACAGACCCGCACCGAGCGGCCCGCCGCCGTGCCGGTAGGCCCGCGCGCCCGGGTCGACGAGATAAGGCGGGTTGGCCACGATGAGATCGAACGCGCCGTCGACCGCGGCCAGGAGGTCGCTCTCCCGCGCCTCGAGTGTCGCTCCCGCCAGTGCGGCATTCACCCGGGCCAGCCGCAATGCCGCGGGATTGATGTCGACCCCGAACACCCGCGCGTGCGGACGGGCGCGGGCCACGACGATCGCGCCCGGTCCCGCCCCGCAGCCAATATCGACGGCACGCCGCACGGTTTCGGGAAGCGCGTGCGAGATGGCGCGGGCGAAGCGGTAGGTGTCGGGCCCGAAGAACACGGCTTCGGCCGCGCTGGTCGGGTAGGCGGAGTGGAAGAACAGTTCGCCGCCTAACGAGGAGAGCCGGAGCGTGCTGCGCCGGCCCGCGCCCGCAAGCTCGAGCACGCCGGCCCCCTCCGCCGCCTCCTCGATGGCCACGGGCAGCGTCCCGGCTCGAAACGGACGGCTCCACCCGAAAACGTCGCGCAGATCGCGGGCCCACTCCGCGCCCGGCCGCGCGTTGACCCTCGCGATCGTGAGCGGCGTCGGCGTGATGAAGGAATAGCCGGTTTCCTTCACGAGGCGGGCTAACCGGAAGAGATCCGCGTCGGAGGTTCGGCTTAGCATGCGGCGCGCAACGTCGCACGTGGGCCAGAGTTGCTTGGGGGATCACCGAGCGCGTCCCCGGCGGCAGCAGTTTTGATGGAATGGGGGAGCGCGGGCGGGCTGGTTCGGCCTTATATATACGGTCTCAAGGAGTCTCCGCATGGACATTGGCCCGGCCGTCCCGCCGATCACCCTCGAGACCCGCCTCGTCGACCACGACTGCTCGGTGCTGCTGTCGGGCGTACAGGCGCTCGTGCGCGTGCTGTTGGAGCAGTCGCGGCTGGACCGCATGGCCGGGCTGAACACCGCCGGGCTGGTTTCCGGCTATCGCGGCTCGCCGCTGGGCGGCGTCGATCAGGAGATGTGGCGGCGCGAGGCGCTGCTCCGCGAAGCCGCCGTGCGCTTTCAGCCCGGGCTGAACGAGGATCTCGCAGCAACGATGCTGTGGGGGTCGCAGCAGGTCGACCTGTTTCCGGGCAAGCGCGTCGATGGCGTGTTCGGCTTGTGGTACGGCAAAGGCCCTGGGGTCGACCGTAGCGGCGACGCGTTCCGCTGCGCCAACACGATGGGCACATCGAAGTACGGGGGCGTGCTGGCCGTCTCCGGGGACGACCATGTCGCGCATTCGTCGGTCTTTCCGCACTCGACGGAAGGCATCTTCGAGAGCGTCAACATCCCCATCCTGCAGCCAGCCGACGTGCAGGACATCATCGATTTCGGTCTCGCGGGCATGGCCATGTCCCGCTTCTCCGGGCTCTGGATCGCGCTCAAGACGATCGCCGAGACGGCGGAGCAGCACGGCACGGCCGTGGTGCCGAGCGAGCGGCATTTCGTCACGCCGGAGATCGCGCTTCCGCCGCACGGCTTGAACATGGACGCGCACCTCGCCTGGCCCGCTCAGCGGCAGGTGCTGGAGCGCCGGGTGCTGACCGAGCGGTTGCCGGCCGCGCTCGCCTGGGCGCGGGCGAACCGGCTCGACAAACTCGTTCGCGGCGGCCGCGATGCCACGATCGGCCTCGTGACGGTCGGTAAGGCCCATCACGACCTGATGCATGCGCTCGGCCGCCTCGGGCTCGACCGGCACCCGGCGTTGGCCGTCTACAAAGTCGCGTTGACCTGGCCGCTCGAGACGGAGGGATTGCGCGATTTCGCGCGGGGCAAGCAGGCGCTGCTCGTGGTCGAGGAGAAGCGCTCCTTCGTCGAGCGGCAGATCCGCGACACGCTCTATAACCTGCCGAACGACTGCCGCCCGGCTGTTCTCGGCAAGCAGGATCGCGACGGCGCGCCGCTGCTGCCGGCCGAGTTGGAGTTGTCGCCGGAGTTGATCATGCCGGCCCTCGGCCGCGCCCTGCGCCCGTTCGGCATCGACGTGCCGGAGCCGCGGCTGCCCGCGCTGCCCGCCAGCCCCGGCATCATCGCGCGCGCGCCCATGTTCTGCGCCGGCTGCCCGCATAATACCTCGACCGTGTTGCCCGACGGCAGCTTCGCCATGGCCGGCATCGGCTGCCACACCATGGCTGTCTCGACCAGCGACTTCACCCGCACGTTCAGCCAGATGGGCGGCGAGGGCGTGCCATGGGTCGGGCTGGGACCGTTCATGGAAATCCCCCACCTCTTCGCCAATATGGGCGATGGCACCTACCAGCACTCGGGCCTGCTCGCGATCCGCCAGGCCGTCGCTGCCGGCGCGACCATGACGTACAAGCTGCTGTTCAACGATGCCGTTGCCATGACGGGCGGGCAGCCGGCGGAAGGCGGGCCGACCGTGCCGAAGCTGGCCGCCCAGTTGGCCGCCGAGGGCGTCGGCCGCATCGCCGTCGTCGCCGACGACCCGGCCCGCCTGCCCGAGCCCTCCGCCCTTCCCCCGGGCACGCTCCGGCATGGCCGGGACGAGCTCGACGCCGTGCAGCGCGAGTTCCGCGAGTTCCCGGGCGTGTCGGCGATCATCTACGATCAGGTTTGCGCGACCGAGAAGCGCCGCCGCCGGAAGCGCGGCAAGCTCGCGCAGGCGGAAACCCGGGTGATCATCAACCCGGACGTTTGCGAGAATTGTGGCGACTGCACCGCGCAATCCAACTGCATCGCCATCGAGCCTATCGCGACGGACCACGGCCGCAAGCGCCGGATCAGCCCGACCAGCTGCAACACCGACCTGTCCTGCCTCAAGGGTTTCTGCCCGAGCTTCGTCACCTCCAGCGCCGCGGCCCCGCCGCCGGTGATGGACCACGCCGCGCTGTGGGAGGCGCGCGAGGCGGAACTGTCGGCCGGGCTGCCGCAGCCGGCGCGGCAGGCAGCCCCGGTCTGGCGCGGCCTGTTCGCCGGCATTGGCGGCGGTGGCATCGTCACCTGCGGCCAGATCGTCGCCATGGCCGCCCATCTCGAGGGATTGCAGGTGACGACCCTCGATTTCACCGGGCTCGCGCAGAAGAACGGTGCGGTCGTGTCACACGTGCAGATGGCCGAGCCGAGCGCCGGCGCCGGGCTGGACGTGGTGCGCATTCCGCGCGGCGAGGCGGACCTTCTGCTCGCGGCCGATCTCGCGGTGGGCGCCGGCCCGGATGTGCTCGGGCGCTGCCGCAACAATGCGGCCGTGATCGGCAACCTCGACCTGCAGGCCGGTGCGGGGTTCTTGAAGGAGCGCGACCTGGCGGTGGATGCCGGGCTGCATCGCCGCGCGATCGGGCGCGTGGTGGACCGCGGCGCCTCCGTCTATCTGCGCGGCAGCCAAATCTCGGAGCGCCTATTCGGCACGGCGCAAGCGGTCAACACCCTCATGCTCGGCATCGCCTGGCAACAGGGTGCGATGCCGCTCGCGGAACCGAGCCTGCTGCGAGCGATCGAGCTGAACGGAACCGCGGTGCCGCTCAACCGACGCGCCTTCCTCTGGGGCCGCATCCTCGCGACCCGGCCGGAACTGGCCGACGAGATCATGGCCGACACCGCGCCCCTGCCCGACGACCTACCGAGCGTCATCGCACGCCGCACCGCCGAGATCGTCGCCTATGGCAGCGCCCGCTTGGCCCGCCGTTACCGCCGGCTGGTCGATGCCGCCGAGTCGCGGGAAACCGCCCTGCTCGGGCAGCCCGGCGCCTTCACCCGCGCGGTGGCGGAAGGCTGGTATCGAGCCCTCGCGTACAAGGACGAATACGAGGTCGCCCGCCTTCACTCCGAAGCCGCTTACGGCCCCGAGCCGACCTTCCACATGGCCCCGCCGCTGATCGCGCGAATGGACAAGAGCACCGGCCGCCGCCGCAAGGTGGCCATTTCGGGCCGTTGGGCGCTGCCCCTATTCCGAGCGCTGCGCGCCGGTAAGGCATTGCGCGGCACGCCGCTCGATCCGTTCGGCTGGCAGGCCGACCGACGCGCCGAACGCGCGCTGCTGAAGCAGTACGAGCGCGACCTTCAATCGGTGTTGGCGGACCTCAGGGACGATACGCTCGCCGCCGCGACGGAGTTGGCCAGCCTACCGGTTGACATCCGCGGTTTCGGGCCGATCAAGGAGGCCTCGATGCTAGAGGCGGCCGCGCGCCGAACGACGCTGCTCGCTACGATCCGAGCCCCGGCAGTGGCGATGCAGGCGGCAGCGGAGTAGAACGGCGCAAAGGGAGACGGCTCATGCTCGACCACACGGACCCAAGTGATCTCGTCGTCGAAACCGCGCGGCGGTTCGCGCAGGAGCGCCTCGCGCCGACCGCCGCCGCGCGCGAGAAGGCGGGCGTGATCGAGCCGGAGATCATCCGCGAACTGGGCGAGATGGGCTTCCTCGGCGCGACGCTCAGCGCGGAGTGGGGCGGCAGCGAGATCCCTTACGAAACCTATGCCCAAGTCGTCGAGGAGATCGCCGCGGGGGATGGGTCCGTGTCCACGCTGGTCAGCGTCCACAATGCGCCGACCTGCGAGATCCTGCAGAAGTTCGGCACGGCCGAGCAGAAGGAACGCTGGCTGCGCCAGCTGGCCACGGGCGAGAAGGTCGGCAGCTTCGCGCTGACGGAGCCATCCGCCGGGTCGGATGCGGCCAGCGTGAAGACCCGGGCGACGCGCACCAACTCGGGCTACAGCATCAGCGGCAGCAAGCAGTTCATCAGCAACGCCCGCATCGGCCAGACCACGATCCTGTTCGCCGTCACCGATCCGGCGGCTGGCAAGAAGGGCATCTCCGCCTTCGTCGTCGACAACAACACGCCCGGGTTCACCGTCGCCCGCGTCGAGCACAAGCTCGGCCAAAAGGCGTCTGACAGCTGCGCGCTGTCGTTCGACGAGATGCAGGTGCCGGACGACCAGCGGATCGGGGCCGAGGGCGACGGGCTCAAGATCGCGCTCTCGACCCTGGAGAGCGGCCGCATCGGCATCGCCGCGCAAGCGGTCGGCATGGCGCGGGCGGCGCTGGATTACGCCATCGCCTATGCCAAGGAGCGCAAGCAGTTCGGCGGCAAGGCGATCATCGAGCACCAGGCCGTGGCGTTCCGCCTCGTCGACGCCAAGACCAAGCTGGCCGCCGCGCATGAACTGACGCTGAAAGCCGCACGCCTGAAGGACGCCGGGCGCCCGGCACTCGAGGCGGCGGCGATGGCCAAGCTGTTCGCGTCCGAGATTGCAGAAGAGGTCTGCTCCGCCGCGATCCAGACGTTGGGCGGTTACGGCTACCTCGCCGACTACCCGGTCGAGCGCATCTACCGGGACGTCCGCGTCTGCCAGATCTACGAGGGCACCTCCGACATCCAGAAGCTCATCCTGCAACGCATGCTGTGAGCCGCTTCGGCCGGCGCGCTGTCCTCGCCGGGCTCGCGCTGCCGCTGACAGCCCGGGCCCAGTGCAACCTTGGCCCGCTCGCGGTGGTCCCGCTGCAGGCGGTCGAGGGTTTCCCGGTCCTGGCGGCCTCCGTTCACGGGACGCCCGTGACCTTCCTGCTCGATACCGGCGCGCAGGCGCACCTCGTCCTGCCCGCGGCCGAAGCGGTGCTGCGGCTGCCGCCGATGCAGGGGACGGTGCCGCTGATCGGCACCGGCGGCGCCCGCGAGGCGCCGCTGGTCGTGCTCGAGGGGGTTCAGCTGGGTAGCGTGACGCTTGCGCCCGCGCCCACCCCCGTCGCGGCTTTGCCGGTGGTGCCCCGCGTGTCGCCGTTGCTCGCCGGGCTGTTGGGCGCACCGCTACTGGAGCAGTTCGACCTCGAGATGGACGTCGCCGCGGGGCATCTCGGGCTCTACCCGGCCGGCGGCTGCGGCGGCGCCCTGCCGGCGCTCGCGCCACGCCAGACCGTCATCCCGCTCACCATCACGCCGGACCGGCAAGCCCTGCTGGAGGTCAGCATCGACGGTCAAAGCGTCATCGCGCTGCTCGACACCGGCTCCCGTGCCACGCTGCTGACGCAGGCGGCCGCCGACTCGCTCGGATTGCGCTCGATGGCCTCGGCCAACACGTCGCGGGGCGTCGATGGGCAGAGCCTCCCCGTGCAGCACACGACGGTTGGGGCACTCACGGTCGGCGACGACGTCGTCCGCGCCATGCCCGTCAGCATATCGCCGGTGGATCTCGGTCCCGCCGACATGCTGCTCGGGCTGGACTACCTCCGGCAGCGGCGGGTCTTCATCTCTTACGTCACGTCGCGGCTGGTGATCGCCTTGCCTGGCCTTGCTGCATCAGGGCGATGATGGCGCGGGCGGCATGGGCCGGGTCGGCGGCCCCGGTGATGGGGCGGCCGACGACCAGGTAGTCGGCCCCGCGCTCGATGGCCGCGTCGGGGGTCGCGGCACGCTTCTGGTCGTGGTGGTCGGCGCCCGCCAGCCTGATCCCGGGCGTGCCGACCAGCAGGCCGGGCCGGCCAGCCCGGCGCTTGATCGCGTCGGGATCGTCGGCGGCCGACGCGATCACGCCGTCGCAACCCGCCTCCGCCGCGGCGCGCACGCGAAGATCGATGATCTCGGCCAGCGGACGGTCGTAGCCCATTGCGCGCAACGCGCCCTCGTCCTGACTCGTCAGCACCGAAATCGCGAACACCTTGAGCCCCGTGTTGCCGCGCCCTGCCACGGCAGCCGCGAGCATGTCGGGGTCGCCGTGCACCGTCACGATCGAGATCCCGCGGGCAGCCACGGCCGCCACCCCATGCCGGACCGTCTCGCCGATGTCGTACATCTTGTAATCGAGGAAGACCTGCTTTCCCGACGCGGCCAATCCGTCGATCAGGTCGTCCACGCCGCGCTGAAACAGCAGCCACATACCGATCTTGTAGAACGAGACGGCATCGCCGAGCCGGGCGACGAGCGCTCGCGCCTCTTCGAGCGTCGGCACGTCGAGGGCGACGATCAGCCGCCCGGAGATGTCGGTCATGCCGTTTCCCGGAACAGTTCGCGCCCGATCAGCATGCGCCGGATCTCGCTCGTGCCCGCGCCGATCTCGTAGAGCTTGGCGTCCCGCAGGAGCCGCCCGGTGGGGTAGTCGTTCACGTAGCCGTTGCCGCCGAGCACCTGGATCGCCTCGAGCGCCATCCAGGTCGCCTTCTCCGCGGCAAACAGGATCGCGCCGGCCGCGTCCTTGCGGCTGGTCTCGCCGCGGTCGCAGGCCTTGGCCACCGCGTAGACGTAGGCCCTTGCGGCATTCAGCGTGACATACATGTCGGCGAGCTTGCCCTGGATGAGTTGGAACTGGCCGATCGGCTGGCCGAACTGCTTGCGCTCGTGCACGTACGGCACGACCACGTCGAGGCACGCCTGCATGATCCCAAGCGGCCCCGCCGCGAGCACCGCGCGCTCGTAATCGAGCCCGCTCATCAGGACATTGACGCCGGTGCCCACGCTCCCGAGCACGTTCTCGGCCGGGACCTCGCAATCCTCGAACACGAGCTCACCCGTGTTCGACCCCCGCATGCCGAGCTTGTCCAGCTTCTGGGCGCAGCGGAAACCCTTCATCCCCTTCTCGATGATAAACGCCGTGATGCCGTGAGACCCGGCGCCGGGATCGGTCTTCGCATAGACCACCAGCGCATCCGCGTCCGGGCCATTGGTGATCCACATCTTGCTGCCGTTCAGCACGTAGCGCTCGCCGCGCTTCTCCGCCCGCGTCCGCATGCTCACCACGTCCGACCCGGCGCCGGTTTCGCTCATCGCCAGCGCGCCGACGAACTCGCCGCTGATCAGCTTCGGCAGGAAGCGTTGCCGCTGCTCGTCGTTGCCATTCCGAAAAATCTGGTTGACGCACAGGTTGCTGTGCGCGCCATAGGACAGGCCCACGCTGGCGCTGGCCCGGCTGATCTCCTCCACCGCCACGCAATGCTCGAGATAGCCCATGCCCGCGCCGCCATACTCGTCCGACACGGTGATGCCGAGCACGCCTAGGCCACCGAGCTTGCGCCAAAGATCGGCGGGGAAATCGTTCTCTCGATCGATCGCCGCCGCGCGGGGCGCGATCTCGTCCTGCGCGAACGCATCGACGCTGGTACGCAGCATGTCCGCCGCCTCGCCCAGATCGAAATTCAGCGACGAGGGCCGGTTCGAGAGGCTTGCAGACACGGGCGGTTTCCTCTTGTACTCCGAATCAA
Organism: Acetobacteraceae bacterium; assembly: GCA_032249615.1. GTDB lineage: Bacteria > Pseudomonadota > Alphaproteobacteria > Acetobacterales > Acetobacteraceae > JAVVHH01. The sequence goes on from JAVVHH010000022.1 coordinate 20,055, forward strand.
ATATAGGCGGGGGGCGTCAATGAGCACCAGCGGGGCCATCAGCTACGTGCACGGGGCCGTCGACAAGCCGCTGCTCGGGGAGACGATCGGGCAGAACCTCGACCGCACGGCCGCCCGCGTCCCCGACGGAGAGGCGCTCGTCGTGCGCAGCCAGGGGGTGCGGTGGACCTATCGCGAACTGGTCACCAAAGCCGAGGCGTTCGCCGCAGGGTTGCTGGCGCTCGGGATCAAACGCGGCGACCGCGTCGGGATCTGGTCGTTGAACAATGCCGAATGGGTCGTCGCCCAGTTCGCGACGGCGAAAGCCGGCATCGTCCTCGTCAACATCAACCCGGCCTACCGGCTTCATGAGCTCGACTACGCGCTCAACCAGGTGAGCTGCACCGCGCTCATCACGGCGACGCGGTTCAAGACCAGCGACTACATCGCCCTTCTGACGCAACTCGCCCCCGAACTCTCCAGCAGCGAGCCCGGCGCACTCCAGGCGGCCCGCGTGCCGCACCTGCGCACCGTGATCCAGATCGGCGGGGCGAGCCCCGGCACGATCGCGTTCGAGGCCGTGCCGGGGTTCGCCACCGCCACACACCACGCCGAGCTCGCCGCCCTGCAGCCGACGCTGCAATTCGACGACGTGGTGAACATCCAGTTCACCTCGGGCACGACCGGCAGCCCGAAAGGCGCGGCGCTCACCCACCACAACATCCTCAACAACGGCTTCTTCATCGGCGAAGCGATGCGGCTGACGGAGCGGGACCGCATCTGCATCCCCGTGCCGCTGTATCACTGCTTCGGCATGGTGCTCGGCAACCTGGCCTGCACCACGCATGGCGCGACCATGGTCTATCCAGGCGAAGGCTTCGACCCATTGGCCACGCTTCAGGCCACCGCCGAAGAGCGCTGCACGGGTCTTCATGGCGTGCCGACAATGTTCATCGCCGAGTTGGAGCACCCCGAGTTCGCGACATTCGACCTGTCGCACCTGCGCACCGGCATCATGGCCGGGTCGCCCTGCCCGATCGAAGTCATGCGCCGCACGGTCGAGCGGATGCACCTCCGCGAGATCACCATCGCCTATGGCATGACGGAAACGAGCCCGGTCAGCTTCCAGAGCTCGACGAGCGACCCGATCGAGCGCCGGGTCAGCACGGTGGGGCGCATTCATCCTCATGTGGAGGTCAAGATCATCGACGCGGACGGCCGCATCGTGCCGCGCGGCGTGCCCGGCGAGCTCTGCACCCGCGGCTACTGCGTCATGCCCGGCTATTGGGACGACGACGAGCGGACCCGCGGCGCCATCGACGCGGCACGCTGGATGCACACGGGGGACCTGGCCGTCATTGACGAGGAAGGGTTCTGCACCATCGTCGGCCGCATCAAGGACCTGGTGATCCGGGGCGGCGAGAACGTCTACCCCCGCGAAGTCGAGGAGTTTCTCTACGGCCATCCCGCGATCGCCGACGTCCAAGTCTTCGGCGTGCCCGATCCCCGCTATGGCGAGGAGGTCTGTGCCTGGATCCGCCTGCGTCCGGGAGCGACGCTGACAGAGGCGGAGGTGCAGGCCTACTGCCGCGGCCAGATCGCCCACCAGAAGATCCCGCGATACGTCCGCTTCGTCGACGAGTTCCCGATGACGGTCACGGGCAAGATGCAGAAATTCCTCATGCGCGAGGCAATGGAGCGCGAGTTGGGAGCAAGCATTCTCGCCACAGCATGACCGAATCGTGAAAGGGAGCGGAACAGAAGAGTTGAAACGCGCGCCGGATCGCGTAAAAACGGAGAAATGCCGAGCTTCACGTCATTGGTGCCGGAGGATGATAACCGCCCACGCGAGGTCTGCGACTCCTGCGGCTATGTTGCCTACGACAATCCTAAGATCGTCGTCGGTTCCGTCGTCGCCGAGAGCGGGCGCGTCCTGCTGTGCCGGCGCGCCATCGAGCCCCGCCGCGGCTTCTGGACACTGCCGGCCGGTTATCTCGAGCATGGCGAAACGCTCGTCGAGGGCGCGGCCCGCGAGGCTCTGGAAGAGGCGGGCGCCACCATCCGCGCCGACGGCGTGCTGGCTCTGTACAGCATCAGCCGGATCGGCCAGGTGCAGATCATGTTCCGCGCGCGCTTCGACGGAGCGGCCGCTTTCGCGCCCGGGGTGGAAAGTCTCGATGTGCGCCTGTTCGCATGGGATGAAATCCCCTGGGATGAGCTGGCTTTTCCGACCGTCCGCTGGGCGCTCCAAGCGTGGCGTGATGCCGGCGATGCTCCGCTCGGCGCGCCGGCGCAAAACCCGTCCAGTGATGAGCGCGGCACGAACCGCCTAATTTCCGAGGTGGCCCTATGAGAAGGTCCTGGCTCCTGATGCTCGCGCTTCCGCTGATCGCGGCGGGACCGTTGCAGCGGCCTCTGACCCTGGCCGTGCCGGCGCCCGGCGCGTTTTCGCTCGACCCACCGCCAGCAGCTGCCCCCGCCAAAGCGCCCTCGTTTCAGCCGGCACCGCTGCCGAACCGCAACCTGTCGAGCCCACCGTCGGAGCGCGAGAGCAACGAGCCGTCGCTGGCGCCCACGCTGTTCACGTCGCGCGAGCAATTCCGCGGCGACGGCTTCTCGCCGGGTTCGACGGCGCAAAGCGAACAGGAGCGGCGGCTGAAACCGGCTGCCGGGTTCAGCCTTCACATGCCGCTTGCCCCGCAATAGCATCTACCTCTTGGCAACCGACCAAGTCCTCGCCACGTTAATAGTAGCAGAGGGACATGACATGCGGGCACAGCAGCGTATTCGTCGGCAACAGGCCGCAGCACAGGCCAAAGCAGTCGACACGGCCTCAATCGCGGTGACGGTCGGGCTCGGGTTGCTGGGCCTTTTCGGCGGTCTCGCCGCCCTCCTGCACTAGCCGGCGTCGGCCCCAACCAAGCCGCGGGCGAAGTCCATCGCCTCGAACGGCCGCAGATCGTCGGCCTTCTCGCCGACGCCCACGGCGTGGACCGGCAGGGCGAATGCTTGAGCTAGGGCGACGACAATTCCGCCACGCGCGCTACCATCCAACTTGGTGACCACCAGCCCGGTGACGTCCACCATCTCCTTGAACACCCGCACTTGTTCCATGGCGTTCTGACCGGTCGTCGCGTCCAGCACGAGCAGCGTCGAGTGCGGAGCCGTCGGATCCAGCTTGCGGATCACCCTGATGATCTTCGCGAGCTCCTCCATCAGCGCGCCCTTGTTGTGCAGCCGCCCGGCCGTGTCGATGAGCAGCACGTCGGCGCCTTCCAATCTGGCGCGCTTCAGCGCGTCAAACGCCAAGCCGGCCGGGTCGGAACCGGGCGGGCCTGAGACGACGGGGGCGCCGGTCCGCTCGCCCCAAACTTGCAGCTGTTCGACAGCCGCGGCGCGGAACGTGTCTCCCGCCACCAGCATCGGCCGGATACCGGTCGCGCGATAGTTCTGCGCCAGCTTGCCGATCGTCGTGGTCTTGCCCGTGCCGTTGACACCCACGACCAGCACGACATGCGGCTTCAGCGAACGGTCGATCTCGAGCGGAACCGCGACCGGGCCGAGCATGGTCGCGATCTCCTGGCTGAGCGCCAGCTTAACCTCGTCGTCCGTCACGTCCTGCCCGAACCGGGTGCGCCTGAACTCGGCAATGATCTGCTCCGCCGCGGCCGGCCCTAGATCGGCCGTGATCAACGTCTCCTCCAGCGCCGCGAGGGCCTCGTCGTCCAGACGCTTCTTCGTCAGCGCGGCGGTGATCCCGCCCGTCAGCTTCTGCGTGCTGCGGCTCAATCCTTCCTTAAGCCGCGAAAAGAACCCGAGTGCCATCAATCCGCCTCTACACCGTCGGCCGACGCCGCCGTGGCCATCACCGAAACAAGCGCGCCCACGGGCGCCGGGCGGCGCAGCTTTACCTTGGTGAAATGTTCACTATGCCCGACACCCCCGCGCTCCACGACGACCCTGAGGGTGCGGCCGATTTGGCGCGCGTGGAACGCGCTCGCGGCCACCCTGCCCTGCTGCCGCAATTCCTCGGCCCGTGCTCGGCGCACCGGAACCGGCACGGGCGGCATTCGCGCCGCCGGCGTGCCGGGCCGATCGCTGAAGGGGAACACGTGCACATAGGGGATCGCCGCCCCATCGACCGCGTCCAGCGTCTCCCGCTGGTGCGCCTCGGTCTCGGTCGGGAACCCGGCGATCAGATCGGCCCCGATCGCGATCCCCGGCCGCAGCCGCCGCGCGCGATCGATCGCCGCGAGCGCATCGGCCCGGCTATGACGCCGCCGCATGCGCTTGAGGATCATATCGGACCCCGATTGCAGCGACAGGTGCAGATGCGGCATCAACCGCTCCTCCTCGGCCAACGCCCGCCAGAGCGCCTCGTCGATGGCCGCAGGATCCAGCGAGGATAGCCGAAGCCGCGGCAGATCCGGGACATCGCGCAGGATCGTGCGCACCAGCACGCCGAGGGCGTTGCCCGCATCGGTGTAGCTCGCGAGGTCCACCCCCGTCAGGACGACCTCGTTGATCCCCGCTGCCACCAACGCCCGCACCTGCCGGACTGCATCGGCCACGGTGACCGACCGGCTCACCCCCCGCCCCTGCGGGATGATGCAGAAGGTGCACGCATGATCGCAGCCCTGCTGCACGTCGATGAACGCCCGCGCCCGTCCGGCCATGCCCGCAATGGCGGGCGCCGAGTGAGTCCGCTGGGCGCCGATGTCGCCCACTGCGCTGGGGGCACCAGTCAGCCAACTTGCCGCCTCCAGCTTCTCCCTGTTGCCCAGGACCCGGCCCACTCCCGGCAGCCCGGCCCAGCGCGCCGGGGCGATCTGCGCCGCGCAGCCGGTGACCACGATCTGCGCCGTGGGGCGTTCGCGATGGGCGCGCAACACCGCCTTGCGGCACTGGCGCTCCGCCTCGGCGGTCACGGCGCAGGTATTGATGACCACCGTATTCTCGAGCCCCGCCGCATGGCCGCGGATCACCTCGCTCTCGAACGCGTTGAGCCGGCACCCGAAGGTGAGGACCTCCAGCGTCAAAGCCCGATCTCGCCGCGGAAGCTCATCGCGACCGGGCCCGTCATCAGCACGCGGCCATTCTCGGGAAGGTCGATCTCGAGCGTGCCGCCATCCATCTCGATGGCAACATGCCGCTCGATCAAGCCGCGCCGGTGCGCGTTGACCGCGGCCGCCGAGGCGCCGGAGCCGCAGGCGAGCGTCAGGCCCGCGCCGCGCTCCCACACCCGCAGCCGCATGTGCGCGCGGTCGATGATCTTCGCGTAGCCGACGTTGACCCGGTCCGGGAACAGCGCGTGCCGTTCGAACGCCGCGCCCTCCTGTTCCACGCGGTCCACGTCGTCGACGAAGAAGGTGACGTGGGGGTTGCCGACGGAGCAGGCCGCCGGGTCGCCGGGGAGAAGCAGATGCAGCGTGTCGGACGGCTCGGCGAGGGGCACGTCCGCCCAGCCGAGCCGGGCTCGGCCGAGATCCACGCGCACCCGGCCATCGGCCAGCCGCTCCGCTGGCAGGTCGCCAGCGACGGTCCGGATGACCTGGTAGGGCCGGCCGTTCTGCTCGAACAACATCTCGGCCACGCACCGCGTCGCGTTGCCACAGGCGCCGGCCTCCGAGCCATCAGGATTGCGGATGCGCATGAGCAGGTCGGCATCGGTGTGCGCGGGCGGTGGGTGGAGTGTGATGAACTGATCGCAACCGATCCCGCGCCGCCGATCGGCGAGCAGCCGCACCTGCTCCTCTGAGAAGTCGACCGCACCGGCTCGCTCGTCGACGATGACGAAGTCATTGCCGGCGCCGTGCATCTTGATGAAGGGAACGCGCATGGTCGGCGTGATATAGGGCATCGCCGGTGCCAGCGAAACGTGCGGCGAAACGTGGGTCCGTTCGGATCGGCGGCGTTGGGCTGAAACTTCCGAGGGCAGCCGCCCGTAGCTCCATCGCTCCCGAAGAGTCAGGCTGTGGCCGTCGGCCAAAGGAATCTGTGTCGTTCTTTCCTTCGCATGTTAGATCTCCGCCCATGAGCGCCAGCGTTGCCGTCGGCGTGATGTCGCCGGGTCGCCGGGGGCATTGGGGATGAAATAGTGTCGACAGCGGCCTCGGATCTCGCGGAACTATTGGCACGGGTGAGTGCCGGCGATCATGCTGCTTTTCAGGATCTCTACGCCCGCACCTCGGCCAAACTCTACGGCGTTACGCTGCGCATCGTGAAAGGCCGGGAGATCGCCGATGAGGTGCTGCAGGACAGCTATCTGCGTATCTGGCAGAACGCGTCGAGATACGCGCCCGCTTCTGGCTCGCCGATGACGTGGATGATCGCCATCGCGCGCAACGCCGCGATCGACGTGATCCGCAAGCGTGTGCACGACGCGGCCGCCGCCGAGATCGATCTGCCGGATGGCGCCGCCGACCCGGAGCGCCAAGTGATTGTGCAGGACCAGCTTGGCCGCTGCCTCGGGCGTCTGGCCGCGCCGCAGCTCGAATGCGTCGTCCTGGCCTACTGCAACGGCTACTCCCGCGACGAGCTTGCGCGGCACTTCAGCGCCCAAGTCCCGACGATCAAGACTTGGCTCCATCGGGCACTGAACGCGCTCCGCACGTGCTTGGAGGCCGCATGAGCGACATGGACCGCGAGATGGAGTGCGCCGAGTTCGTGCTCGGCACGCTGCCGCTCGCCGAGCGCGCTGCGCTGCAGCGTGAGATGGAAACGGACGCGCAGCTGCGAGACGCCGTGCTGCGCTGGGAGAATTGGCTGTCCGGCCTGAATGACGTCGTGCCGGCCGTCGAACCCAACCCGGAAATTTGGCGCCGCATCGAGCAGCACCTGCGCCCGGAGCCGGCGTCCCCCGTCGTGGACACGACGCTCGCCCTGCGCCGCTCGCGGGCGCGGTGGCGCGCGGCAACGCTGGCGTTCGGAGCGATTGCGGCCGCGCTCGCGCTGTTCGTCTCCGCCGAGCGGCTGAAGCCGCAACCCGCGTCCTACCTGGCCGTCATCAACCGCAGCGGCGACCTTCCCGCGCTGATCGTCCGCGTGGACACCGGCAGCGAGACGGTCACCGTCCGCTCTCTTGCTGCGGAGAAACCGGCGGACCGCGTGCTCGAGCTCTGGTATGTCGCCGCCGGGCAAGCGCCCCGATCAATGGGTGTGGTCGACCACCCAGAGACCCGCGCCGCGCTTCCGGCCGCCGCACGCGCCGCCAGTTTGGCTGGCGCGACCTTGGCTGTCAGCGTCGAGCCCCCCGGCGGTTCGACCACCGGCGCGCCCACCGGCCCGGTCGTCTACTCCGGCAAGCTGATCCGCGATCAATGACGCACCCTTGCCGCCGCACGGCAATTCCGGTAGAGCCCGCACCTCGCTAGCGCGCCGGGCCTGGATGGGCATGCCCGGCCGCGGCGTCTGTGCGTCCGCGATCAGGCGGCGCCAGCCATTGCAGGAGACGCAAATGCCCAAGCTGAAGACGAAATCGTCGGTCAAGAAGCGGTTCAAGATCACCGCGACCGGCAAGGTGATGGCCGGCCCTGGCAAGAAGCGGCACAACCTGTATGCCCGCTCGCAGGACCGCAAGCGGCAGAACCGCGGTTCCCAGGTGTTGACCCATGCTGACGCGCTGACCGTCAAGCAGTGGGCCCCCTACGGTCTGAGCTAGAGGAGGGCGACCCATGGCACGCGTCAAGCGGGGCGTAACAACGCACGCCCGTCACAAGAAGGTTCTCAAGCAGTCCAAGGGTTTCGTCGGCCGCTCGTCGACGAACTACCGGATCGCGCTCGAGCGGCTCGAGAAGTCGCTCCAATACGCGTATCGCGACCGCCGCCAGAAGAAGCGGGATTTCCGCGGCCTGTGGATCCAGCGGATCAATGCCGCGGTTCGCGAGCACGGGATCACCTACAGCCGGTTCATCGCCGGGCTGAAGGCCGCGCAGATCGAGCTCGACCGCAAGGTGCTCGCCGCCATCGCCTACGATGACCCGGCCGCGTTCGCGACCATCGTCGAGCAGGTGAAGGGCGTCATGCACGCGGCCGCCGAGGACGCGACGGTCGCAAGCCTCGCCGCGCTGACCGAGCACCCGCAAGCTCCGGCGGCCTAGACCACTCCGACCTTGTTGAAGCCCTCTCCCGCCAGCGGGAGAGGGATACACGCGGTGACACCATGACCGATGACCTCGCCGCCCTGCGCACCGAAACCGAAACGGCGCTCGCGGAGGCAAGCGATCTGCGGAGCTGGGATGCCGTCCGCGTCGGCACGTTGGGCAAGCACGGCAAGCTGACGCTCCTGCTCAAATCGCTCGGCAAAGCCTCTCCCGACGAGCGGCGCGCGCGCGGTGCGGCGCTGAACCAGCTCAAGGATGATCTCACCGCCATCATCGAGACAAGGCGCGCCGCCCTCGAGCGCGCCGAAATCGATGCTAAGCTCGCGGCCGAGCGGATCGACGTCAGCCTGCCGCCCCCGCCCCGCCCGCAGGGCCTCATCCACCCGATCAGCCGGACGATCGAGGAGATCATGGCGATCTTCGGCGCCATGGATTTCCGCGTCGGCGAGGGCTTCGACGTCGAGACCGACTGGTTCAACTTCGGCGCGCTCAACATCCCGGCGCATCACCCGGCCCGCGCCGACCACGACACCTTCTACATGCCGGGCACGAGGGACGGCCGCACCCTGCTGCTCCGGACACAGACCAGCGACGTGCAGATCATCTCCATGCTCGAGCAGGAGCCGCCGATCCGCGTGATCGCGCCGGGCCGGACCTATCGCGCCGATTACGACGCTACGCACTCGCCGATGTTCCACCAGTGTGAGGGCATCATCATCGACCGCGCCATTACCCTCGGCCATTTGAAAGGCTGCCTGACCGATTTCCTCCGCAGCTTCTTCGGCATCTCGACGCTGCCCGTGCGGTTCCGCTCCTCCTACTTCCCCTTCACCGAACCCTCGATGGAGGTCGATATCGGCTGGAACCGGCGCACCGGTGAGATCGGCGGCGGGTCGGACTGGCTCGAGATCCTCGGCAGCGGCATGGTGCATCCCCGCGTGCTGGCCAATTGCGGGCTGGATCCCCGGGAATGGCAAGGCTTTGCGTTCGGCATGGGCGTGGAAAGGCTCGCGATGCTGAAGCACGGCATCCCCGATCTGCGCCTGTTCTACGAGAGCGACCTGCGCTGGCTCCGCCACTTCGGGTTCAGCGCACTGACCCCCGCTCTGCTGCATGAGGGCCTGGGCGGATGAAGTTCACCCTTTCCTGGCTGCGCACACACCTCGATACGGACGCGACGCTCGAGGCGATTACCGATCGCCTGACCGGGATCGGCCTCGAACTGGAATCGGTGACCGATCCCGGCCAGGCTTTGCGGCCGTTCCGGGTCGCCCATGTTCTCGAGGCGGTGCAGCACCCGAACGCGGACCGGCTGCGCGCCTGCACCGTCGACGCCGGCGAAGGCCCCGTCTCGGTCGTATGCGGGGCGCCCAACGCCCGTACCGGCCTCAAAGTCGTGTTCGCGCCGCCCGGCAGCTTCATTCCCGGCACGGGAGTTACGCTGAAAGTCGGCGACATCCGCGGCGTCGTCAGCGCTGGGATGATGCTCTCCCGCCGCGAGATGGGGCTCGGTGAGGACCATGACGGCATCGTCGAACTGCCCGAGGATGCCCCGGTCGGCGTGTCGTACGTCGACTACGCCGGGCTCGACGATCCCGTGATCGACATCGCGGTCACCCCCAATCGGGGAGATGCCCTCTCCGTGCGCGGGGTGGCGCGCGATTTGGCCGCGGCGGGGCTGGGGCGGCTCAAGCCGTGGTCCCCCCTCCCCGTCGCCGGCCGGTTCGACAGCCCGGTCGGCTGGGAAATCCGCGATGCGGAGGCGTGCCCGTGGGTTCTCGGCCGCACGGTTCGCGGCCTGGTGAACGGACCGAGCCCGGCCTGGCTGCAGGCGCGGCTGACCAGCATCGCGCTGCGTCCGATCAACGCGCTGGTCGACGTGAGCAACTTCTTCACCGTCGACCTCGGCCGCCCGCTGCACGTGTTCGACGCGGACCGGGTGCAGGGCGGCGTGCTCACCTTCCGCCGCGGCGCCGGCGAGAGCTTCAGCGGGCTGAACGGGCGCGACTACGTCGTGGACCCGGCCGATTGCGTCATCGCGGACGCCGCCGGCGTGCAGTCCCTTGCTGGCGTCATGGGCGGGGACGCCACCGGCTGCACGGAGTCGACGACCTCCGTGTTCATCGAATGCGCCCTGTTCGACCCGGTGCGCGTGGCGCTGACCGGCCGTCGCCATGCCATCGTCTCGGATGCGCGGCAGCGTTTCGAGCGCGGCATCGACCCCGCTTTGCTGCCGTGCGCGCTCGAAGCGGCGACGCACATGGTTCAGAGCCTCTGCGGCGGCGAGGCGAGCCACGTCGTGGCTGCCGGCGCGGAACCACGTTGGCAGCGCTCCGCAACATTGCGCTTCGAGCGCCTCGCGGGGTTGGGCGGACTCGCCGTGCCCGCCGACGACGCTGTCGACATCCTCGAGCGGCTTGGCTTCGCGGTCGAGTCCCGCACGGCCGAGGCGGTATCGGTCGCCGTGCCGTCGTGGCGGAACGACATCGCAGCGCCGATCGTGCTCGACCAAGCGCCGAGCCTCGATCCGGCCCGCGCGGCCAGGGCGGCCGAGGGCTGCGCCGCCATCGAGCCCGAAGCCGACCTCGTCGAAGAGGTGCTGCGGATCCAGGGGCTCGATACCATCCCGCCTGTATCGTTGCCGCGCTCCGGCCCGGTTCCGGCCGCCACCCTGACGCCCCGGCAGGTGCGCGGCGCCATCGCGAGGCGCGTCTTGGCGTCTTCAGGCCTGCTCGAAACAGTCTCGTTCAGCTTCATGCAAGGTCGCGAGGCCGCCCTGTTCGATGGCGGCGACCCGGCCCTGCAGGTCGTCAACCCGATTTCGGCCGATCTGGATCAGCTCCGCCCGACCCCGGTTGCGAGCCTCGCGCTCGCCGCGGGCCGGAACGCGGCACGAGGCCTGTCCAGCGCCCTGCTGTTCGAAATCGGACCCTCCTTCGCCGCGGGCGGGCAGGAAAACGTCGCCGCCGGGTTGATGACCGGGATGAGCGAACGCCACCCACTGGCGCCCGCCCGGCCCTACGGTGCGCTGGACGCCAAGGCGGCCGCCATGGCCGTGCTTGCCGCAGTCGGCGTCCCCGCCGACAGCCTCACGGTTACCACCGACGCGCCGACTTGGTATCACCCGGGCCGGTCCGGGGTGGTGCGGCAAGGCCCGAAGCTGATCCTGGCGCATTTCGGGGAGGTGCATCCCTCGGTGCTGAGCGGGCTAGACCTGATCGGTCCGGCCGCGGCGTTCGAAGTGTTTCTGGACCGGGTCCCGGAGGCCAAGCGCCGCAAGCGGGCGGCGCCGGACCTACCGCCGTTCCAGCCGGTTCGGCGTGACTTCGCGTTCCTGGTCGACGCGGCGGTTCCGGCCGAGACCGTGTTGCGGGCAGCGCGTGGGGCGGAACGCACTTTGATCACGGGTGCGTCGATTTTCGATGTCTACCAGGGCGATAAGATCGCGCCGGAACTGAAATCGGTCGGGATCGAGGTCGTGCTGCAACCGAAAGAGCGCAGCCTGACCGACGCGGAGATCGAGGCCGCGTCCGCCAAGATCGTCGAGAGCGTCGCCAAGCGCACTGGTGCGACCCTGCGATAGCGCGATCCGGCCGGGCAGGAGCCCGGCCGGACGCTTCCGTCAGACGGCTGCCTGGCGGCGCGCCTTCAACTTGGAACGACCGATCCCCACGATCGTCAGCCCGGCGATCAGCAATTCTGCCGAGGCAGGTTCCGGGACCGGCTGCTTCAACTCGTTCGTCTGAATGCTCGTGTTGGACGTGGTCTCGTAAGCGTAGCCGACGAACTGGCCGCCGAACACTTCCGCGAACCCGTAATGCGTGCCGTCCGCCGCGGCGTAGGACAGTCCGACGAAGTCGAGCGCCGACGAGTTAGGGATGGATGCAGGCGACGGATAGCTGGCGAAATTGTAGAGCCCGGTCCCGTCGATCGCTGAACCGCTCTCGAAATCGGTGACCCCTCCGAAGAAGGTCGACACCTTGCCGGTACCCGCGGTCGCGACGTTGGACATCGGGAAGAAGCCCGTGTTGTCGAGCGTGAAGGAAAACGAACCCGTGCCGAGCGCGAAGGTGATCGGTGTGGCCGACAGAGACTGCCCGCTGAATACCTGGATGACGTTGGCTCGGGCTGCCGGCTGGAGGGCCACGAGACCGAGGGCGAGCGTCGCGATGCCCGCGAGCAGATGAAGGCGGCGCATCACTTGATGGTTCCGTTCATGCCATTGGGAAAGAACAACCCGCTGCTCGCGTTCTGCGCTCCGTAAACGATGTTGAGCACCTGGCGCGCACTGCGCGAGAAGGCGATGGCGTTGGCGTCGGTCGGAACGATGCTGGACGTGCCGTCCGTCACCACGCCCTGGTCATCTGCCGCGCCCGACAGGCTGGCGCGAACGTTCGAGATCGCATTGGTGGCGTTCTGATACGTCGAGCCCAGTTGGAACAGGAGCGTGCGCACGAGGGAGGCGTGATAGGCCTCGACGGCCAGGATGCCCGCCGCGGCCGAGAGGATCTGCTTGTTGGACACGAGCGGCGAGGCTCCGTGGTAAGCGGTGACGCCCACGTCTTCGAAGATATACGCGCCCAGGAGGAAGTTGGTCTCGCTGGCAAACGGATCGAAACTGGTGCCGAGGCCCGCCGCTTGCGCGAGCGTGTTGAAGCTGTTCAGCAAGTCGATGTTGGGCTCGGGGACTGCCGCACTGCCGAGGACGCTGCGCAGGACCTTAACGTGGGTGATCTCGTCGTTGGCGATCTCGGTCGCGAATTGCTGGAGCGACGGCGTGACGAACGGGACCTTGGTGCTGGCCCCCTTCACCGTCACCGTTCCGCCGCCGGGGCCCGTGTCGGCCGAGGTCAGCCCCGTGCCGAACACGGCGCGGGAGTAGAATTCGGCCTCGAGATATTCGAGGTTGAGCGCAAAGTTCAGGATGGCGGCGTCGTTGATGGCTTGTGCTTCGGCGGAGCTCGACGTGGCAGCGATGCCTGCGGCAGCCAAGGCAGTGACGGCGACAGCGCCCGCACCCGTGCTCTGGATCAGACGACGTCTCGCTAAGTTCGGCTGTTGCTCGTTCATGTCGTGGCCTTCTTTCAGATCTGAGCCGCGGCTCGGGACCGGTTTGAACCCGGCGTAAGTAGCTACGGACCAAATCCAAAAAGGGATGACGGCTCACGCGAACGTCATGGGCGCGTTCTGACGACCGCCCGCTTCCGCTTGCTCGGCGACAACGGTAAGAGGGTAGCGGTTGCGCCTGTAGCTCAGTTGGTTAGAGCGGGCCGCTCATAACGGCTTGGTCGCGGGTTCAAGTCCTGCCGGGCGCACCAAAGCCTGACCGCGGAATGCCTGTCGCAGCGCCAGCCCAAACCCAAGGGCCGCCGCAAGAGGCGGGATGCCGATCTGGCTGTCGAAGCCGGTGTTGCCGGACAGCAGCGGCAAGAGAAAGGCCAACGCGACGAGGCTCGGCTGCCAGGGTGGAAAGCCATGCTCACGGCCGTCGCGAACGAGCCAGGCGAGGGCAACGCCGGTGACCATCAGATCGTAGAACATCGCGACCGGCGAGACGAGCGGCAGGGCCGCCAGCAACACCGCCGCGCGCAGCGCCAGGCGGGTTGGGCGGCGCCAGCACTCGGCGACGGCAAGCGCGGCTCCCAGCACAACCGCGGCCTGCAACGCCATGGCGGACGCTCGGTCGCCGCCGCTGGCCATGACGAAGCCGTATGGGCTCGTCAGCCCGGCGAGATCAATCGAAGTTGCCGGGCTCGCGTAGACAGACCCGGCGTTCACCGCCACTGTCGCAAAAGCGCGCCACGTGCCCCAGCCGAACATGGCCAGAGACAAGCCGGCGAGCCCGACGACGGAGAGCGCTGCGCCGGCCATCGCGCGCCAGTGCCCGCCGGCGAGCAAGGCGACGGGGACCAGCATCGCGAGATGCGGTTTGTAGCAGAGCGCCCCGAGAAGGAGCCCGGCCCGCAGCGGCGACCGCTCCATGAGGAGCGTTGCGCCTGCCAGCAGCGCCGCGGTCAGCAGCGCGTTCTGACCAGTGCCGATCGCCCAAAAGACGGCGGGGAACGCCAGCAGCGTCGACCAGGCGACGGGTCCCACGATGCGGCGGACCAGGATGAGACAGGGCAACAGGCAGCCTGCCTGAAAGAGGATGAATGCGGCGAGATAAGGCAAGCGCGCCAAGGCGGCGCAAAGAAGAAGGAAGATCGGGGGATAGAAGAAGAAATTGTAGCCGATGCCGGGCTCGGTGGCCTGCTGTTCCCGGGCATAGTGTGCGGCTTTGTCGTAGGCCAGCGCCGCCGTCCCATCATCGGCAAGCGATCCCGCGGCGTAAAAGCTGACGAAGTCGGATGAGTTCGGCTGATCCAGCGGCACGATCCAGCCATGCGTGCCCGCGACGAGGAAAGCGAAGCACGCAAGCTCGAACACCAGCAGCACGACGCAATAGCCGCGTACACGGTCGCCTGTCAGAAACTGACCCTGCCAATGGACGTGGGCCACACATCTCACGTCAGGCCGCCTCCGCCGATCCAGCCTCAGCTTCGGCCGTTTAGATTAAGACAGGCTTAAGCGCGGCTAGACGAGCGCGTGCAGCTTGGCGGCGATCTGTTTCGGCGACGATTCGTGGGTGAAGTTGGCGACGAAATCGCCTTCCGGATTCATCACGTAGATGATGCTGCTGTGGTCCATCTCATAGCCGTCTTCGGTCGGGTGCTTGGCGTAATAGACCCGGTATTCCTTGGCGGCCTTGGCGATCTGCTCGGGCGACCCTGACAGGGGGACGATCGGCGCGGCGAAGTTGCTGACGTAGTCCCGCATGACGGCCGGCGTGTCGCGCGCCGGGTCGACGGTGATGAAGACGATCGCCACTTTCTTGCGCTGAGCTGGATCGAGCATATCAACAGCATTGGCCATGTCCTGCAACGCGGTCGGACAGGCATCCGGGCAGTGCGTATAGCCGAAATAGACGAGCATCCACTTACCCGCGAAATCGGCATCGGTGACCGTCTTGCCACTGCCATCCACGAGCGTGAAGGGCCCCCCGATGCCGCCCGGGCTGTGACCCGGGGAGCGGTGCAGCAGCATGTAGCCGCTCAACCCCGCCCCGCCCGCAACGACCGCCGCCGGCGCCGCCCACATCAGAGTCCGCCGGGTCAGCATGGGTCCCAATCGCTGTCTCTCACGCGGTTCATGTGGGGCTGCTCACTCGCCAGTCAAACGTTATCCGCATCGCTGACGCCAGGAATGGACCACCGGAGCGTGCCCTTGAAGCAGCAAGGAATTCGCCACACTTTAGCCGCATGACTCGCACGCCTCCGACGCTCGACATGCGCCTCGACGGTAGTTTCAACACGCCGCCGCGCGCCGGCCTGCCACTTTCGTACAAGATGATGATCGGCGGCATTCTGGTCGCGCTGACGGCGGGAGCGGTTGCGTTCGCCGCGTTGGCTCTCTGGGTGCTGTCGATGGCGCTGCCCGTCATCATCGTTGCCGGGCTGTTTGCCTGGGGCATGATGCGGTATCGGCGCTGGCAGGCGATGCGCGCCGCGGCGGGGTCCCGCTCGCTCTACTAGACAGTGCCGGGGCTGCCTCGTAAGCGGCTTCATGGTCGACCAGTATGCGGT
>JAVVHH010000023.1:0-35661 GCA_032249615.1 Acetobacteraceae bacterium
CGCCGGCCGCCAGCGAGATGATGTTGCGGCCTTCGGCCTTCAGCGAGCGCGCCTTCGTCGAGATGGCGATGGTCTGGCTCGGGCTGATGCGGTCGAGGCGTTCGGCGGTGAGATGCATGGGAATTCCGGCAAAAAAACGTGCCGGACGTTAGGCTCCCGCGCCGTGCCGCACAACAGGCTACGGCGCCGGCCTGCAGCGCCGTTACGGAACGGCCGGGCCGCCCGTCGCTCGCACGGCCGCTGCGCCACCGCCTTGCGATGCGTTCGGCTGCACCGGGACGTGGCCCGGCGGCAGATTGCCGCATGCCGTGAGAGTCGCCAAAAGGATGGCCGCCAGGGCAGTCATTTTGTATGCCATGGTCGCGTGAACGCAAATGTTGGCCCGTGGTTCACTTCCGGGTCGCGGCAAAACGTCGCTGCGCGGCCCAGGCCCCGCCGAGGCAAACGGCGACGAGCAGCAGGATCAGGCTGGCCAGGGCGTTCAGCTCCGGCGTGACCCCCAGCTTCATCGCGGAGAACACGACCATGGGCAGGGTGGAGGCGCCCGGTCCGGAGGTGAAGGTGGCGACGACGAGGTCGTCGAGACTGAGGGTGAAGGCAAGCAGCCAACCCGCGAGCAGGGCCGGGCCGAGCAAGGGCAACGTGATCCGCAGGAACGCTTGGAGCGGCGTGGCGCCGAGGTCTTGCGCGGCTTCCTCCAACTCGGTTCCGGCGTCCGTCAGACGCGCTTCGACGACGACGGCCACATAGGAGAGGCTGACGGAGATATGGGCGAGCGTGATGGTCAGGACGCCGCGGTCGGCGGGCCAGCCGAACAGCTGCTCGGATTGCACGAAGAGCAGCAGCATGGACAGGCCGACCAGCACGTCGGGCAAGACGAGGCGGGCGGAAATCAGGCTCGCGAACAGGCCGCGGCCGCGGAACCCGCCGAAACGCGCCAAGGCGAAGCCGGCGAGGGTGCCCAGTAGCGTTGCGCCCGTGGCCGACACGGCGGCGATCAGCAGCGAGAGACGCGCGGCGTCGATCAGCTTGGCGTCGTGCCAGAGCGTGACGTACCACGTGATCGAGAAGCCGGTGATGACCGTCGTCAGGCGCGACGGGTTGAAGCTGGTGGCGACCAGAAGCGCGATGGGGACGTAGAGGAAAGCATAGCCGGCCAGGAGCGCGGTGGGGAGCAGGCGGCCTCGCCTCATTCGCGGGTCCTGAGCAGCACCATGGGGACCAGGAGCACGATCAGCAGCGCGGTCGCGAGCGCGGAGGCCATGGGCCAGTCCCGATTAGAGAAGAACTCGTTCCAGAGCGCGCGGCCGACCGTCTGCGCGCTGGGGCCGCCGAGCAGTTCCGGGATGACATATTCGCCGACGGCGGGAATGAACACGAGGGCGAGCCCGGCGGCGACGCCCGGCACCGACAGCGGCCAGGTCACGGTGCGGAAGACGGTCCAGGGTGTGGCGCCGAGGTCTGCGGCGGCTTCCTCGAGCGCCGGGTCGCGGCGGGAGAGGCGGGCGTAGAGCGGCAGGATCATGAATGGGAGGTAGGCGTAGGTGATGCCGATGTACATCGCGAGGTCGGTGTAGAGCAGCTTGAACGGGCCGAGCCCGACCCAGCCGAAGGCGAGATTGATCCAGCCGTCGTCGCGCAGAAGGCCGATCCAGGCCGTGATCCGGAGCAGGAAGCCGGTCCAGAACGGGAGCATGACGAGCAGGAGAAGCAGCGACCGCCAGCGTTCGGGGGCGCGGGCGATGGCGAGCGCCATCGGGTAGCCGATCGCGAGGCAACAGGCTGACGAGACGCTGGCGATCAGAAGGCTCTTGAGAAAGGCGTCGAGGTAATAGGTGTCGCTGGTGAGGAGCGCGTAGTTGGCCGGGTCGGGTTGCTGGAGCAGCGGGGTGAAAGGCGGCACGGCTTCGACTGCCGTGGAGAACGACAGCGCTGCGACAATCAGCACCGGCAGCAGGACGAACAGCCCCAGCCACACCCAGAGCGGCGCGAGAACCTTGGTGCGGTTCATTCAGCGAGGATGGTCAGGGCGTCGGGCGGGAACGCGACGGTGATGGCGCTGCCCGGCGCGAGCAGCCCGGAGCCGAAGCCGGCGCTGAGCGGCTGGACGAGCTGCAGCGTGGCACCGATGTCGAGGCGGATGGCGTAATCGGCGGAGTCGCCGAAATAGGCGGCGGTCAGGACCGTGCCGGCCGCCGTGTTCGGGGCACGCGCCGCCTCGCGGACGAGACGGAGACGTTCCGGCCGGATGGCGACCCAGAAGGGAGTCGCGGGCACATCGACATCGGCCTGGATGGGGCCGACGCCTTCCAGCTCGAGCTGGCCCGGGGCCAGCGCGCGCGCCGGCAAGACGTTGTCGTTGCCCATAAAGCCGGCGACGTAGCGGCTGGCCGGCCGTTCATACAACTCGGACGGCGTGCCGACTTGGGCCAGACGGCCGTTGTGCAGCAGGCCGATCCGGGTCGCCATGGCGAGCGCTTCGTCCTGATCGTGGGTGACCATGACGAAAGTGGTGCCGGTCTGCTGCTGGATGCGGATCAGCTCCTGCCGCGTCTGCTCGCGCAAGCCGCGGTCCAGCGCAGAGAGCGGCTCGTCGAGCAGGAGCAAACGGGGCCGCGGGGCGAGCGCGCGGGCGAGGGCTACACGCTGCCGCTGGCCGCCGGAGAGAGCGTCGGGCTTGCGGCGGGCGAAATCGCCGAGGCGCACGAGCTCGAGCAGCTCGGCCACCCGCTCGGTGATCTCGGCGCGGGAGGCACCTTGGCGGCGCAGGCCGAACGCCACGTTGTCGGCGACCGTCATGTGCGGGAACAGCGCGTAGGATTGGAACGTGGTGTTCACCGGGCGGCGGTGTGGCGGCAGCCCGGTGATGTCGCGGCCGCCCAGGAGGATGCGGCCGGAAGCGGGCTCGATGAAGCCGCCGAGCGTGCGCAGCAGCGTGGTTTTGCCGGAGCCGGAGCCGCCGAGGAGCACGAACAGCTCGCCGCTGCCGATCGTGAGATGGAGGCCGTCGAGCGCGGTCACGGGGCCGTAGCGGACCGTCAGGTCCTCGATCGAGACGTCGGCCACGTGTTGCGCGACGGGCGGAGGTCAGGAACCGGCTTTGAAGCGGGCCCACATGCGGGTGCGCGCGCGCTCGGCCGCCGGGCTGGGTGCCTTGGCCGTGAAGCCATGGGCCAGCATGTCCGGAGTGGGGAAGACGTTCTTGTTGCTCTTAACGTCCGCATCGACCATCGGCAAGCTGTCCGGCTCGGCATTGGGATAGCCGACCTTGTTCGTGATGGCGGCCATGTTGGCGGGCTGCAGGATGAAGTTGATGAACGCCATCGCGTATTCCGGGTGGGGAGCGTCCTTCGGCACGGCCAGCATGTCGAACGTATATTCGGTGAATTGCTTGGGCAGAATGTATTCGACGGCGTCTTTCTTCGCCTCAGCGGCGCGGCTGGCGGCCTGCACCACGTCGCCGGAGTAATCCATCGCGAGGCAGATCTCGTTGCTGGCAAGCATCTCGAGCGCACCGCCGGAGGCGAAGGTGCGGATGTA
This sequence comes from Acetobacteraceae bacterium, assembly GCA_032249615.1. Taxonomy (GTDB): domain Bacteria; phylum Pseudomonadota; class Alphaproteobacteria; order Acetobacterales; family Acetobacteraceae; genus JAVVHH01. The sequence continues at coordinate 3,541 of JAVVHH010000023.1, forward strand.
GGGGCGAATCGCCATCAGGGTGTTTTCGACGGCGACGAGGTCCTTGGGGTCGCTGCTGTCGGGGTCCTTGCCGAGGTATTTCAGAACGCTCGGGATCGTGTCGATCGCGCTGTCCATCAGCACGATCCCGCACGGCGCGACCTTCTTGGCCCATTCGGGCTTCAGCAAAAGGTCCCAACTGTCGATGGGCGCATCAGGCGCCAGGGCCTTGATCTTGGTGGGCACGGCCCCGAGGCCGAGCGTGCCCCAAAGATAGATCGCGCCGTATTTGTTGCCGGGGTCGCTCGTCTCGACCCGCTTCATCAGCGCCGGGTCTTCGTTGCGGAGGTTGGGGATCTTCGACTTGTCGAGCGGCTGCAGCGCACCCGCCTTGATCAAGCGGGAAAACGTCGGCTCGGCGGTCGGCACGACGACGTCGTAGCCGGACTTACCGGTCAGCATCTTGCCTTCGAGCGTCTCGAGGCTGTCATAGACGTCGTATTGTACCTTGATCCCGGTCTGCTTGGTGAAGGCTTCGAGGACTTTCGGGTCGATATAGTCGGTCCAATTATAGACGTTGACGACCTTGTCTTGCGCCTGAGCTTGGGCGCCCAGCAGCAGAGTCAGAACGGCGAAAAGTCGCGTCCAGCGCATCGACCCATCTCCACGATGTCTGCCGCTCATAGCTTCGGCTCGATTGAATTGGAAGGCTCCAGCCGCCCTTCGGAAGCGAGGCTTGCAGTAAAACGGCGCAGCAGGTCGTCTCGGCGATGCCCGGCGGCGTGGAGGGCCCGAATCGTTTCCGATCCGTCGCGCTTGGCCAGGCGCCGTCCGTCGGGCGCGAGCATGAGCGGGTGGTGGGCATAGGCGGGTTCTGGCCAGCCCAGCAGAACCTGCAGCAGGCGGTGCAGGCCGGTGGCAAAGCGGAGATCCCGGCCGCGGGTGACGAGGGTCACCCCTTGCAGCGCGTCGTCGTGGGCGACGCAGAGGTGGTAGCTGGCGGGGACATCCTTGCGGGCGAGAACCGGGTCGCCGGAGGCGGCGGGATCGCAGGGCAGGCGGCCTTCGCCCTCCTCGAACCAGGTGAGCGGACCGGTGCGCGCGAGGGCGGCGCCGACGTCGAGCCGCAGCGCGTGGGGCGTCGCCGGATCGGTGTCACGGTGGCGGCAGGTGCCGGGATAGATCGTTCCCGCCGGCCCGTGCGGCGCACTCGCGGCGGCGGCGAGATCGGCGCGCGTGCAGGTGCATCGGTAGAGCAGGCCCATGGCGGTCAAGCGGTCGAGGGCGACCCGGTACTCGGCGAAGTGCTCCGATTGGATGCGCACCGGACCGTCCCAATCGAGGCCGAGCCAGCGGAGGTCTTCCAGGATGGCGTCCGTATAAGCGGGTCGGCAGCGGGACCGGTCGATGTCCTCGATGCGGAGCAAGGCGTGGCCGCCGGCGGCCCTTGCGCGATGCCAGGCGAACCAGGCGGCAAACGCGCTGCCGAGATGGAGCAGGCCTGTCGGACTCGGTGCGAAGCGGGTAACCGTCGCGGTGCCCAGCGAGGAGAGTGGCATGGAGCAGCAGCTTAACGTCTGGCGGCGGGACGCGAGAAGCGGGGCCGCGCGGCTGCTGCTGGTCCTGTGTCACGGCGTGGCGGCGAACGGCCAAGACCTGATCGGGTTGGCCGCGCCCTGGGCGGCTGCCTTGCCCGACGTCGCCTTCATCGCGCCAGACGCGCCGGAGCCGTGTGACATGGCGCCGTATGGACGGCAGTGGTTCAGCTTGCAGGACCGGACCCCGTCGGTGCTGGAGGCCGGCGCGCGGCGGACGGCGCCGCTGCTGCTGGGGACGGTGGCGGCCGAGTTGGCGCGGTTGGGCCTGCCGCCGGGGGCCGTGGCGCTGATGGGGTTCAGCCAGGGCGCGATGATGGTGCTGCACGCCGGGCTGCGCCGGAAGGTGCCGCCGGCCGCGATCCTCGCCTACTCGGGCGCGCTGCTCGACAGCCCGGCGCTCGACCTCGAGATGACAGGCAAGCCGCCGGTGCTGCTGGTGCATGGCGAGACCGACGAGGTGGTTCCGTTCGCGTGCGGCCCGGCGGCAGAGGCGGCGTTACGCCGGCGCAGCGTTCCCGTCACGACCGCCTGGCGGGCGGGTGTCGGCCACTGGGTGGATGAGGGCGGATTGCAGGCCGGCAGGGATTTCTTGGCGGGGTTGCCCCGGCCCACTGAGTGAATCGACCGTGACAATCGCCGTCGCTCGCTTGCCGGGCCGATGGTGCGATGCCATAACTTCCGTCGACACTGGCGGTAAATCTAGCGAGTCGTCTGGCAACCGGCTCTTTGGTCTCACGCCGCACGTGAGGAGGAGAGCGCTGTGCCAGACGGCGGAATGCATTTCCCAGCCTTAGTTCTCAATGCCGATTTCCGGCCTCTGTCCTATTTTCCCTTATCGGTTTGGTCGTGGCAGGACTCCGTCAAAGCGGTGTTCCTCGACCGGGTGTCTGTTCTCAGCGAATACGAGGACGAAGTTCGGTCGCCGAGCATGTCCATGCGGCTGCCGAGCGTCATCGCGCTGAAAGACTACATCCCGACCGCGCGCAAACCGGCCTTCACGCGATTCAACGTGTTCCTGCGCGACGCTTTCAGCTGCCAATACTGCAGCGAGCGGTTCCCGACCCAGGAACTGACGTTCGATCACGTGATCCCGCGCAGCCGCGGCGGGCGCACCACGTGGGAGAACGTCGTCACCGCGTGCGGCGGGTGTAATCTCCGCAAGGGCAGCAAGCTCCCGCGCGAGTGCCACATGCACCCCCGGGCGCGTCCGGAGCAGCCGTCGACCTGGGTGCTGCAGGAAAACGGGCGGGCGTTCCCGCCAAACTACCTGCACGAGAGCTGGCGGGACTACCTCTACTGGGATAGCGAACTGGAGAGCTAATCGGCCCAGACGGGGGCGCGCTTGCCGATGAAGGCGTCGATCCCCTCGTTTGCGTCGTGGGCTTCCATGTTGCGGACCATCACCTCCGCCGTGTGGGCGTAGGCTTCGGCCAAGGGCAGTTCGGCTTGGCGGTAGAATGCCGGCTTGCCGAGGGCGACCGCGCTACGGCTCTTGCTGCCGATCTTGCGCGCGAGCGCCTGGACGGCCTCCGCAAGTTCGGCATCCGGCACGCAGCGGTTGACGAGGCCCAAGCGGGCGGCCTCCGGCGCGGGGAGCATGTCGCCGGTCAGCAGCATCTCCATGGCCGCCTTGCGCGGGACGACGCGCGAGAGGGCGACCATCGGCGTGGAGCAGAACAAGCCGACATTGATGCCCGACACGGCGAAGCGGGCCGTGTCCGCCGCGATCGCGAGGTCGCAGGTGGCGACCAGTTGGCAGCCGGCGGCGGTCGCGATGCCGTGGACTTGCGCGATGACCGGGACGGGCAGCGTGGTGAGCCGCTGCATCATGCGGCTGCACTGGGCGAACAGGCGGGCCCGGGCCGGACCATCGAACGCGCGAATCTCGCGCAGGTCATGCCCGGCGCAGAATCCGGGGCCGGCTCCGCGCAGCACGAGCACCCGGATGGCCGGGTCGGCCGCGACGCTCTCCAGCATATCCTCGAGGGCCGACAGCATCGCTTGGGACAGGGCATTGCGCGACGCGGGACGGTTGAGCGTGACGGTCAGGATGCCGTCGCGGACTTCGCTCAGCAGGAAGGGATCGTGGTCCGGCGTCATCGGTGGCCTCTCAGGTCAGGCGGCTTGCTCGGCGGCCGCAGTCGCAAGGAAGGGGTCGAGCCAGGACAATACCTCGTCCGGCGCCTCCTCGGCGAGGTAATGCCCGCTCGCGACGGGGCCGCCGCGGACCGTGCCCGTGCAATAGTGGCGCCAGAGATCAAGCGGATCGTACCAGCCGCCGATCTTTCCCTTGGCGCCCCAGAGCACGAGCATGTCGCAACGGACCTTCCGGCTCTCGGCGCGGCTGATGCGGTCGTGCTCGAGGTCGATGCTGGCGGCAGCGCGGTAATCTTCGCACATGCCGGTGATGGCGGCCGGGTCGTGGGCGGCCCGCAGGTAGTCCTCGAGCGCTTCCTGGCGGAAGAAGCCAGGCGGCTTCGGCTCGCGCGAGGTGTGGCTGTTGAACCAGCTGCCGGGCGCCGCATTGATGAGTTCTTCAGGGAACGGGTGCGGCTGGGCGAACCAGAACCAATGGTAGTAGCCGAGCCCGAACGCCATGTCGGCGCGCTCGAAATGCTCGATGGTGGGCACGATGTCGAGAACGGCGAGGCGCTCGACACGGGCCGGGTTGTCGATGGCGAGGCGGTGGGCGACCCGGGCGCCGCGATCGTGCGCAACGACTTGGAACCTTTCGTGCCCGAGCCCGGTCATGAGTTCGGCCATGTCGCGGGCCATGCTGGACTTCGCATAGGGTGCGTGGTCGCCGGTGGCGCCGGGCTTGAAGCTCTGGCCGTAGCCGCGCAGGTCGGGAGCGACCACCGTGAAGCGCTCCGCCAAGGCCGGTGCGACGGCGTGCCACATAGCGTGCGTTTGCGGGTTGCCGTGCAGCAGCAGCAGCGGCGGCCCGGACCCGGCAATGCGCAGCCGCAACGTGCCATCGGTGACGTGGTGGGTGGCGAGGGTGAAATCGCGGAAGTAGTCGAGCATGGGCCGGAGCTACCCGGGCGGCGTGTCGGCATTATGGCGTGGTTCGGTAACGTTCTCCAGGCCGGCGAGGTCGCGCCACTCCGGTTCGGTGAGGGTGCGGACTCCGAGATCGGCGGCCTTCTTGGCCTTCGAGCCGGCATCGGTGCCGAGGATCACGAAGTCAGTCTTCTTGCTGACGCTGTCGGTCACGCGCGCGCCCAGGGCTTCGGCGCGGGATTTCGCCTCCGGCCGGGTCATGGTCTCGAGGGTGCCGGTGAAGACCACGATCTTGCCGGCGAGCGGGCTGTCCGCGGCGGCGGCCTCGGCGTCCTCGATCGTGAGCTCCCCTGCGAGGTCGTCGATGACGGCGCGGTTGCGGGCTTCGGTGAAGAATTCCGCCAGTTCCTCGGCCAAAGCGGGCCCCACGCCGGTGATGCTGCCCAGCGCGGAACGCTCCTCGCTGCCGACCGTGGTGGCCGCCTGCATTTGGGCCCGCCAGACGGCAAAGCTGCCGTAATGGCGGGCCAGCAGCTTGGCGTTGGTCTCGCCGACCCGGCGGATGCCGAGCGCGTAGATGAAGCGGGCGAGCGGGATCGTGCGGCGGGCCTCGATGGCGGCGAGCAGGTTGTCAACCGAGCGCTGCTTCCAGCCTTCGCGCCCGAGCAGCTCTTCGGCATGAGATTTGAGGCGGAAGATGTCGGCAGGGGTCGAGAGCCAGCCGAGGCCCGCGAATTCGTGGAGCGTCTTTTCGCCGAGACCCTCGATGTCGAAGGCCGCCCGCGAGGTGAAGTGGCGGAGGCGCTCGATCGTCTGGGCAGGGCAAACGAGCCCGCCCGTGCAGCGGCGGACGACTTCGCCCGGCGGGCGGACGGCGAGGCTGCCGCACGCCGGGCAGTGCTCGGGCGGCACGAACGGGTTCGTCCCGCGGGGCGTATCGGGCACGACGCCCAGGATTTGGGGTATCACGTCGCCGGCGCGCTGCAGCAGGACCGTGTCGCCGGCGCGCACGTCCTTGCGGGCGATCTCGTCCTCGTTGTGCAGCGTCGCGCGGGTGACGACCACGCCGCCCACGGTCACCGGCTGCAACCAGGCGACCGGTGTGAGCGAGCCCGTGCGGCCGACCTGGATGTGGATGGCTTCCAGCAGCGTTTGGGCCCGTTCGGCGGGGAATTTCCAAGCGATCGCCCAGCGGGGGGTGCGGCCGACGGCGCCCAGACGCCGCTGCAGCGCGAGGTCGTCCACTTTGTAGACGACCCCGTCGATGTCGTAGGCGAGCGCGGCGCGGCCGGCAGCCAGCCTCTCCTGGAACGCCGGCGCTGCCTGCTCGCTATCGAGGCGTTCAGAGAGCGGATTGACCGTGAAGCCCCAGCGCCGGAGTTGGTCGAGGTAGCCCCAATGCGTGTCGGCGGGCGGCGCCGAGGCCTCGCCCATCGCGTAGGCGAACAGCGACAGCGGCCGGGTCGCGGTTTGCGCCGGGTCGATTTGGCGGAGCGATCCGGCGGCGGCGTTGCGCGGATTGGCGTAGAGGCGCTGGTTGGCGGCCGCCTGGGCCTCGTTCAGCTTCAGGAAATCGTCCTTGGCGATGAAGATCTCGCCGCGGATCTCGATGCGAGCCGGCGCGTCGCCCTTCAGACGGCGCGGGATGGACCGCACGGTCAGGAGATTGGCGGTGACGTCTTCGCCTTCGGTGCCGTCGCCGCGGGTGGCGCCGTGGAGGAGGCGGCCGCCCTCATAGGTCAGATTGATTGAGAGCCCGTCGATCTTCGGCTCCGCGACCAGGGCGAGCGGTGCGTCGGCGGGCAGGCCGAGGAAGCGGCGGGCCCGTTTTCCCCACTCGACGAAATCGGCGGCGTCGAACGCGTTGTCGAGGGAGAGCATCGGGACGGCGTGGCGGAACTTTGCGAAGCCGCTGGCGGGCGCCGCACCGACCCGGTGGTTGGGACTATCGTCGCGGACGAGCGACGGGAAAGCAGCTTCCAGCGCGTCGTTGCGGCGGCGCAGCGCGTCGTAGTCGGCATCCGTCAGAATGGGCGCGTCGTTCTGATGGTAGGCGGCGTCGGCCGCCGCGATCGCCTCGGCAAGACGGGCGAGTTCGGTGGCTGCCTCCGCTTCCGTCTGCGGCAGATCGGCGGGCGCCGGCTTAGGGGCCTTCGGCACGCAGCACCCGGAGATCGCAGCCTTCGTCGGCCTGGAGCACCTGGTCGTGGATGATGCGATCCCAGCCGCGGGCGGGGGTGGCGGGGGGCGACCAGGACTGGCGCCGGCGCTCGAGCTCTTCGGGGGTCACCAAGAGGTCGAGGCTTCGCTGCTGGACGGAGAGGCGGATGCGGTCGCCGCTTTCGGCGAGGCCGAGCGGGCCGCCGGCCGCGGCCTCCGGCGTCACGTGCAGCACGATGGTGCCGAAGGCGGTGCCGGACATGCGGCAGTCGCTGATGCGCACCATGTCCTTGACGCCGGCGCGGCCGAGCTTGGTTGGGATCGGCAAATAGCCGGCCTCGGGCATTCCGGCGGGCGTCAGCGGACCCGCGTTCTTCAGCACGAGAATATCGCCCTCGGCGACGTCGAGGTCCGGGTCATCGATCCGAGCGGCGAGGTCGGCCGGGCCGTCGAACACCATGCAGCGGGCCTCGGTCTCGAACAGAGCGGGGGTGGCGGCGCTCCGCTTGAGGATGGCGCCGCGGGGGGCGAGCGAGCCGAACAGGGCGACGATGCCGCCGACTGGGCTGACCGGCTCGGCGAAGGCGCGGATGTAGCGGCGGTCGACGAAGGCCGGTTCTGCCAGACGGTCGCCGAGGGTCTGCCCGGTGACGTCGATGCAGTCGTGATGGAGGAGGTCACGCAGCTCCCAGAGCAGGGCGGGCATGCCGCCGGCGGCATGGAAGTCTTCCATGTAGCCCTCGCCGGTCGGCTTGAGGTCGACCAGCACGGGGGTGCTGTCGGACAGCTCATTGACCCGGTGCAGGTCGATCTTAATGCCGCGGCGCCCGGCGATGGCGGTAAGGTGGATCATCGCGTTCGTGCTCCCGCCGAGTGCCAACAGCACGCGGAGGGCGTTTTCGACCGAATGCTCGGTGATGAGCTGCGAGGGGCGGATCGGGTTCTCGACGAAGCGCATGACCAGCGTGCCCACTTCCTCCGCCGCCCGGAGGCGGTCGGCATGGACGGCGGGGATGCTGGCGTGGCCGGACGGCATGAAGCCGAGCGTTTCGGCGATGCACGCCATGGTCGACGCGGTGCCCATGACGCCGCAGGTGCCCGCGGTGCTGGCCAGCCGGCCCTCGATCTCGCCGATGCGTTCCGCGCTCACCTTCCCCGCGCGGTAGGCCGCCCAGTAGCGGCGGCAGTCGGTGCAGGCGGCGAGGCGTTCGCCTTGGTAGGGCGAGGCCAGCATGGGGCCGGTGACGACCTGGATCGTCGGCACGTCAGACGACGCGGCGCCCATCAGCTGGGCCGGCACGGTCTTGTCGCAGCCGCCGATCATGACGGCCGCATCCATCGGCTGGCCGGCGAGCATCGCCTCGGTATCGAGCGCGGCGAGGTTGCGGAAATGCATCGACGTCGGGAACAGGCTGGGTTCGCACAGCGAGACCGTCGGAAACGGCATCGGTAGGCCGCCGGCGGCGAACACCCCGCGCTTGACAGCCTCGATGAGTTCCGGCGCGGTCCGATGGCAGTTGTTGAACGCCGAGCCAGTGTCGACGATGCCGATGACGGGCTTGTCGAGCATGGCTCCGGAATAGCCCATGCTCTTGTAGAAGGTCCGACGCAGGTAGGCCGCGAACTCGGGGTCGCCGTAGCCCGGCGTCTTGCGGGCGAGGCCGCGCTTCTCTGTGTCGCTCATGAAGCAACTCTAAGGGCAGAGCGTCCGGACGGAAACGGGGTCGCCGCAGCCCGGCGCACGGTTTCCCAGCGGCGCGGGGTGACGGAGCGGAGGAGGCCGGGTATGGGGCGTTCGTGCGCACCGTCGGAACGCTCTGAATGGCTCGGGACCTGTCGCCACGCTGTGGGGTCGCGATCATGGCGAAGGCGCCCCGGCCGGGTCATGTGAAGACCCGCTTGCAAGGTGTGCTGCGGCCGGAGGAGGCGGCAACCCTCGGCACGGCCTTCCTGCGGGACACGGCGGAGAACTTGCACGCGGCCGCGCTGCTCGCGTCCATCGACCCGGTGGTGGCGTATGCGCCGGCGGGGCAGGAGCGGCGGTTCGACGGTCTGTTGCCGCCCGGAACGGCGTTGCTGCTGGCGGACGGCAGCGGCGGGCAGGCCGAGGGCGTGGAAGGGTTCGGCTGCGTGCTGCTCGAGACGATGCGCGGCCTGTTCGCGCAGGGTTACGGGGCGGCGGTCGTGCTCGCCGCCGATAGCCCGACACTGCCGACGCGGGTGCTGGCGGAAGCGGCGGACGGACTGCTCGCCGGGCGATCCGAGGCGGTGCTCGGGGCGGTCGAAGATGGCGGCTACTACCTGCTCGGGCTGCGGGCGCCGCGGCCGGACGCGTTCGCGCGGGTGCGGTGGAGCACGGATTTCGCGGCGGCCGACACGCGCGAGCGGTTGGCGACAGCCGGGCTGAAATGCGCCGAGCTGACGCCCTGGTTCGATGTCGACGACCCGGCCGCTCTGTCGCGGCTGTTGACGGACCAGAGCGGCTATGCGGCGCCGCACACGCACTCGGCGCTCGCCGCGATGCGGCTGCACGAGCGGTTACACGCCGCGTGATGCTCATCGCCTTGGCTGCGTTGGTCGGCATGGCCGTGGCCGCGCCCGCCTTCCTGCTGCCGGCGCAGGCCTACGGGGACCTCTCGACCGAGTTGGCGTGGCAATATGTCAGTTGGATGCTGGCAGCCGGGCTGGCCTATGCGGGGCTCGTCTGGATCGTTCGGCGACGCAGGGTGACCCGGCGGGCGCTGATTGTCGCCTTGCTGATCGCCGGGGCTGCCCGCTTGGTGGTGGTGACCGCAGTACCGGTGATGAGCACCGATCTGTACCGCTACGTGTGGGACGGGCGCGTGCAAGCGGCGGGGATCAACCCCTACCGATACATACCCGCGGACCCGGCGCTGGAGCGGCTGCGGGATGCGGGTGTTGGCCCGACGGCGATCTACCGGAACATCAACCGGGCCGAGAGCGCGCCCACGATCTATCCGCCGGCCGCGCAGCTCCTGTTCGCCGCGATCGGGCTCACAGCGTCCTCCATCTGGACGATCAAGGCCGTGATGCTCGCGTTCGACGTCGTCACCGGGCTGCTCGCCTGGCGGCTGTTGGTCGCGGCGGGGCGGCCGGCGGCGTGGGTGCTGGTCTGGATGCTCAACCCGCTCGTCATCCGTGAGTTCGCGGGGACGGGCCATATCGACGCGGCCGCAGTCGCAGCATCGGTGGCGGCGCTCCTGCTGGCGGCGCGTCGGCGCCCGGGCTGGGCGGGGGCCGCGCTGGGGGTGGCCGTGCTGTGCAAGTTGCTGCCCGCCGCCTTGGGACCGGCGATCTGGCGGGTTCGCCAGGCGGCATGGGGAGGGTGGCGAACCCCGCTCGCCTGCCTGACCGTGATCGCCGCGGGCTATGCCCTCTACGCGTCGGCGGGGTGGCGGGTGCTGGGCTATCTGCCGGGCTACGCGCAGGAGGAGGAGCTGACGAAAGGGGGCGGCTTCCTGCTGCTGCGGTTGCTCGCGCTCGCAGGCCCGCTGCCGGGCTGGGCTGGCAAGGTCTACGTCGTGTTGGGGCTGGGGTTCCTCGGCGGCTTGGCGCTGGCGATCGTGATGGCCCGCGACGCGCCGCGCCCGGCAACGATCGCCAGGCACGCAAGCGTGCTTTCGGTCGCCCTCCTGGTCGTACTCACGCCGCATTATCCGTGGTATCTGACGATGGCGATCCTGCCTGCGGTGGTCGCGCCCGGCTGGGGTGCATTGTGGCCGTCGCTCGCGGGACCATTATTGTATCAGGACTTTGGCTTGAGCGACCCATGGTGGCCGGCCGTGGTTTATCTCCCGGCCATGGCCTGGCTTGCGATCGATTTGCGGAGGAGGACTGAAGATGCCTGACACCAACATCGATGCCCGCCGCTACTTCGAGAAGGTCGAGTCGGGCGACAGCATCGCCAGCGCGCCGCCCGTTTGCCTGTATCTCGAGGTCACTAACCGCTGCAATCTGCTGTGCGAGACCTGTCCGCGCACGTTCGAAGACCTCGAGCCGCCGATGGACCTCAGCATGGAGCTGTTCACGAAGATCGTGGACCAGGTCCCGAACGTGAAGCGCGTGGTGCTGCACGGCGTGGGCGAGCCGATGCTGGTCAAGCACCTGCCGGACATGATCCGCTATCTCAAGAAGCGGCCGATCCATGTGCTGTTCAACACGAACGGCACCCTGCTGGCGCCCAAGAAGCAGCGTGAGATCATCGAAACCGGCCTCGACGAGTTGCGGGTCAGCCTCGACGCGGCGGAGGCGGCAACCTTTCTTAAGGTGCGCGGCAAGGACATGTTCGACCGCATCGTGCGCAACGTGAGTTCGTTCACGAACCTGCAACGGGCGATCGGGGCGGAGAAGCCGCTGGTGAGCCTGTGGCTGACCGGGCTCAAGGAGACGGTGGACCAATTGCCGGATTTCGTGCGGCTGGCCGCGCGGATCGGCGTGAAAGAGGTGCACCTCCAACGCCTCGTGTTCGACGAGAGCGGGTTCGGCATGGCGCGCTCGGACAACAGCCTGTTCGAGCAGACCCGGGCGGACGAGGAAGCCGTGATCGCGGACGCGACGGCGCTGGGGCGGAGCTTGGGCGTGCTGCTGGATGCGTCGGGGGCCACTGAGCCCGGGATCAGCCTCAAGCGGCAATCGGACGACAAGCCGTGGGCGATGTGCCGGCGCCCGTGGTCGCTCATGTATTTCACCGCGCACGGCACGGCGCTGCCCTGCTGCATCGCGCCGTTCTCGGAGCGGGGCTACGATAACTACACGCTGGGCAACGCGTCCATGCAGGACCTTGCCGAGATTTGGAACGGCCAGGCGTATCGCGACTTCCGCAGCGCGCTGCTGAGCGACGCGCCGCCCAAGCCGTGCCAGGGCTGCGGGCTGCGCTGGAGCCTTTGAGCGGGTTGCACCGGGTCTCCGTCGTCATCCCGACCTGGAACGAGGCGGATGCGATCGGGCCGGTGGTGGCCGACGTGCTGGCGCAAGGCGTCGGCGAGGTCATCGTGGCCGATGGCAGCAGCAAGGACGCAACGGCCGCGCGGGCCGAAGCGGCTGGCGCGCGAACGATCGATTGTGGCCGCGGCTATGGGCGGGCGTGCGCGATGGGCGCCGAAGCGGCCCGGCCCGGCGCGGATGTGATCGCGTTCATGGATGGCGACGGCGCGGACCGGCCCGATCAGCTGGAACGGCTATCCCGGCCGGTGCTGGACGGTGAGCAGGATTTCGTCATCGCATCGCGTACCCGTGGCGTGCGGGAGCCCGGGTCGATGCTGTGGCACCAGGTGTTGGCGGGGCAGATCGCCGGCCGGCTGATCGGGGCGCGATACGGCGTGCGCTACAGCGACATGTGCGCGTTCCGGGTCATCCGCCGCGAGGCGCTAACCGCCCTGCAGATGACCGAGATGACCTATGGCTGGAACATCGAGATGCAGCTCAAGGCGGCGCGGGCCGGGCTGCGGATCGAAGAGGTGCCGGTTCCCTACCGGGTTCGCGCCGCGGGATCGTCCAAAGTGGCGGGGTCGTTGAAGGGCACGTTGCAGGCCGGGTCGAAGATCATCGAGACGTTCGTGCGGGTGTCGCGGGAGCGCCGTTAACCCGTCCAGGCCGCGGAGCCGATACCGCGGGTTTGCGCCTCGTTGGCGTCGACGATCGCCTTGAGGTTGGTGCCGCCGCATTCGCGGAAGACGCTCTCCGCCTTGGCGGCCATCTCGCGCGACCGGGTGCGCACCGCCAGGACCAGCTTTCCCTCGGCGCCGAGCTTGTCCCGCTGTTCCGCGAGCGCGGCGTCCACCGCGTTGCTAGCGCCGGAATAGGCGGCAATGGTGCCGAGCGCGGAGGCACCGCTGACCGCCGCGATCACGGGCGCGGCCACGCCGCCGGTGGCGATCAGCGCGCCGGCTGCGACGAAGCCTGCGGTGGTCCCTGCCATGCCGGAGTTCATGACCCGGAGCTGGGTCCGATCGACGTTGTCGGTCGCCGCACCGGCGCTATCGGGAGTGCTCGCGTCGGCGGTCGGATCGGGAAGGCTGAGATCCGCGTGATCGAACCCGGCGAGCTCGAGCTTGCCGATCGCGACCTGAAGGGCGGCGTCGTTGGGGAAGTTGCCCTGCAGCTCCTGCATGTCGTCCTTGAGGGGCGGCTGGGCGCTGTTCTCGACGTGGTCGCTCATCAACAAGTCCTCGTGTCTTGGCGATGGGTAACGCCTGGTCAGGCTTTCGGTTCGGCAGCGGGCCGGACGCGCTGATGCCGCGCGCGGGCCGCGCGCTCGATCGCGGCGGCGACCAGCGGGTCGAGGCGAAGCTCGCTGCCGACCAGCTCGAGCATGCGCAGAACCGGTTGGCTGGAGTTCGTGCTGGCCGCAACGATGTCACAGGCGAGCGTGTAGGCGGTCTCGCGCAGCCGGGGCTCGAGGGCGTCGCGGATCATCTGGCCGGCATGGGAGAGGCCCTCGTCTTCACCCAGCAGCGTGATGGCGGCGTCGGTCGCGGCCTCGAGCTGCTCGGAGCTGAACTCGAAGAACGCGGGCAGGGTCTGCACGAGACCGGACATGACGCCGATCTCGCGATCGGTGATGGCGCCATCCGCCGCGGCGACGAGCACGATGGTGCAGATCAGCGCCTCCTCGGGGGTCAGCGACGTGCGGCTGTCCGGCGAAGCAGGCGATTTCTTGGTCATGGTCTTTGTCATGCCGAGAGATTAGCCGGGTTCGGCCGGGTTAAGGAAGGCACGGGTCTCGACGACGGCCTCGGCCAACCCGACCCGGCGGACCTCCACCCCCGGGGGAAACGCCGAGAGCAGGCGGCCCGGCGTGCGACGGTCGAGCAACACGAACACGCCCCGGTCGGTCTCCGAGCGGACGAGCCGGCCGAATGCCTGGCGCAGGCGAAGCCGGGCTTTGCCGTCGTCGTATTCCTTCGGACGGCCGCCGGACAAATGAATGCGGCGCTCACGATGCAGGATGTCCGGACGGGGCCAAGGCACGCGCTCGAACACGACCAGGCGAAGCGCGCGGCCAGGCACGTCGACGCCGTCCCGCATGGCGTCGGTGCCGAGCAGGCAGGAATCCGTCTCGGCGCGGAAGATGTCGACCAGGGTGGCGTTGTCCATGGCGTCGACATGCTGGGCCAGCAGCGGGATGCCGGCGGCCTCGAGCGGGTCGGCGATCCGGGCCTGGACCGCTTTCAGGCGCGCGATGGCGGTGAACAGGCCGAGGCCGCCGCCGCCCGAGGCCATGAACAGGGCGCGGTAGGCGCCCGCCAGGGCCTCCATCTCGAAGCCGACGTCGGTGACGACGAAGGCGCGGGTCTGGGTGGCGTAGTCGAACGGGCTCGCGACCGAGACGCGTAGGGCCGGCGAGGGCAGGTGGCTCGCGCCGACCCGGGCTTCGGCTTCAGCCCACGAGGCTTCCGCGTCGCCCGCGCCGGTGTCGCGCAGGGTCGCCGACGTGATCAGGATTCCGTGTGCCGGGGCGGCCAGCGACGCGGTGAACGGGACGGTCGGGTCGAGCCAGTGTCGGTGCAAGCCGGCGTCGCGGTCCGCCCCGCCGCGGCGCTCCAACTCGAGCGTATGCACGTATTGCGGACGCAGCCCGGGCTCCGGGGGCGGGTCGCGCAAGGTCTGCAGCATCGAGTCCCAGGAAGCGAGGCGGAGTTGCGCGCGGCGTTGGATGGAGCGGATGGCCGCCTCGATCCGCTGCCGCTGGGCGGCATCGAGGTCTTCGGCCTCGGTTTCCAAGAGATCCCGCAGATGCTGCAGCAACGAAGTGAGCGGCTCGGCGATCCGATGGAGCGCGCGTTGCAGGGTGGCGGCGGCGTCCGGCAGGTCGGGGCCGAGCGGGTAAAGGTCGCACTCCAGGCTGCCGGTTTCTTCGCCGCAGCGGGCCAGGGCCTGCGTGCGGATGAGGCGGAGCACGCTCTCGAACGGACCTGCCTCGCCCGATTCGATCAGGCGGGTCGCCCAATCGTAGGCCGGAAGGGCGCGGGCCGCCGCGGCCAGCGCCGCATCGAGCGACGGCTGCAGAACCGGATAGATCGCCAGCAGGTCGTCGAGGCGGCGGCGCAACCCGCGGGCTCGGGAGCGCCCGCCCTCGGCGCCGAGCAGCCAGCGTCGAAGCTCCGCGCCTTCCACGCCGGTCAACGAGGCGGCGAAGGCACCGTCGGCCGCGTCGAAGACGTGGTGGCCTTCGTCGAAAACGTAGCGGCTGGGGACCAGATTGTCGTCGATGCCGCCCCACGCCGCCTGGGCCATGACGAGGGCATGGTTCGCGACCACGAGGTCGGCCGTGCGGGCGCGACGGATCGTGTGTTCGACGAAGCACACGCGGTAGTGCGGGCAGGCGCCGTGGATGCACTCGCCGCGGCGGTCAGCGATCGCGGGCAGCAGGCCGGGGCCGAAGAGCTCGGTGAACCAGCCGGGCAGATCGCCGCCCGCGACGTCGCCGTCGACGGTGGCCAGCGCCCAGCGGGCGACCAGCCCGAGCGGGACGACACCGGTGAAGCCGGGGGCGCCGACGTGGTCCTGGTAATTTAGCAGGCAGAGATAGTTCTCGCGGCCCTTCCTGACCACGACGCGCCGCCGCCGCTCGGCGAGCGCTGGGAACAGCCGCGCCAGCTCGCCGTCGATCTGGCGCTGCAGGTGGCGCGTGTAGGTGCTGAGCCAGACGCTGCCGCCGTTGCGCTCGGCCCAGAGGCTGGCGGGGGCGACGTAGCCCAGCGTCTTGCCAGTGCCGGTGCCGGCTTCCGCAAGGACCAAGGCCGGGTCGCCGGGCACCTCGCGGGGCGCGAAGGCGTCGGAGACGGCGCTGGCGTAGTCGGCCTGCCCCGGGCGCTGTTCGGCGCCGGGTCCGAGGATGCGGGCCAGGCGCGTGCGGGCCTCGGCGGCGCCGACGGCGTGGCTCGAGGGCGGCGGGGGCGGGGGCTCTTCCTCCCATTCGGGCAGACGGGTCCACACGCGGAAGGCGTCGAGCGAAGGCCGGGCGGCGGAGTTGCCTAGAGCGGCCAAGATGAAGCGGGCCCAGGGCCACCCGGCCCGGCCCATGGCGGCCGCCAGCGCGGGGGCGTCCTTGTTGAGCGGCAGGGCGGAAGCGGCGGCGAGACGCTGCAGGAGGGCATCCGCGATGTCCGGTAGGGCGGCGGCGGATTCTTCGAGCGTGCGGGGTACCCTGAGGTCCAGCGCGGCGGCCAGCCCGGCGGGGGTCGGCGGCGCCGAGCGGGCCGGCAGCACGAAGGCGAACAGGTGGAGCAGATCCAGGCACGGGAGCGGTTGCAGGCCGAGACGGCGGAGCGTGGCTTGCGCGTGAATGACGAGCGGCGGCTCATCGGGGTGCAGGTGGCGGCCCGCGGCGGCGCTGCTGAGCACGAGCAGTTCGCCGTCGGTCGTCAGCAGGGCGGCCCGGCCGTGCCCCGCGACAAGGGCGGGCATCTGCGGCAGCAGACTCATTGGATTGCCTCGAAGGCGAACGGCGGCATGGCCGATGCTGTATCATGGGGGGATATGCTGAGCTAAGAGGGGTCGGTTGACCGGGACCGATCGTATCTTAAGCTTGGGAATGATGGCTGAAATTTACTCGACGCTGGGTGGCCTGCCGCTGCCGAAGGCTTGGCCGTTCGACGAAGCGGCGCGACTCGCGTCCCACATGGCTGCCCGGGGCAAAGAGGTGGCACTGTTCGAAACGGGCTACGGCCCGTCCGGCCTGCCGCATATCGGCACCTTCGGCGAGGTCGCGCGCACCAGCTGGGTCCGTCATGCTTATACGACGCTGACCGGCAAACCCACGCGGCTGCTCGCCTTCAGCGACGACATGGACGGCTTGCGCAAGGTTCCCGACAACGTGCCGAACCGCGAGATGCTGGCCGGGTTCCTGAACCAGCCGCTGACGCGCGTGCCCGACCCGTTCGGGACCCATCCGAGTTTTGGCGAGCACAACAATGCGCGGCTCCGGGCCTTCCTCGATGGGTTCGGGTTCGACTACGAGTTCGCCTCGAGCACAGAATACTACCGAGAAGGCCGGTTCGACGTCGCCTTGATGCGGGTGGCCGAGCGCCACGACGAGATCGTGTCCATCATCCTGCCGACGCTCGGGTCTGAGCGGCAGGCGACCTATTCGCCGTTCCTGCCGATCCATCCGCGCGATGGAAGGGTCATGCAGGTGCGGATCGATCGGGTCGATCCCGTAGCCGGCACGCTGCAGTGGACGGACCCGGCCAGCGGAGAGGCTTTCGAGACGGCGATCCGCGGCGGGGCCTGCAAGCTGCAGTGGAAGGCGGACTGGGCGATGCGCTGGTTCGCGCTCGGGGTCGACTACGAGATGTCGGGCAAGGACCTAATCGACAGCGTCAAGCTGTCCGGCAAAGTGTGCCGCGCGCTGGGGGCGCCGCCGCCGGTGGGGTTCACCTACGAGCTGTTCCTCGACGAACACAGCCAGAAGATCAGCAAGAGCAAAGGCAACGGGCTCTCGGTCGAGCAGTGGCTCCAATACGCGCCGGCGGAGAGCCTGGCACAGTATATGTACAACTCGCCGCAACGGGCCAAGCGGCTGTTCTTCGACGTCATCCCGCGGGCGGTCGACGAGTTCATAGCAAACGCGGCCAAGTTGCCGGAGCAAGCGCCGGAGGCGCGCTACACCAACCCGGCCTGGCACATCACCGGGGGCAAGGGTGGCGCGTATGACAGCCCGGTGCCGTTCAGCATGCTGCTGAACCTGGCCAGCGTCGTCAACGCGGAGACGCCGGAGATGCTGTGGGGCTTCCTGCGGCGTTACAGCCCGGAGGCCGCGCCCGGGAACAGCGCTTTCCTAGACGGGATGGTCGATCGGGCGATCGCCTACTATCGCGACGTGGTGCGCCCCCACAAGAAGTTCCGGCCAGCCACCTCCGTGGAGCGGGCGGCGCTCGAGGATCTCGCGGAGGCTCTCCGCGCGTTGCCGGCCGGCTCGGACGCCGAGGCGATCCAGAATGCCGTCTACGAGGTCGGCAAGCGCCATCCGTTCCCCGATCTCAAGGCTTGGTTCGGCTGCCTCTATCAGGTGCTGCTCGGGCAGATGGAGGGGCCCCGGTTCGGCGGCTTCGTCGCCCTGTATGGGATCGAGGAGACAGTTGCGCTGATCGGCAAGACGCTGGCCGCCCCCGGAGACAGGCCGGCGGACGCGGCCTGAATGCTGGCGGTCCTCAAGCGGGTCGCGCGGCAGCTGCCCACGCTGTTGGGAGTGCTGCTGCTGGGTGGCGCGATCTACGTGGTGTGGAAGGAATTCCATCACCTCAAGATCTCCGACATCCGTGCCGCGCTGTCGGATATCTCTACCCGCGCGCTGGTCGGCTCCTTCATCTGGACCGTGCTCTCCTACGGGGTGCTGACGTTCTACGACAGGCTAGGGACGATGTTCGCCGGCCATAAGGTCAGCTACCGCCGGGTCGCGTTCGCGTCCTTTTGTGCTTACGCGCTGTCGCACAATCTCGGCTTCGCGGCGGTGTCGGGCGCGGCAGTGCGATACCGGCTCTACGCTCACTGGGGGCTGTCGCCGGTTCAGATCGCCAAGGTCATCGCGTTCTGCAGCCTGACCTTCGGGCTCGGCGGCATGGTGCTCGGGGGCGTGATTCTGTTCGTCGAGCCTGAGGCGGTGCCGTTCCTCGGCACGGTGATCCCGCATTGGGGCATGTATCTGATCGCTACGTTGCTGTGGGGGATCGTCATCGGCTATGTCAGCCTGTCGCGCTTCGTCGGCGCGTTCAGGCTGTTCGGCGTCCAGATTGAGTTGCCGCATTGGAAGATGGCGTTCGTGCAGGTCGCACTGGCGACCGTGGACGTCGCGGTGACGGCGGCGATCATGTATCAGTTGCTGCCGGACGCGCCGACCCTGACGTTCTCGCGGTTCCTCGGCGTTTACCTCAGCTCCTACACGGCCGGTTTGGCTGCCAACATCCCCGGCGGCCTCGGCGTGTTCGACACGGCCATGCTGCTGGGCCTCGAGCCCTACATGTCGGCGCCGCGCATCCTGGGCGGCATCGTGGTGTTCCGACTGTATTATTATATCATTCCGCTGTTCATTGCCGGCACCTTGTTCTCGGGCAACGAGATCATGGTGCGCGGCGGGGCGATGTTCCGGCGAGGCGGTCGGGCCAGGGCGACCGGGCGGACGCCGGCCAACTCGGTGTTCAGCGAACGGAGCTTCGCGGTGGTGACGTCCACGGGGCTGGTCGCGTTGTGCGGCGCCATGCTGCTCGGGATCGGCGTCCTGGATGACCGGCCGCAATTCCCCTGGTTCGACGCCGACTTCGCCGAGGTGGCCGCGCATGCGGGGCAGTTCATCCCCTCGCTGATCGGGGCCGCGTTGATGGTGCTGGCCATCGGCTTGACCCGGCGCGTGACCTTCGCCTGGTTGATGACCATCATCCTGCTGGTGATCGGCGCCGCCTAC
Organism: Acetobacteraceae bacterium; assembly: GCA_032249615.1. Taxonomy (GTDB): domain Bacteria; phylum Pseudomonadota; class Alphaproteobacteria; order Acetobacterales; family Acetobacteraceae; genus JAVVHH01. The sequence goes on from JAVVHH010000023.1 coordinate 22,702, forward strand.
ACGACGGCGCAAGGCGCTGCGACCTGGGTGCCGGCCGCGCTTCTGCTCACGGCGATCATGATCGCGCCTTTCCGCGAGGCGTATTACCGCCATGCCCGCCTGATCGCCACGCCCCTGCAACCCGCGACGCTGGTGCCGCTACTGGTGCTCGCGGTCTGCGCGCTCAATCTGGCCCTGCTGGAGCCCCGGGTCCGGGGTCTGTCCGAGAACAGCCTGTTTGACCTTGTGATGTCACCGGACTTCTCTAACGGCTCGCGGGTGACGCTGGCGCTCGTCGTCCTGTTGGCGCTGGCTGCGCTGTGGCGGCTGATCAGGCCGGTCCGCGTGCGATGGCTCGAATGGAAAGGCGAGGGGCGGCTGCGCTATGCCGCTCTCGGTATCGATCCGCCGGCCAATGCGGATGGCGTCGTGTTCGGCGAGAACGAACGGGCGGCGGTGCCGTTTCGCCGGGTCGGCCGGGTGCTGCTCGGCCTGGGCGACCCGGCGGGGGCCGAGTCGGACCGGGTCTCGGCAATCTGGAACCTGCGCGACCTCGCGCTACAGGAGCATCGCGACCCGGCCGTCTACCGCGCCGGGCCGGCGCTGGCGAAGGTCTACGAGGATCTGGGGCTAACCCCCGTTGCCCTCGACAGCGACGGCCTGGTCTCGACGGAGACATCGGCCGCGTCCGACGAGTTCCTCTACTGCCTTGCCGAACGGGACATGGGGCTATTGGTGCCGTTGCTGCCCGAGATCGCCGGGCGCCCCTTGCGGGATGCTGCCGAGTAGCGACCCGAGGCTCATCTGTGTTTCGCTGCCGCCGGCGCGCCGAAAGGCACCGGGTTGCCGAACCCGAACATCGCGATGCCGCCGAAGCGAGCCGGCTCAGGCTTGTTGAGGGAGAAGGCGCCGAAATGCAGGCTCGCGGGCGGCATGGCGCCGAACTGGCGGGCCGTGGCGGTCCACGCCGCGAACGGGTCGCCCGCCGGCCTGCTGCCGGAGGAGGCGCCCATGGGGGTGATGACGCGGCCGAAGACGAGGCGCTGATACTCTTCGCCGAACTCCGGCGTGCTCGAGTGATACATGGCCGTCGCAAGCGGCCAGTCCCGCGTTTGCAGGTAGAGGGCCGAGAGGAAGCGCACGGCGTAGCGCGCGTTGGCGCCGGGGTCGAAGGCTTCGTCGAGCGTGGCGAACGCTTTGGGGTGGTGAAGCAGGTTCACCTGCATGCAACCGACGTCGATGCTCCGCTTACCGTTGGCCTGCAGTGCCTGCACCGCGGCGATGACGGCGGACTTGGTCTCAAAGAAATAGCCCGCCCCCTCCACGTTGATGGTCCACGGCCAGGCGCGCACCCGGCCGGTGGCGGGATCGAGCCGGCCGCTCTCAACCCGCGCGATCGACGGGAGGAGCTTGTCGGGCGCATGGCCGGGCAGCTTGGCGGCCGCGGCGATTGCCGCTTCGCATTCGGCGAACGGGCTCGGCGCGGCATCGACCGCTCCGGCCAAGGCCGGCCACGGTGCCAGCAGCGCGGCCAGCAGCGCCCAAGAGCGGCCCATCAAGCGGGGATGAGCCCGCCAAGCCGCGCCAGTGCAGCCAGGTGCGTGTCGGTATCGCCGAAGCCACGCTCGATCATCGTCATACGCTTGAAGAAGTGTCCCACTGCGTACTCCATCGTCACGCCGATCCCGCCGTGCATCTGCACGGCTTCCTGGCCGATATGGCGGCCGCTGCGTCCGATCTGGACTTTTGCCGCATGCATCGCCCGCTGCCGCTCAAGGGCAGTCTCATCAGACGCCATCATTGTGGCGAAAAGAGACATGGAGCGGGCTTGTTCGAGGCTCACATACATGTCCACCGTGCGATGCTGCAATGCTTGATTGTCGCCGATCGCTTTTCCGAACTGTTTCCGCGTTTTGAGATAGTCGGCGGTCATGTCCAGCATGGCTTGCATCACGCCGACCGCTTCGGCCGACAGCGCGGCCAAAATCTCGTCCTGCGCCCATTCGAGTCCCGGCAGGGCTTCGGCCGGATCGCCCAGGGGCTCCGCCGCCACGTTGTCGAACTCGATCTCGGCCGCGCGAAGCCCGTCCTGGGTCGGGTAGCCGCGCCGCGTGACGCCCCTTGCCTCGGCGTCGTCCACGAGGAACAGCCCGATGCCATGCCGCTCCCGCTCTTCGCCAGCGACGCGGGCCGTCACGAGCAGCGTGTCGGCGGTGTCGCCGTGCAGCACGAGCGACTTGCTGCCCGTCAGCGTCCAGCCGTCGCCGCTGCGGACGGCGCGGGTCTTGACGTCGTTCAAGCTCCAGCGGGATTGGCGCTCGACCTGGGCGTAGGCGAGAACCCGCTCGCCGGCGGCGATCTCTGGCACGAGCCGCGCCCGCTGTTCGGGGGTGGCGCAGTGGCGCAGCAACGCGGCGCCGATGATGGCGGTGGCGACGTAGGGCTCGACGACCAGGCCGCGGCCGAACGCCTCCATGACGATGGCGGTCTCTGTCGGGCCGCCGCCGAAGCCGCCATCCTCTTCCGAGAAGGGCAGTCCGAGCAGGCCGAGTTCGGCTATCTGGGCCCAGGCGGCGCGGCTCCAGCCACCGCGTTCGGCGCGGTTCGCCCGGCGGGCCTCGAAGCCATAACGGTCGGTGATGAAACGGTCGACGCTGTCCTTCAAGAGGCGCTGTTCGTCGGAGAGGTCGAAATCCATGTTTCCCCCGGTGAGGTCGATGCCGTTTGGAAGGGTCCATAGCTCATCGCGCCCAGCGGTGACATAGGGGCGCGGGCAGCGTAGAGATTTGAGCATGAGCTCGATCCAGTTCGATCCAGAGGCCATCCGTAGCCTCGCCAACATTCTGCGCGACGCTGGGCTGACCGAGATCGAGATCGTCGAAGCCGACCGGCGCATCCGGGTCGTGCGCGCGGCCGTCCCAGCCACCGAGCCGGTTGCGGTGCGCGTGGCGCCGGCTGCCGTGGCCGCAGCGCCCGAGCCGGTTGCCGCACCCGAGGACGTGGCGCCGGCCGGCGCCATCACCAGCCCCATGGTCGGCGTCGCGTTCCTCTCGCCCGACCCGGGCAGCCCGCCCTTCGTGGTGCCCGGGCAAACCGTGACCGCGGGACAGACCGTCATGCTGATCGAGGCGATGAAGACCTTCAACCAGATCAAGGCCGGCAAGGCCGGCACCGTCGGCAAGATCCTGGTGACGAGCGGTCAGCCGGTGGAATACGGGCAGCCGCTGCTGGTCATCGAGTAGTGTTCGGCAAGATCCTCATCGCCAACCGCGGCGAGATCGCGCTGCGGATCCAACGCGCCTGCCGCGAGATCGGGATACCGACAGTGGCGGTGCATTCGACGGCTGACAGCAACGCCATGCACGTGCGGCTCGCCGATGAGAGCGTCTGCATCGGGCCGCCGGCAGCCCGGGACAGCTACCTGCACATCCCGGCCATCTTGTCGGCCGCGGCGGTGACCGGAGCGGATGCGATCCACCCGGGCTACGGCTTCCTGTCGGAAAACGCGCGGTTCGCCGAGATGGTCGAAGCGCATGGCATCACTTTCATCGGGCCCTCGCCCACGCACATGCGCATGATGGGCGACAAGATCGCGGCCAAGGCGGCGATGGCGTCGATTGGCGTGCCGCTGGTCGCCGGATCGGATGGCGCGATCGGGTCGCTGGCCGAGGCGCGGCGCATCGCCGAGCAGATCGGCTACCCGGTATTGATCAAGGCGGCGGCCGGCGGCGGCGGGCGAGGCATGAAGGTCGCGCACGCCCCGGCCGAGATCGAGGAGGCCTGGACGGTCGCCCGCACGGAAGCGCGCACGGCGTTCGGGGACGACGCGGTTTACCTCGAGAAGTATCTGGACCGGCCGCGCCACATCGAATTGCAGGTTCTGGCCGACAATCACGGCAGCGTCGTGCATTTCGGCGAGCGGGATTGCAGCTTGCAGCGCCGCCATCAGAAACTGGTTGAGGAAGCCGGGTCGCCAGCGCTCGACGGGCCGGCGCGGGATGCGATCGGGGCGGTGGTGACCGCCGGCTTGCGCCAGCTCGGCTACCGCAACGCGGGAACGCTCGAGTTCCTGTATCAGGACGGTCAGTTCGCCTTCATCGAGATGAACACGCGGCTGCAGGTCGAGCACCCCGTGACCGAGATGGTCTGCAACGTGGACCTGGTGCGCGAGCAGATCCGGATCGCCGCGGGCGAGGAGCTCGGCTACGGGCAGGAGGACGTGTCGTTCAGCGGCCACGCGATCGAGTGCCGGGTCACGGCGGAGGACCCGGTGACGTTCATGCCGACGCCCGGGAAGGTCGATCTCTACCAGCCGCCGGGCGGGCTGGGGGTCCGGGTCGATAGTGCGCTCTATGCCGGCTATGTCGTGCCGCCCTATTACGACAGCATGGTCGCCAAGCTCATCGTGCATGCGCCGACTCGAGAGGAGGCGATCGCGCGGATGCGGCGCAGCCTGATGGAGTTCGCGATCCAGGGCATCAAGACCACCATCCCGTTGCACCGGCGCATCATGGAGGCGCCCGAGTTCCGCGCGGGAGACTATACAATCCACTGGCTGGAGCGTTTCGTCGGCGCTGACACATAATTGAGGTTGGCTTCCGGCGCCGGGACCCGCAACATGCTGCCATGTCGCGCCGAACCATCGAGGTCACGCCGGAGCTGACGCTGCGGGCTTACCGGGTCGGTCTGTTCCCGATGGCCGAGACGCGGCGGGGGTCGCGGCTCTATTGGCTCGACCCGGAACAGCGAGGCATCCTGCCGCTCGACACGTTCCACATGCCCAAGCGGCTGCGGCGGACCGTGCTGTCGGGGGAGTTCCGCGTGACCTCGAACCGCGCCTTCTCGGCGGTGATCGCCGGATGCGCTGCCTCTGCGCCGGGCCGGGAGGACACCTGGATCAGCCCGGACATCGAACGCCTGTTCCTTGATCTGCACCACCAGGGCCACGCCCATTCGATCGAATGCTGGCAGGATACGCGGCTCGTGGGCGGGCTCTACGGCGTCTCGCTCGGGGGCGTATTTTTTGGCGAGAGCATGTTCAGCGTCGCGCGGGACGCCTCGAAAGTGGCGCTGGTGCATCTTGTGGCGCGGATGCGGATGGGCGGTTACGTGCTGCTCGACACGCAGTTCGTGACGAGTCACCTGGCGCAGTTCGGCGCGATCGAGGTGCCGCGCGATACCTACAAGGCGATGTTGGCCGCGGCGGTCCAGGTGCAGGCGCGGTGGCTGCCTGAGCCAGAAGCGGAGCAGTTCGAGGCCGAGGTCAAGGCGTTGTATCGCCCTACCCTGCTCGACGCGGTGCTGGAGCAGGGGTGATGCGCGCCCTGCTTGGATCGTTGCTCGCGACGCTGGCCGCCTTGCCGGCGCTCGCGCAACCGAGCCCCCCGACCCTGCCGGTGCGGGACGTCAGCGTGGTGTATCGGCTCGACGGCGCTGCGCGGAACGCGGTGCCGGGCGGGCTTCCGGAAACGACCAAGCTGCTATGGGACGCGGCGGGGCGGCGCCTGCGGGTGGAGCCGCAGGGGCGCGGACAGGTGCTGCTGGTCGACCTCGCGGTCCCGCAGGCGGAGCTGATCGAGCCGGGGCTGCACGGCGTGATCAAGCTGCCGATGCGGCCGAAGGACGTGGAGCCGATCACGCTCGCCGATGCACGGCTGACGCGGCGCGGCTCGGCCGTGATCGCCGGCCTGCGATGCACCGAGTACGACGTCGCGGCCCGGCGCGGGCACGGGGTCGTCTGCCTGACCCGGGATGGGGTGGCGCTGCGGGGATCGGGCGACGTGGACGGCAAGCAGGGCAGCTTCGTCGCGCTTTCGGTGACCCCCGGGCCGTTGCCGGCAAGCAGCTTCGAGGTTCCCGCCGGGTATATGCAGCTGACGATGCCGAACCTCAGCCAGTTTCGATGAGGGCCCTCGTGGCCGCCCTGGTTCTGCTGAGCGTGCCCGCTTTCGCCGACCAGCGCCCCGTGACCCGGCCCACGCGCGACGTCGACGTCGTCTACGTGGCGACGGTCGGTGGCCAGCCGGTTCAGCAGCGGACACGGATCACGGCGGGAGCGGCGGAGATTCGGATCGATACGCCGTCGCCCGGGCTCTACGTGATCGTCAACCGCGACGCCCATACCATGGACATGGTCAGTGACGCGGAGCGCGGCGTGATCCAGATGCCCTACGATCCGGCCCGCGCCACCGCGGTCCCGGCCGAAAGCGCGCCCTTTCGCCGGCTCGGCACCGCAACCGTGGCTGGCCTCCAATGCACCGAATGGGACACCGAGGACAGCGCAGGACATGCGGTCGCCGCCTGCTTCACCGATGACGGGGTGATGTTGCGCGCCCGAGAGGGCGACCAAATATTAGTGGCGGCCGCCAAGGTCGCCTATGGGCGGCTCGACCCGGCCATTTTCACGCCGCCGGCGGGCTACGGACGAACTGTCGCGCCGGCCAAGCGGTAGGGGGGCAGCGGCGCGCATGGGGAGGCTGGCGGCACCGGTTCCGGCTTGGGTGCAATGGGCGCCTTGGACCGACAAGAAAGGCCGCTTCGACCGGACGCGCGCCGTCGTGCTGGCGCTGCTGCTGTTGCCGGCTGCCTGGCTCGCGATCCGCCTGTCGCTGCACATGATGGGCGCCCGGCCGATCAATGCAGCAATCCATTCGACTGGTTACTGGGCTGTCAGCTGGCTCGTCCTGTCGCTCATGATCACCCCGGCCAAGGCCGTGTTCAATCTTCCCAGCATCGTCGTCCTGCGGCGCATGATCGGAAACGCCGCCTGGGCCTACGCGGCCTTGCACCTGACGCTCTACTGCGCTGACGAGAACTGGCGGATGCTGACCGTCGTCAGCGAGATCGTGCAGCGCTTCTACCTGACGATCGGGTTCGTCGCCCTGGTCGGGCTCACGGTGCTGACGGTGACCTCGACGGACAAGGCCGTCCTGCGGATGGGGCCGCGGTGGAAGCGGCTGCATAGGCTCGTATACGGGCTCACCGTCCTGGCGCTGATCCACTTCATCCTGCAGACGAAAGCCGACGTGTCGCTGCCGCTTCTGTTCGTGGGCGTGTTCCTGTGGCTCATGATCTGGCGCGCGATGCCGGCGGGGCGGGACCGGTCCATGCCCGGGCTGCTGATGGCGGGCGCCTGCGCGGCGGTGCTTACGCTCGCGGCGGAGTGGCTATGGTATCGCTTCGGCACGCATATCGATCCGAACAAGGTGGTCCTGGCCGAAGCCGACGTGACGTTCGGGTTGGGGCCGAGCGGCCAGGTGTTGGTGGCCGGGCTACTGGTCATGGCGGCGCTTTGGCTGCGGCGGCGGGCGCCGGGGGCGCTGGGCAACTCGGCGGTGTTCTGGGTCGTGCTGTTCGCCGCGGGCGCCGGCATCAACGAACTGGTCGTGTTCGCCTTCGGGATCGACCGCTACCTCGATCCGGGCGACTGGAGCTTCTTGTACCAGGATTTCGCCTGGGCCGCGCTGCTCGGCGTGCTGGGCTTCGTGCATTGGCGATGCCGCGAACGAGGGAGCGCGCGGTTGGTGGATGCGCTCGCCCTTTGCTGCATCGCGTTTCAGATCATGCTGTCCGAGAGTTCATTCCGGCTCGCCGAGGCGATCTTTGCGCTCGCGATCGTCCTGTTCTGGGCGGTGCTGGCCCGGCAGACATGGCGCGAGACCAAGCTCGCGGCGTTGAGCCTGGTCCCGCTGGGGCTAGTCATGGCCTACGGTGTCGCCAGCCAGATGTGACCGACTCGCGCCTCACAGCAGGGTTTTTGCCGCATTCATGACGTCGGCCGCGTGGCCGGGCACCTTCACCTTGCGCCAGATCTTGGCGATCGTGCCGTCGGCCGCCACCAGCACCGTGCTGCGGTCGATGCCCATGTAGTTCTTGCCATACATCGATTTCTCGACCCAGGCGCCGTATGCCTCGACGGTCGTGCCCTCCGGGTCGGAGGCGAGCGGAAACGTCAGCTTGTATTTCTCGGCAAATTTCTCGAGCGCCTTCATCGGGTCTTTGGAGACACCGATCACGTCGAGGCCGATGCCCTCGAGCGTGGGCAGAGCGTCCTGGAACGCCTCGGCCTCCTTGGTGCAGCCGGGCGTATCGGCCTTCGGGTAGAAGTAGAGCACGAAGGGTTTGCCCTTCATGGCGGCCAGGCTCACGGTGCGGCCGCCGGTGGCGGGCAAGGTGAAGTCGGGAGCCGGTTCGGCTTCGGCAACGGTCAATCGAGGTCTCCCACGAGGGTTTGGAACGCGCGGCTCACCACGGCGGCCGTCTCGTCCATCGTGGCGTGCAGGGCCGAGAGGTCAAGAGCGCCAGTCGCTTGGAGCAGAGGAGCGGTCCCCGTGGACGGAAGTTCGGTGGTGGTGCGGCCGACGAGAATGCGCAGCATGCTTTGAACAGTGCGCCACAGCCGGTCGGCCTCGATGAGGGAGGCGGCGTCGCCGGGGGGAATGGCGCCGATCGCGGCGAGATGGGCCAGCGCATCGGCCGTTCGCTGCAGCCCGGGAGGCACGCCGGTGACGAGCAGCAGCGTCTGCGCGATGAACTCGACGTCGATGATGCCGCCGGGGCGGAGCTTTACGTCCCAGGGGCCGGTCGGCGGATGCTCGCGGAGGAGGCGGCCGCGCATTTGTGCCGCGTCGGACCGGGTCATGTCCGCCGGTTGCGCATGGGCGAGGGCGGCGGCGATGGCAGCCTCGACCGTGCCCGTCATGTCGCCGGTCGGGCAGTCGCAGGCGACCACCCGGGCCCGGGTGAGCGCCATCCGCTCCCACGTCCAGGCATTCTCGGCATGGTAGCGCCGGAACGCCGCGAGCGAGACCGCCACCGGGCCTTTGCTGCCGGAGGGGCGGAGGCGCATGTCGGCGGCGTAGAGAGGCCCGTCGGCCCCGGGTGCAGTCAGCGCGGCTACGAAGGCGTGGGCGGCCCGGATGAACCAGGTGCTCACCGGCAGGACGCGGGCGCCGCTCGGCGCCTCGCTCTCGGTCGCGCCCGGGGCGTGTCCGTAGATCAGCATGAGGTCGAGGTCGGACCCGGCCATCATCTCGCGGCTGCCGGCCTTGCCGAGCGCAACGACCGCGACGGCGCCGCCCGGGACGCGGCCGTAACGCTCCCCATGGTTGCGCAGGACCGCTTGAAGTAGCGCGGCCAGCGCGGCGTCGGCGAGCGCGGTGCGGGCCAGACCCGCGGCGTCGACGTCCAGCCTCCCCTCCATCTGGCCGACGCAGAGGCGGAATTCCTCGGCGCGGACGAGGCTGCGGGTGATCGCGATGACGTCCTCGAGCGAGCGGGCGTCGGCCAGGCGTGCGTGCAGCAGGCGCGCCGGTTCGGGCTCGACGATTTCGGGCGCGAGCAGTCCTTCGAGCGCCATCGGCACGGTCGCGAGATGCTCCGAGAGGGAGGGTGCCGCGCCAAGCACGGCCGCAACCCGCCGGACGAGCGCCGGATTGCGTTGCAGCATCGAGAGGATCTGCACGCCGGCCGGCAGCCGCTGCAGCATCTGGTCGAAGCGCATGAAAGCGGCGTCGGGATCCGTCTGTTCCGCCAGGGCGGCCAGCAGGGTCGGCAACACAAGGTCGATCAGTTCGCGCGAGCGCGCCGACCGCAACGCCCGCAGGCGTCCGGTCCGCCAGGAGCGGAGCGTCGCGATGACGCCCGGCGTGTTCTTGAATTGGAGCGCGTGCAGGGCCGCGACGGTGGCGGGCGGATCGTCCGTGCCGCTCAGATCGAGCAGGGTCGTGCCCGGCGGCGGCTCGGGGACGGCTTCGAAGACTTCGGCGTAGCGCTGGCGCACGCGGTCCATGTGCCTCTCCAGCCACACGCTGAACGCGGAGGCGTCCGGGAAACCCAAGAAGATGCTGAAGCGTTCTATCTCGTCGGGTTTAGTGGGGATCGCGTGCGTCTGTCGGTCCGACACCATTTGCAGACGATGCTCGACGGCCCGCAGCGCGCGGTAGGCCACGATCAACTCGGCCGCCGCCCGGCGCCCCAGCTTGCCGGCGCGGAACAGCTGCCGGAGAGCGCCGACCGTCGTCGGGTCCCGCAAGCTGGGATCGCGTCCGCCCCAGACGAGCAGCAGGGTCTGGGCGACGAACTCGACCTCGCGGATCCCGCCGCGACCGAGTTTCACGTCGAGCCCGGCGATCGCCTGCGGACCGTCGAGGCCCTTGTGGTGGTTGATGCGCTGCTTCATCGCATAGAGATCGGCGATGGCCGCAAAATCGAGCAGGCGTCGCCAGACGAACGGGCGGATCTGACGCAGGAAATCGAGGCCCAGGGCAATGTCGCCGGCGATCGGGCGCGCCTTGATCATGGCAGCCCGTTCCCAGTTTTGGCCCATGCTTTCGTAGTAGGCGAGCGCGGCGGGCAGGGCGACGACGGGCGGCGTGGCGGCCGGGTCGGGGCGGAGGCGCAAATCGGTGCGGAAAACGTAGCCGTTCGCGTCGCGGGCCTCCAGAATGGTAACCAGAGTACGGGCGATGCGGGTGAACGTGGCGGCGAGGGCGTCCCGGTCCGGTTGCGCGGAGGGATCGTAGAAGAGAATGAGGTCGATATCGCTGGAATAGTTCAGCTCGCCCGCGCCGAGCTTGCCCATGCCGAGCACGATCAGGCCGCTTCCCTGCCCGGGCGCCGCCGGGTTGGGCAGCGCGAGCTTTCCGGCCGCTGCAGTGGCGAGCAGCAGGTGATCGATCGCCTTTCGCAACGCGGTTTCGGCCAGCCAGGACAGCGTTTCCGTCACGCGGGCCAGCGTCCATGCGCCGCCGATGTCGGCAATGGCGCAGAGGAGCGCGATGCGTCGTTTCGCGGCGCGCAGGCTGGCGGCGACCGTGGCTTGCGGTGCGGCTGTGTCGAGCGCCTCGAGGTCGGCCTGAACCAGACGGAGCGCGTGGCCGGGCCCTTCCTGCCAGCAGGCGAGGGCGGTACCGTGCTCGCGGATCAGCAGGTCGGAGAGATAGGGGCTGCCGCCGCCCAGCGCCTCGAGCATGGGGCGCCCGGTCTCGCTGCCGGCCAGGGCGGCTTCGGCCGGGCCGCGCTCGGCGAAACGCTCGAGCAGGCGGGCGGCCGCGTCTTTGTCGGCTGGAGCAGGCCAGCACGGGAAGTGGGTCATCGGGCGGCAGCGTGTCCGCTGTAGAGGAGACCCGTCAACCAGCGAGCGGCGGCTGGACGACGGCCTGGCACATCCTGCGGTGGCCGGCCAAGGCGCTGCGGCTGTTGCTCGGGCTCGTGCTGGTGGTCTGTGTCCTGCTCGCGCTCGCAGCCACCGGCCTGGCCTGGCGATTGGCGCAGGGGCCTCTCGACGTGACCTGGCTGGCCCGCAAGGCCGAGACCCTGCTGATGCCGAAGGGGGGGGGGCCGAAATGGCAAGTCGGGCGCGTGACGCTCGCCTGGAGCGGCTTCAACAGCGGGGCGCATAGCGGGCTCGAAATCCGGCTCCACGACCTGCAGGCGCCTGACCGCGGCGGCGGTGGACCGGCTGCGAGCATCGGCCAGGCCGATGTCTCGCTCGCGCCCGGGCCGCTGCTCTCGGCGACCATCGCCCCGCGCAGCATCGTGCTCGATCAGGTGCGGCTGCGGGCAACGCGGGACGCGGAGGGGGCCATCCATTTCGCCGTGGTCGGCTCCGGCGGCGGTGATGGTGGGGCCGGCAACATTCTCGCCGAGCTGCGGCGGCCCGGCGGGAGCGCGCAGTCCGATCCCACCCTGCGCGACCTCGAGCTCGTGGTGCTCGAGCATGCGACGGTGACGCTGGAAGACGAGGCGTCCCACCGCTCCATCGAGGGCGTGATCACCGATCTCGTGCTGCGACGCCGCGACGGCGGCGGCATCACCGGCGCGGCAAACGGCAAGATCTCGGCGGGCGGCGCTTCGGTTTCGCTCGCCATGTCGGCCACCGTGCTGGCCGATGGGACGACACATGTCGAAACGACGCTGGCCCCGTTGGGCACGCATGACCTCGAGGCCGCGCTGCTCACCCGGCTCGACCCGGCGCTCGCAAGCATCGGCCTCGACACGACCGTCACCGCGCAAGCCAGCGTCGACCTGACCAGCGCGCTGCGCCCGGTGCGCGGAACCCTGACGATCTCAGCCGGCCCGGGGACCTTGGCGGTTCCGAACAGCAGCCCCGTCCACTTCGCCCGCCTCGCGATCGCGGGGAAGGCCGGGTGGGACGAGAACTCGATGTGGCCCCGGACATGGACCATCGACCCGATTGACGCCGTGGTCGTCGCCGATGGCCAGCGGGAGAGCACTGCCCGCATCACGGTCGACGCCACGCGGCAGGACGCGCAGTACGAGGCCCACGCGACGATCGGCCTGGACCACGCGTCGTTCGCCGACCTGCCCAGCCTCTGGCCGGCGACCTGGGGTGGCCACGTGCGGCCGTGGCTCACGGAGAACGTCACGGCTGGCGAGGCGCATGACGCCGCGATCACGGCGACGGTCGCCATCCCGCTCGCCGACCCGGCCAAGGCGAACGTGCTTGCCGCGGGTGGGACGATGCTGGCCGATGAGGTCGTCATCCACTGGCTGCGGCCGGTGCCGCCGATCGAAAACGCGCAAGCCATCCTGAAGGTCCTGGGCCCGGACGAGCTGGTGATCGACATTCCGCGGGCCAGTCAGGGCCCGATCGCGCTCCGGGACGGCGTGCTCCGGTTCACCGGGCTGTCGCACAAGGATCAGGACCTGGCGATCACGACCAAGCTCCACGGGCGCGTGCCGGATCTCATCAAGGTGCTGCGCGAGCCCCGGCTGAAGCTGCTGAGCGCGCACCCCGTTCCGATCACCGATTCGGCGGGGCAGTTCTCTGCCAGCCTGTCCGTAAAGCTCCCACTCGTGCACCACCTCACCTTTGAACAGGTGACGATCGAATCGCAGGGCCAGTTGCAGAATTTGCGGCTGGGCGGGCTGGTCGCGGGGCGGGACCTGGAGCATGGCGACGTCTCGTTCGACGTCACCCAGGATGGGTTGAAGGCGTCCGGCGCGGCGACGGTGGCC
>JAVVHH010000024.1:0-35009 GCA_032249615.1 Acetobacteraceae bacterium
CGCCACCATAGCCCAAACAGTCGGCGTCGACATCTCCAAACTCACCCTCGACGTCTACCTCCACCCTCAAGCCACCGCCCGGCAGTTCCCCAACACCGCCGCCGGCATCAAAACCCTTCTCGCCTGGCTCAACCAAACCTCGATTTACCGCGTCATCTTCGAACCCACCGGCGCCTACCATCGCGTCCTCGAGCGTCAGCTCGGCGAGGACGGCGTGCCCATGGTCAAGGTCAATCCGCTCCAAGCACGGCGCTTTGCCGAAGCCATCGGGCAGCGCGCCAAGACCGACGCCGTCGATGCCGCCATGCTCGCCCGTTTCGGCGCGCTCGATGCGCTCCAAACCCGGCCGGTCGTCAGCCAGACGCTCAGCACCATGAAGGAGTTGCTCGTCGCCCGACGCGGCCTGGTCAAGGACCGGGTGGCGGCCACCAACCGTAACCATGTCCATCGTGCGCCCTTGCTCAAGCGCTTGGCCGATCAACGGTTGCGCCAAGTCGAACGCCAGATCGCCGCCATCGACGCGGAATTGCGCGCTCTGTGCCGGGCAGATGCCGAGCTCAAGGCATGGCTCGACATCCTCGTCAGCATCCCAGCCATCGGGGAGGCGACCGCGCTGACAATGCTGATCGAGATGCCCGAGCTCGGCGCGATGGAAAACAAATGCGTGGCCAGTCTGGCCGGCCTCGCGCCGATCGCGCGCGACTCAGGCCAGCACAGCGGTAAACGCTTCATCCGCGCCGGGCGCGCTCACCTGCGCCAGGCACTGTACATGCCGGCGCTGGTGGCGATCCGGTTCAATGCGGACATGAAAGCCAAGTATCAGGCCCTGCTCGCTAACGGAAAGCCGCCAAAAGTCGCGATCACAGCCGTAATGCGAAAGCTCGCCATCCTGGCCAACGCCCTCCTCCGCGAACAACGGTGCTGGGCGCCTAGAGCCGCTTGATCAAGACGGATACTCTAGTGATTGATGCCGGCTACGCAAAAAGGGCTCCAGCACCTCTCGGTGCTGGAGCCTTTCAGTGACTTGGGCCGATCAGCGACGGCGACGGACGAGGCCGAGAGCCGTAAGCGAGCCGCCGAGGAGCGCGATCGACATGGGCTCGGGCACCGCACTGGCCGTGCCGGAGCCGGACGCCAGGTTCAGCGTCGCCTGCGTGCCCTGGGTGGTGATCGTGAACACACCGGCGGTGGCGTCGAAGCCGTCGCCGCTGAACGTGCCCGTCCCGCTAATCCCGAGCTGTGCCAGCGACCTGCTGCTCGCTGCGGTGCGCGTGATGTCCAGGGGGGCGTTCAGGGTGAAGGTCAGGCCATCCGAGAGCGTGAACAGCGTCCCGGTCGAATAGGTGCTGAAGTTGGCGATGTCGTTGATCGTGCCGCCGGTGCCGTTTCCGATCGTCGCATTGGTGCTCGTGAAGCTCTGGATGCCGCCCTGAGTTGCCGCGAGCGTCTGAGAAACCGTTGAGTTCAGGTTAGGCGCGAATGAAATGCCGGATGCCTGGTCGACGGTCACCGTGGTCGGCGTGGTCACCGCGCCGAAGGTGGTGATCGAGAGCTGACCCGTGAACGGGACTGCCATAGCCATCGGGCTGAACCCAATAGCCGCAACTGCGGCCAGAACGACCGTGTTAATTCGCATGCTAATCTCCATCAAACCAAGTTCTCCCACCCGCTCTACGGGTAGAAGGATCGCGAGCTCCGGGGGGACGCCGCGTTCAACGTGGATCTATGCACGCCCCGTGCCAGTGCGCGATAACGCTGAAATGTATGGATAATGCTCGTTGCAAAGTCATTGCTGTCGACCTTTGTGTAAAGAAAGCCGACATGTCCCGTTCCCCACACCAATTCTTGCCCAACACGGTCTACGTCGACGTTTCGCGGCAGGCCCAGGCCGCCGAGTTCGCCGAGCGCCGCGGCAATACTTTCGTTTCACTTCCGGTATCTCCGAGGGGCACCAGCACCCGGCACAGCTGAACCGGTTTCAATTCGGAGCTATCGCGCTTCCGCCAAACCGCTCCCGTCGGCAACAGCGTGACTGACCGCTGCGGCTGGCGTCGGACGCCGTTGCGAGCAGCATTGCTTTACGTTACGTTTAGACAACGTGACGGAGGCAGGATGCCATACCGGATCAGTCGAACGAAAGCGGGGCTGCTCTTGCTGCTGGCACTTGGGCTGGTGGCGGGATGCGTTCGTAACGCGCCGTTCCGGACCTTGGCCGGGCCGTGTCAGACGCCGGGCTGCACGAACGCGTCAATCGAGGTGACGGCGGTTCCGGGCAAGCCCGGTGCCGAGTACCTACTGGGGGCGGTCGAGTTCGACGATCAAGGGCTCGTGCTCGACCGGCGGCAGATGGAGGCGCTCTTCGACCGCCTGGCGGCGGAAAGCCGGACACAGGATTTGTGCATGGTCGTGTTCGTGCACGGGTGGAAGCACAATGCTGACCCCAGTGACGACGACGTCAAATCATTCCGCAAGCTTCTTGCCGGACTCGCGGTCGCCGAGCAGGGCCGGCAGCCGCATCGTAAGGTGTTCGGCATCTATGCGGGTTGGCGCGGCCAGGTGATCGACGGGCCGGATCTCTTGGCCGACCTGAGCTTCTGGGACCGCAAGGCGGCGGCCGGGCGGGTGGCTCAGGGCTCGATCCGCGAGCTGCTCGCGCGGGCACGGGCCATGCGCGACCGGATCGACCACACGAGCTGGTCGGGCGCTTCGGTGCCGTTGGATGCGCCGCTGCCGCCCGGCAAGGACTGGCGCAGCACGCGGCTGTTGACGATCGGGCATAGTTTCGGCGGCTTGATCGTGTTCGATGCGCTGGCACAGGCCATGACGGATCGCGCGTCGCAGTCGCTCGAGGCCGGCCGGCTCGGATCCACGGCGGAGAGCGACAAGGCCATCGCGTCCTACGGCGACCTGGTCGTCATCGTGAACCCGGCCGTCGAGGCGACCGCCTTCGAGCCGTTGCATCAGCTGATGCAGGGCCGCGACGCCCGGACGTTGGCGCGCAACCAGAACCCCGTCTTGATTCAAGTGACCTCAAGCGCCGATCAGGCCACCGGCACGGCATTCCCGCTTGGACGCTGGTTCAACGTCATCACCGAGTCCTTCGTCGATCGGAACGAGCGCTCCGAGGCCAGCAAGGCGATAGGGCATTGGGCGCCGTTCTGGACGCACGACCTCACCCGCGACCCGGAGGCGCCCGCCGCGGACGCGTATGTGGCGAAGGTGCAGGCGGCGCGGCCTGAAGACCTGTCCGCGCAGGAGTGCGCGCAACGCGCGGCGTTCGAGACGCAATGGCGGCAAGACGGCTATCTCCGGCCCGGGTGGTCGCGGCGGTACAGCGCCGGCGCGCTCCTGAGCCATCGGCAGCAGAGCGGCCTCGATCCGAACGTGCCTTTCTGGATGGTGCACGCGGACAAGAGCGTCATCGCCGACCATGGGGACATTCAGGAGCCCGTATTCGTCGATTTCATCCGGCAGCTCTACGACGAGTTGCTGCCGGAAGCGGTCGAGTGCGGGGCGGGAGGACCCGAGCGGGGCGGATTGGCAGGGGAAGTCAAACGATGAGCGTCACGACCACCGCGTTGCTGCAAATGAGCCAAGCCGAACTGGACGCGATGTTCAGCGCGCACGAGCCGGGTCCGGTGCCATCCGGCGAGGCCAAGGGGACCGCCATCGTCGCACCTGGCACCAAGTTCAACGCCGACATCGCGCATTTCATTAACATGTTCGCCTGGCAGGGAAAGGTTTTCGACGCGTCCACGATGACGCTGCGAAACCACATCCTGCCGTTCGGGCTCAAGGCGGTCATCGCCCAAATCAAGCTCGAACCGAGCTGGCTGGATCAAAAGCCCTGCATCGTGCTCGACTACTCGCAGACCTCCATGGTGGCGCAATGGATCCGCGACGAAATCCGGCTCGTCGGACCCGGTCTCTATCTTGGCAAGGTCTACTGGTCGAAGACCCGGCTGATCGACTTCGCGCTGCAGTTCGCTACAGCGTCTTGAGGTAGGTTATCAAGGCCGCGCGGGAGCTGGCGTCGAGCTCGGCCCCGTAGAGGTGCCCGGCGTTGCCGTTGCCCCGGAGCGTCGTATCGAAGCGGAAACCGTGCGCTTCGGCGCCCGGTCCCGTCGCCTCGAAACCAACCCGCACCGGGTCGATCACGTCGTAGCCGCGCCAGAACACGCTCGGGCGCGACCCCGGCGTGAGTAGGTCGTCCAGTGTGGGGACCGAGCCATTGTGCAGATAGGGCGCGAGTAGCCAGACCCCGGTCAGGGGACGTGCGACGTAGCCGCCTTGGGCCGCGCGCATCGGCGCGTCGCCCATCCCGATCAGCCGCGTCAGCCGGTTCATGCGGTCGGCGTCCTTGGCTTGCCACGCGAGGACGTGCTCGGGATCGGTGCCGATCTCTTCGAGCGCGATCGCGGTCCCGGTCCGAGGGCCGCCGGGTTCGTGACATAAGGCGCAGAGGCGGACAAAGACGGCCCGCCCCGCCTCGGCCTGGGCGCGGTCGATCGGTCCGGGAAAGGGCGGCGGCGGCATGTCGCGCAGGAAAGCGGCGACCTGTTCGTTGCGGGCATGGAAGCCGGGAAGCGGTAGCGCGCCCATGCCGAGCACCGAGGTCGCGGCCACCCCGTACAGGCTGACGCCCTCCCCCGCTGCGTGCAGTTGCATACCGTCGCGCAGGCCCATGCGCCAGAGCGCGGGGAAATCCGTGTTGGCGATCGAGTTGTCCCAGGAGGACTGCGTCAGGATGAATTTCGGCAGGTTGAACGCGTCGTCGCGGCCGGGTCCCCAAGCGGGGCGGTCGCCAGTCCAGGCGAGTTGCTCGCCGGCGATGTTCAGCGCGAGACGGGTGGCCGGGATCAGGACGTAGCCGTAGAACTTCGCCTCAATCCAGCCCAGCGGAAAGTTCAGCGCGATTTCCGGCAGCAGCCGGGCCGCCGTGAACCGGCGGTCGTGCGAGGCGTCGACCAAAAAGCGCACGAGCGCCCCGATGTCGGCGGTATGCGCGGGGCCGCCCGGAGCCAGATGACGATCGCCGTCGGGGCCGTCCCGCCACGTCGCGGTGTGGCAGAGGGCGCAGGTGACGGTCACCCGGTCGTAGACCCGGTGCTCGACTGAGAAGCCGGCCGGCAGGCGCTGCCCTTGCTCCCACGCCAGGCCGAATGCGTCATAGCCGCCCCAACTCTTCTTCTCCGGCCCGTAGCCGGACGTGGCGGCGCGCGCGACCAGATCCGGGAACACGCGCGGCAGCACCATGAAGATCGGATACGGGATGCCGAGCGCCGACCCGCCCATCGATCCGTAGAGGAAGCGCTCGGTGTCGTTCGCGAAGTGTTGCGGGCCCGGGCGGAGCAGCAGCACGAGCGCGACCGCGGCCACGACGAGGGCGCCGACCACCCCTGCCAGCAGGATCAGCAGGGCGCGCACGAGCCGCATCAGAACGTCTTCAGATACTCGACCAGCGCATCCTTGTCTGCGCTGGGCAGGTCGGTGCCGTAAGCGTGTCCCTCGTGTCCGCGGTTGCTGTTGCCGGCCCATGGCCCGGGAACACAGATGTTCTCCTCGTGCTCGTTCTCGGGGTTGGGGCGTCCGGCGCATTGCGCCGCATCGGCGACGCACCGCGTTTCGTACCGGAACAGGGCGCGCCCGTTCGCCTCAGGCTCGGCGGAGACGAAGCCGACGCGCTGGCTGTCAATCAGGTCGTCCCCGCGCCAGAACATGGCCGGGCGACGCTCGGCGGGCTCTAACAGATCGCGCAGGGTGGGGACGGAGCCGTTGTGCAGGTAGGGACCGCGCAGCCAGATGCCGTCGAGCGGGGCGTTGGCGTAACCGTGGGTCTTGCGGAAGTGGCTGAAGCGCTGGCTGGGATAGGCCGCGTAGAGGTTGTCCTGCTCGACCGCGAGCGTTTCGGTGTAGTTGTCCAGCCGGCATGGGTCGGTACGGACGTGCTCGATCGGCGTGACCTGGCCGACATAGCGTCCGGTGAAGTCCCGCCCGCTCGCCCCATGGCAGCCGGCGCAGGTCTCGGCGTAGAGCATAGCCCCCCGCGCGGCGCGGGCCTGATCGACCTGAAATGGCCATGGCGGCGGCACGTTGCCCGGCGAGCGGAGCCAGGTTGCAGTTTCCTCCAATGCCGGGTCGTCGGCGAGCGTCGGGACGGCGCCGGTGCCAAACCCGGCGCTGCGATTGCGTTCTTCGACGCTATCGTTGTTGCCGTCCCAGTGCAGATGCATGCCGACCCTCGGTTCCTGCAGCCAGAGCGACGGGAAATCGACGATCCCGACCATTTCGCGCGCGGGGAGCTTCTCCTGCGGCCAGTTGAGCAGCGCCTTGGCCGGGTTGAACGTGTCGAAGCGGCCGGGGCCGGGGGTGATCTCGTGGTCGAGGAAGCGGAGCCGGAACCGGGCGAAGATGAGCGCCTCACGCATGGCGGGCACGGCCACGTATTCCAGCAAGAGCCGATCGAACCAGCCATAGTGGAACCCGCTCCGCTCGGCCGCCTGGATCAGTTGCCAAGGGTTGAATCGCTCGTCGAGCGCGCAGTTCTCGAGCAAATGGGCGAACGCGCCGAGGTCGAGCCGGTTGGCCGGCATCCCCGGCACCACTATCGCGGGCTGGTCCCGCGCGACCCGGTAGGTGCCGACGTGACACGTGGCGCAGTTAAGCGAGACGCGGTCGAAGCCGAGCGTGCGGCGGAGCGAGGTGCCGACCGGGCGATCATGGCCGGGCTCGACGATGAAGCCAAGCGACTCCCAGCCTTCGCCGGGAAGATAGTCGCGGCACAGCTCCGGCAGTGCCTTGAACAGGCCGATCGGGATTCCGGCGAGACGATCGCCGCCTGTCGACCCGTATTTGAACTGTTCGACCGCGTTGGCGAAATGCTGCGGCACGTCGGCGCGGTAATCGCGATAGAGGACGATCCCGGCGATCAGCGCGCCGCCGACCAGCAGCGCGAGCACGGCCGCGACGGCGGTGAGTAGCCGGCGGATCATACTGGCAGGCCTTCGGCGCTGGTTCGGGCGCCCGCGCTTCGGGCCCCTGCCAGGATGAAATCGGCTGCCTGCTCGGCGGCGAGATAGATGGCGCCCGTGATGAAAAAGCCGGGGATGCGGGGGAAAATCGAGGCGTCCACCACCCGCAAGCCCTGAGTCCCGTGCACGACAAGCCGACCATCGAGCACTCCGCCCGTGTCCCGCGGGCCGATCGCGGCGCTTCCGCAGGCGTGGTGTCCCCAGGCGGTGTCCCGTACCCATCGCGCGATCTCCGCATTCGTTCGCACTCCGGGACCCGGGATGTCCTCGGCGGCGACGAGACCGCGCTCGGCGAGCGGACGCAGGAGGCCGCGCACTTGCTTGACGGCCGTGACCATGGCCGCGAGATCGGCTTCCCCGCACTCGGCAAAATAGTTGAAATCAATCTCGGGCGTGTCGCGCGGGTCTGCGGATCGTAGCCGGACGCGGCCCGCGCGGTTTCCGGTTTGCCCTTTCAGGATCGCCCAGCTTAGAGCGTCATGGTGCGCGGCGATCTCGGCCGAGTAGCCCGGAACGTAACCGTTGAAGCGCGCCAGCAGCGCCATGCAGAACAGGTCCAGCGTGCGCAGGTGTTTGGCGGAGCGCGCTGTGAAGCCGAGGGCGGCGCCGTTGCTGACATACATGCCCTCGCGGTCGTCGTGCCACTCTTCAAACGGTGCGTCGCCCCGGCGGAACTCGGCACCGGCGAGCACGCGCCAGTCATGCGCCATGCGGCTGACCACTGCGACCTCGTAGCGATCCTGCAGGTTGCGGCCAACGCCCGGGATGGCGACGCGGGTGGGCAGGCCGTGTCGGTCGAGTTCCGCCGGGTCGCCGATGCCGGAGAGCATCAGCAGTTGTGGCGTGTTGAAGGCGCCGCCGGCGAGGATGACCTCGCGCGTGCAGCGAACCACGCGGACCGGTCCATCGGCGTCGGTGCCGGGCGCGGCGCGGTAGAGCCGCTTGCCCTTCATGTACTCCACGCCGACTGCGCGCTGCTGCGCGTCCAGCACGACGCGGCACACGAGGGCGTCGAGCTCGATGCGGAGGCGGTCCGGAAGCCGCGCCGCCACGTCGAGCAGGCGCTCACGGGTGCCGAAGCGGGCACCGTGGTCGGTGCTGAGCGGCGTGTAGCAGAGGCCCGAGGCGCGTGAGCGGAGGATGCGCCGGTCGTTGGGGTCCGCCTGCCCCTGCAACAGGCGCCAGAGCTGGCGCACCAGCTTGGGTTCGCCCAGCTCGAGCCGCACGGCTTCGAGAAACAGCATGCGGATGAGCGTCTGGTCGCCCCATACCTGCGGCGGGAGGGCCTTCTCGGTCGGTAGCCAGCCGTTCCAGCCGTGCCCGGTCGGACGCAGGCCGAAGCGCGAGAGAAAGCGCCAGACCGGGCGGTGGCGGCATTGCTCGAGCCGGCGGATCAGCTTGCGCATGGCGGCGGCCCGCCAGGCGGGCTCGCCGGTGAGCGCGGCGATACCGTCCCAATCCGCGTCGGCGGGCCAGAGCGTGATCATGGCGTTGTGGGCGGTGCAGCCGCCGAGCGTGCCGGCGCGAGGGTAAAAGACGCCGCGCGGGGTCAGCTTCGGGTCGCGCGCCTGCTGCGCCGGGTCGGTGTAGTGACGGACGAAGAAGTCCCACGAGATTGCCGGGTTCTCGCTGGCGAGCGGGTGGAATGCGGGTACGTCGTATTGCTCGGGCAGCCCGGCCGCGTCGGGACCCGGCGCGCGCGGATCGCTTCCGGCCTCCAGCACGAGCACACGCGCACCCCGCTCAGCCAACCGTGCGGCGACGGTCCCGCCGCCCGCGCCGGAGCCGACCACGATGTAGTCGAACGGTTCGTCGCCGCTCCAAACGTCGAGCGGCATCGGTCAGAACGTCTTCAGGAAGGCAATGAGCGCGTTCTTGTCGTCATCGCTGAGCGCGGGCTCCGCGTTTTGCATGCTCGTCCCGAAGTAATGGCCCCGGTTGACCACGAAGTCGGGGCATTTGTTCAGTGCCAGCAACGGCCCGGCGAGGTTGGCGAAGTGCTGCCGCAACTGCTCGTCGGTCGCGTTGTCCGGCATCGTGAGCAGGTCGAGCTTAAGCCGCAGCAACAGGCGCGCCAGCCGCAGGTAGTGCGTGGCGATGTTCTCGCCCTCGGCGAGCGGCTGGAGGTTGGCGAGCAGATCGACGGGGATGCCGCCGGGGATCGGACCGAGGCGGATGCCGCCATCGGGCTCGAACAAGCGCGGCACGACGTGGCGTAGCGCGCGCAGCGGCTCGGGGATGTAGCCCGCGGGCAGGACGATGAAGCTGCGCGCTGTCGTGCGGTCGATCACGCCGGGCACCTTGTCCCCGAGCAGCTTGTCCTTCTCCCGCCGCTCGGGCCAGAGCAGCTGCTCGATGGACGCCTGGAACACGCGCATCCGGGCGGGCACGGACGGGTCGTGTTCGTAGGGGCCCAGGCTATTGTTGAGAAGGAACGGCGCAGTCGACCACACGCTGATGAGGCTGGGCGGCCGCGTGTAGCCTCGCCCGCCGGCGGGCATGACGTAGGGGTGCGGCTCGCCGGTGAACGGGTCGTGCACGGTGATGGTGCCGACGGAAGGAAGCGCCTTGTAGCTGGCGGACGAGAAATCGTTCCAGATATTGCCGGCGAGGGCGTTGGTGGCGAGCGGGCTGCAGGCGTTGGTCTGCAGCAGCGTGACCGGGATGCGGGCGTCGGTGGAGAGATAGTTGCCGTCGAGGAAGTCGGCCGACGCGACGATGGTACGCATCCGCGCCTTGAAATCCTCCGTCTGGGTCATTTTCCAGTACCGGTTCCAGCACGCCATGTAGTTCGGCCCTGCGCACCCCTGCAGCGCGGTGGCGACCGGTTCGGGTAATTTGCTCGAGTGGCAGCGCGCGCAGGTCTCGGCGAAGACTGTCTTTCCGCGCTCGAGCGTCGCCCCGTCGGTGTCTAGAAAGGCTTTGCCGCCCGGCGCATCTGCGAGCCTATCCGGCTGCGCCGCGCGCAAGAAGAAGAGTGCCATGTCGGGAGTGCCCCGCTCGGTGGCCTGCCAATAGCTGGATTGCGCCTGCGCGGTGGTGATGCGGATCGGCGTGATCGGCTTGCCGCCGACGACGGGGTTGAAGTGGCGGAGCCATTCCTCGCTATACAGGCCGATGTTCAGATAGACCCGGTTGAGCGCGCCAAGGGCGCCGACCGAGTCCGAGCCGTCCTTCAGCACGTGAGGCGTGAACACGGTGCCTGGCGGCTGGTAGAATTGGGTGAGCGGCCCGCTCGAGACGAAATCGTTGAACTGCTTGTTGGCGCGCTCGGGCCCGACGATCGTCTCCTTGCCCCAATGCAGCGCCTGATCGAGCCGGGGACCGAGGTTGTAGATCGCGTTCATGGTCCGCGGATTGTTGATGTTGTCCGTGGACACGAGCGACGTGTCCATCGCGCCCGGGCGGTAGGTGTGGACCAGCTGATACATGAAGTTGCTGCGGTCGGCGCCGTAGATGAACACGCGGTCGACCCACATGTATTGCGCGCCGACGGTGGAATTCAGTTCGGACCATTGCGGGTGGGCGGGATCGGCCGGCGGGTGGATCGGGCTCGGCCCGACGTGGCAGAAGCCGCAGCTCATGCCGACGCGGTATGGACGCACGAGCTTGGGATCGTTGTAATAGGCCGGGTCCGTGTAGTAGCGCTCGGCGTTCCAGTGGCGCTTGGCGGCCTCGTCGAAATCGGGGTTGGGAAACAGCCGTAGCCCGACGATGCCGCTGGACTCGCCGTAGTAGGAACCGACGGGGACGGTACGGCCGCGGGCGCCGATGGCGATGCCGGGATACTTCACCGGGTCGACAAACGGGTCGGGTGGGCAGGACGTGCTGCGCTTGTCGAGCCAGAGGCCGAAGCGGTCCGGATCGGGACCGGTCGGCTTCTCGAAGCACGGCTGATTGACGACGCCGAGCCAATTCCAGCGGCGGTCCCGGTCGGTCTGCTGAGCGGGATGCGAGCTGACGATCTTCAGGAGGTCGAACGCGCCGAACGTGTTGCGCGTCAAGCCGTCCCAGAACCGGTCGTTGCCGCCGGTCCAGACCAGCCACATGTTCCGGCCGCGCACCTCTTCGGGCGTAAGCGCGACGCCATTGTCCATATCGCGGAAGTAGTCCTCGCCGGCATGCGGCAGGGTTGCGGCGGTCCGGCCAGCGCGCCTGGCCTCGTCGAGCGGCTGCGCCGCGGCCAGCCCCGCCCAAAGAACGACCGCGAACAGAACGACAGCCAATCTCCGCATCGAACCCCTCCCTTTTTAAGCCCTCTTCGCGCCGCCACTGCACGGCGCGTGTGATTTCAACCCGGCCATGGTCCAGGCTTGCTTGAACAAAGCGGATAGCGGGTCGGCTGCATCGGGCTTTACTTGGTTCAATAGCTGGTCAATTTGCCACCGGCCAAGCGCGCGGTAGCTCTCAAACTGGCTCTCGGTAAACCATTGCTCGGCCGTGCTCTCGTGTGGGAACTCCGGATGTTCCGCACCGTAGGCGCGGATCTCCGCCGGGATCGACGGCAGGTAGCTCGGCTTCAGATAGATCAGCACGCCGGTCCCCTCCCCCGGGTAGGCGATCCGGCCAACGGCCAGGCCGAGCGCCGTCGCGGCCTCGCTGTGCCCCGATTCCAGCACGCCGCGGGACAGCATGCGCAACGGCTCCATCGTGACCTCGGCAAGACCGTCGATCGCGGCCTTGCGGATGGCGTTGCCGAGATCGGCGAACGCGAACTCTGCATCCTGCCCGGCGTCGACGACCAGTAACCGGCGGCATCGGCGACGCAGCATCTCATAGACGCCGAGGTTGTCGAAATGACCGCCATCGGACAGATAGATCGAGTCGCGCTCATCCGTTGTGACGCCGATGAGCTCGGAGAAGATAGCCGTTTGCGAGTTCTTGGGGCTGGCAAGTTGCAAAGCCGCCTCGTCCGAGACCGCCGGATTCGGCATCCATGCGCCGAGGCGGACGTTGAACAGGGTCATCAGGAAGGCGGCGATCGGGGACGAATTGTAGCCCCAGTTGGGGCTGACCGCGGCCCCGGAAATTGTCAGCGCGGTGCCGAGGCGAAGGCCCAGCTTCGCGCCTTCCTGGTCGTACCGGCTGGTCGCACCCGCAAACGCGGGGGTGGCCACGAAGGCGCCAGCGCTGCCGTCGTTGGGGTTGCGCAGCTCCGCCGAGCCGCACGCGAGCGGCGTCGCGGTGAACGAGGCGGCCTTGCGCTCCGCCCAGGCCGTGTGCGTTGTCCGTGTCAGGTTCAGGGCGATGTTGATGACCGGGAACAGCCGCACGGGTCCAGGCGCGGCGGCGAGTTCGGCGAGGCGCGGGTTCTCCAGCGGGCCGAACCCGGTGAACGGGTCGGGCTTGCGGTCCTCGAGCGCCGAACCGAGGAACGCGCGGCTGAGCCTGTTGCGATACACGCCGTGCAGCGAGAACCGGTTCACGTTGACTCGGCTGAACCGCCAGCTGAGCCAATACAGGAACGCGCCGAACACGATCTGCAGCCCGAGCAGCTTCAGGAAGGTCGAGATCTCGGCCCCAGTGAACCCAAGCCGGATCTGCGCGACGCCGAGCAGGAATTGCAGCACGGCGCCGAACAGCCCGAACAGCCCGATCGCGAACACGGCGGCGAGGATGTCGAGCATGCGGCGGAGCGACAGCTGCAGCCGGGTCGCGCCGGTCAGTTCCTTGCCGACCTGCGCGACCGCCTGTTTGCCTATCCAGGCAACTCCGGGGCCGGTCACGACGGTGACGATGGCGACGGTCCAAGCGGTGCCGTTACCGAACGGGCGCGAGCCGAACGGCAGAAGCAAGATCGACGAAAGCTCGAGGCAGCAGAGGCAGGTCGCTGCCCAGGCGAATGCATACAGCAGAACCATGCCGTCGAGCCGCGCGATCCATTCGCGGTCGAGGTCGGCGAAGGCGCGCTCACGCCGCAGCCCAACATAGATGACCGCGTGCAGCATGTGGCAGAGCGTCAGCGCGAGCGGCGCCAACGTGGTCAGCGCCTGTGCCGCATCCTCGGGCCTGAGGCCGAGATATAGGCTCGTTGCGACGGCCAGCGCGCCCGCGGCGAGCAGCGTGGCGCTGAACCAGCTGCGTGCGTTGACCCGGAACAGCTCGGCTGCCGCCGGCTGTCGCGCCCAGGCCGCAGCGTAGGCGCCCAGCATGACGAAGACGTAGCCCACTGGCAGGGACGCCCTCGCCGCCCAGCTTTGACCGGTGAGCAGGCCGTGCAGAGCGACCGGGGTAATCAGGCTCCAGCCCAAGGTCGGGAGCAGGATCCAGCGATTGATGGCCGAGGGCTGGGCGTAGCAGCGCGGGTTGGGTGACGGGCTGTCCGCACGGTGGCTGGGCAGCAACAGGCAAGACTGCATCGCGGCGGCAAACAGCATCGCGAGCCCGATCACCAGCACGAGGGCGGGCCATAGTTCGGGACGCCCGAACGTCGCCACCGCCGTGCGATGCATCACCAGGACCAAGACGACCAGCAGCAGCACGGGCACGATCACGAGCCAGTTCAGCAACAGGTTGCGCAAGTAGAGGGCGACCGCCGCCCAGGTGTCGGTCGTGAACGGGCCGACTTGTGGGGTGAGGTAATTGGTGTAGCTGCGCAAGTTGACGAGTTCGGTCGCTTGCGGATCGCGCAAGGTCGCCTCGGCGCCGTCCGCGCCTTTGCGGGCGATCAGAACCTGCAGCCAGCCCCCGATGAACCCGCCGCCGGAAACGGTCGACAGATAATCGAAGCAAGTCAGCAACCGGGCGCTCGCCAGCGATTGCAAGACGCCGAGACCGAAAGCGGCGGACCGGATGCCGCCGCCAGACAAGCAGAGCGCGGCCAGCTGAGCGTCCGAGTCGGAGGCGGCGCGGCGCGAACGCAGGAATTCCCGTTCGGCCGTAAGCGTTTCCTCCGCCGAACGAATGCTCGGCCGATCCGGCATCGCACGCCTCCAACAATTTGTTTACGCTACGAAACGGGCGAGGAATTGTAAAGCTCTCCGGTGAACGGTTCAAAGTCTTACTGCCCTACGCGCACTACACGCGGAGCAATGGCCTGACAGAGATCAACGACAAAGTAACGAGCGTATCACGTAACTAGTGAAGGCATGGCTGGCCGTTATCCGCGTCGACCCTGCCGCCAAGATGCCATCGAGTTCCCGGCCGACCCGCACGCCCGGCAGCGACCCCTCGGCGGTGGCCGTATGGGTCGTGCATGGCGATAACTCGCCAACCGCCTCCATCGATGCAATGGATGCCCTACCAGGGCGCTGCCCCGAAGGACCGAGAGCATGTTTTCAGTGGGCCAGAGAGTTTGGCATCGAAACGGACAACGCAGCGGAACCGTGTTGGAGCTGGCCGGTGACAGGGTGTACATCGCACAGGACAACGGCGCCGAGCTTGATTTTCCGATCAGCGAGCTGACAGCAACACCGCCGGCCGTTGGCAATACGCCCGGGGAGAAGCTGCGGAGCAAGATAGCCGCCGGCCCGCGGTATCAGGCGCCAGTGACGCCCCTGACCGCTCGAGACATCACGCCGGAGCATTCGCGTGTATTGGCGATCGTGCCCCAGCGGACAGTGCGTGCCGTCGCGGCGCTCTTCGAACGGAGGCCGGGGGCGGGCAAATTCAGTGCACTCGGCGTTGCTGACAAGCTGAATGTGATCACGGAAGTGACGGCCGTACCGTTCCGCACGATGCGGGAGTATAGCGATAGGCCCGGCGAACTCGGTTTGCTGATGGGCAAGGGACTTGCCGACAAAAGCAGCTAGCTTCAGCTTGCGACGAATGTGTCACGGTCCCTCGCGAGGTCGGCCTCTCGACCGAGCTGCCGGTGCACGGATCGCCAGGCAGTGCGACTTGCTGGCGCGTACCGTTTCGATCAGAGTTCAGTCAACCGGGTCGCTTTCAAGATCCGGCGGAGGATTTTGCCTTGCCCGCCGCAGCCCAGACTACCGCCACGCGCGCCGTCTCCGCATCGGCCGTTCGCCTTCGCCAACTCCACGACCGGCATCGGGAGTCATAAGATGCGCCGCCTCCTCGCGCTCATCACCATCGTCCTGCTGCACGGTCCCGCCTTCGCGGCGGACGAGCCCGGCCTGCAACGCTTCGCGATCGGGGACTTCAAGCTGGAGTCCGGCGAAGTCATCCACGAATTCAACATCGCCTACATGACCGAAGGCACGTTGAACGCCGCGAAGTCGAACGCCGTGCTGATGGTGACAGCCATCAGCGGCAACCACCATCGGATCGACTTCCTGATCGGCCCCGGCAAGGGCATCGACACCGACCATCTGTTCGTCGTCAAAACCAACGCCATTGGCAACGGCCTGACCACCTCCCCCTCGACCAGCGCCTCCCAACACGGACCGGACTTCCCGCATTTCACGATCCGCGACATGGTGGAGAGCCAGAACCAGCTCCTCCAGCACCTCGGCATCACCCATCTGGTCGCCGTGGCCGGCGCATCGATGGGCGGCATGCAGACGCTGCAATGGGGCGTCAGCCATCCCGGCATAATGGACGCGCTGATCGCCCTGACGCCGATGGCGCGAACCACGCCCTGGTCCATCGCGGTGAACCACCCCACCCGGCAAGCCCTGATGCTCGACCCGGCGTTCCAGGGCGGGCACTACACCACCCAGCCCGAGGCTGGCTGGCGCATGCGGGCCGACGTCCTTCAGGTGCTGGCGACGCGAACGCCCGAGGCAATGAGGCGGCAGTTCGACCAGCCGATGGACGTGATGGCCTGGATCGGCGGCCAGGAGAACGCCGTGGTGAAGTCCGGCTTCGACGCCAATGACTGGATCGCGCAGACCTGGGCCTACGATCGGCACAACGTGGGCGACACCCTCGTCGACGGCAAGCTGATCTACGGCGGCGACCCGGTGCGGGCGTTACGCAGCATCAAGGCCAAGGCGCTCCTGATGTCCGGTGAGCTCGACCTCTACAATCCGGTGGAGGACGGGATCGCGGCCGCGGCTGCAATCCCGGATGGACGCCACGTGACGATCCCGAGCGTAGAGGGCCACGTCGCCGCGTCGCCGGGCTTCAAGGCGGCCGATCTCGAGTTCATCAACAGAACGGTCGCAGCCTTGCTTCGGGACGTGACAAAGGGATGGACGGCCCTCGAGTAGAACTGCCGAGAACTCGAGGTCGTCGACGGCAGCAGCTTTCCAGAAGGATCCATCATGACGGACACGCTGCTGACCGACGCCACACTCTTCGACCCCAGGGCCGGCACACTGACGACAGGCGTTGCCGTGCGGATCGCCGGGGGCGTGATCACCGATGTGTCCGACCAGCCCCTCGCCCCGAACGGCGCCGACATCATCGACATCGGCGGTCGCACGCTGCTGCCGGGCCTGATCGATTGCCACGTCCACGTCAATGCCGTCCGGGTCAGCTCCGGCCTGGCTGCGAGCCGCGTGCTGCCGCTGTCGTTCATCGCCGCCGCCGCCTCCAACATCATGCGCGGCATGTTGCTGCGAGGCTTCACGAGCGTCCGCGACGCCGGGGGCGCCGATCGCGGTTTGCGCGAAGCCGTGGAACAGGATCTTTTCACCGGACCCCGCCTGTTCATTTCCGGCCGCGCCATCAGCCAGACGGGCGGCCACGGCGACTTCCGCGAGCGGATCGACACGGGGGAGCCCTGCGGCTGCGCGCTGATGACCGGCGGAATCGGCCGTGTCGCGGACGGCGTGCCGGCGGTGCAGCACGCGGTGCGCGACGAGATCCGGCTCGGTGCCGACCAGATCAAGATCATGGCGTCCGGCGGCGTCGCGTCGGCTGCCGATCCGGTGCACTTCCTGCAGTATTCGCGCGCCGAACTCGAGGCAATCGTCGACGAGGCCGAACGCGCCGACACCTATGTAATGGCACATGCCTACACGCCGCCGGCGGTCAGCCGGGCGGTGGATGCGGGCGTCCGCACCATCGAGCACGGCAACCTCATCGACGAGGCCACGGCCCAGAAAATGGCCGAGCGCGGCGTCTTCCTCGTGCCCACGCTGGTGACGTTCAAGGCTCTGGCGGAGAATGGGGCGGCGTTGGGCTTCCCACCGGACATGCTGGCCAAGCTGGAGCGGATCGTCGCGGTCGGCACCACTTCGCTTCGGCTGGCGCAGGCGGCCGGGGTCAAGATGGCCTACGGCACCGATCTGCTCGGCGAGCTCCACAAATATCAATCGGAGGAATTCCTCATCCGCGCCGCCGCGCTGCCGGCGCTGGACGTTCTGCGCAGCGCCACGAACGTTGCGGCCGAATTGCTGCGCATGGAGGGCAAGCTCGGCGTGATCGCGCCCGGTGCGTTCGCCGACATCGTTGCCGTCGACGGAAATCCGCTGGACGATTTCGGCCTGCTACAGGAACAGGGCAAGCACCTGCCGCTCATCATGAAGGCAGGCCGGGTTGTGAAGAACACACTTCAATGACGAAGAGGATTGCCGCGATGATAGTGAACGTGACCCGGCGCCAAGCGATCGCAGGAGCCGCTCTAACCCTGCTCGGCAGCACGACGGCTGCCCGCGCCCAAGGCTCCGTTTACCGGATCGGAGCGCTCAATCCGGTGACCGGGGCCGGCGGCACCTACGGGGCCGGCATGCAGAAGACGATCCTGTTCGCGCTCGACGAGGTCAAGCGCGTCGGCATCGATGGGCGGACGCTCGACGTCTCCGCCGAGGACACCCAGACCGCGCCCGATGCGGCCGTGCTGGCCGCCCGCAAATTGGTCGATGCCGACCATGTCGACGCCATCCTCGGCACCTGGTCGTCGTCTGTCTCGCTCGCGGTGCAGCCGATCACCAACGGCGCGGGCGTGTTGCTGTTCCACGTATCGTCCGCACCTGCGCTCAGCGCGGCGGCACAGAACGCCAAGCACCTCGGCTGGCGCTTCCAAGCCGGCAGCCCCCGGATCGGCGCGGCCTATGCCGCCATCGCCGAACGCAACGGAGCCAAGAACCCGGCATTCATGGCGTTCAACAACGACGTCCAGATCGCCAGCACCAACGTGTTCCGGGCCGATTGGGAGAAGCGCGGCGGCAAGATCGCGGCCTCCGTCGTCTACGAGCCGAACCGCACCAGCTACGCGGCCGAGTTGCAGAAGATCCTTGCCGCCAAGCCCGATTTCATCGTCGTCTCGGGCTACCTTCCGGACACCACCATCATCCTGCGCGAGGCCTACGAGGCGGGCAACACGGCCAAGATCGTCATCCCCGGCTGGGCGTTCGGCCCCTCGCTGGTCAGCGCACTCGGCAACGACGTGCTCGAGGGCCTGATCGTTTTCGACTCCGTGCCCGACGTGGACGGACCGGCGTTCAAGGCGTTCGACGCCGGCTATCAGAAGGCGATGGGTACATCGGGCCTGGCCAATGTCTACGCCGCGATGTGTTACGACATGGTCAACGTGCTCGCCCTGGCGCTGCAGAAAGCCGGACCGTCGGCCAACAACGAAGCGATCGCGGGCGTGATCCGCGAGATCGCCGGCCCGCCCGGAGAAACCGTCACCAGCTTTGCCGAGGGCAAGGCGGCACTGAAGTCCGGCAAGGCCATCAACTACGAAGGGGCCTCCGGTCCTCTCGACTTCGACGAGAACGGCGACGCGATCTCCGTGTTCGGCGTGAACGTCGTGCACGGCGGCAAGCCGGAGCGGAAATACGTCTTGAAGTGACGTTCTACCTCAACCTGGCTGTTACTGGACTTCTCCAGGGCTTGTTGATCGCCCTTGCTGCGTTGGCCGTCTCGCTCTGCTTTGCGGTGGCGCGATTTCCCAACGCGGCAACGGGTGATCTCATGACGCTCGGCGCCTACACCGGGGTCGCCGGCCAACGGGTCACCGGCTCGCTCATCGCAGGGGTCGTGCTCGCGACAGCGGCGGTGGCCCTGCTATCGCTGGCTTCCTATGCGCTCGTGTTCCGCCGTCTGATCCGGGCGCGTTCCCTGGTCGCGCCGCTCATCGCCTCCATCGGTTTCGCCTTCCTGTTGCGCAGCGTGCTCACCTTCTTCGTCGGCTTCGACCAGCTCTCCTTCCGGCTGCCGATCGCGCGATCCCTGGTGTTCGGTGGCGTGCGCATCCGGCCGAGCGATCTCTGGCTGGTCGCCGTCGCGGTGGCGACGCTGGCCGCCGTGCTGGCGGTCTTGTTCCTCACGCCCGTGGGGCGGCGGATGCGGGCGATCGCCGACAACCCGGAGCTGGCCCGTGCCAGCGGCATCCACATCCGCCCGGTGATGATCACGCTCTGGACGTTGATCGGCGTCTGCAGCGCGATCGGCGGGATCATGCTCGGCTTGCGCACGGTGGTTGTGCCGGAGATGGGGTGGAACCTGCTGCTGCCGGCCTTTGCCGCCGCCGTGCTCGGCGGCGTGGGCAACCCGGCCGGCGCCGTCCTCGCCGGCGTCGCCCTCGGGCTCATCGAAGCACTCTCGACACCGCTGGTCGGCTTCACCTACCAAACCGCCATCGCGTTCGTGCTGCTGATCGCGACCCTCGTCCTGCGTCCGCAAGGATTGTTCGGACAAGCCGAACCGGTGCGCTAAGAATGCTGGGTTATCTCGAGGCGGTCGGGACCGTCGGCGGGATCTATGCCCTGCTCGCCCTCGCGTTGAACCTCCAATATGGCTTCACCGGCCTGATCAACTTCGGGGTGGTCGGCTTCTTCGCGATCGGGGCCTACACCTCGGCGCTGCTCGCGATGCAGGGTGGCCCCTTCCTGCTCGACATCGCCGCCGCTGCGATCCTCGCGGCGATCTTCTCCTGGCCGCTCGGATTGATCTGCCTGCGTCTGCGAGACGACTACCTCGCCATCGTCACCCTGGCCTTCGCGGAGATCGTGCGCACCGTCATCGTCAGCGAGGAGTGGCTGACCAGCGGCACGCGCGGCATTCCCGGTATCCCGCGCCCGTTCGCCGGGTTGCCGGCGGGGACCGCGGCGGTGGCCTATCTGGGCCTGGTGCTCGCAACTGTGGTCGTTACCGCCGTGCTCATGCGCTACCTGGTGCATAGCCCGTTCGGGCGGATGATCCAGGCGATCCGCGACGACGAAGACGCCGTGCCCGCGCTCGGCAAGAACCCG
This sequence comes from Acetobacteraceae bacterium, assembly GCA_032249615.1. Taxonomy (GTDB): domain Bacteria; phylum Pseudomonadota; class Alphaproteobacteria; order Acetobacterales; family Acetobacteraceae; genus JAVVHH01. The sequence continues at coordinate 20,081 of JAVVHH010000024.1, forward strand.
GCCTCGTTCAAGCTGGTGGTGTTCAGCTTCGGCGCGGCGCTCACCGGGATCGCCGGCGCGCTCTACGCGCATTACCTGACCTACATCAGCCCGGACCAATTCGTGCCGCTGCTCACCTTCTACATTTGGATGGCGGTCATCATGGGCGGCGCCGGGCGGCTCGGCGGCGCGATCGCCGGCGCCGCCCTGCTGACGGTATTCCTGGAAGGGACGCGCTTCCTGCGAGATCTGATCCCGTTCGTCTCGGAGGTTCAGATGGCCAGCCTGCGACTGGCCGTGATCGGGCTCCTGCTGATCCTGTTCACTCTGTACTGCCCCCAAGGCTTGCTCGGGCGGCGTATCGCATGAGTCTGGCGGTTGAACACTTGCACAAATCGTTCGGCGGGCTTCGCGTGGTCGAGGATGTGACGTTCGCGACGGATCCGCAGGCGATCACCGGGCTGATCGGACCCAACGGCGCCGGCAAGAGCACGCTGTTCGCGCTCATCACCGGCTATCAGCGCCCGGACTCCGGCTCCGTCCGGTTCGGCGCGACCTCGATGCGAGGGCTGTCCGCCTCCGCGCGCGCCCGTCACGGCGTGGCCCGGACGTTTCAGATCCCGCGGCCCTTCCGGCATCTTTCGGTCCGGCAGAACCTCATGGCGGCCGGCCCACGCCAGCCCGGCGAGCACCCATTCAACCTGCTCTTCCGCCGCCACGCGGTCGCACGTCGCGAACGCGAACTGGAGCAACGTGCCGATGCCATGCTGGCCTTCCTCGGCCTCGAAGCGGTCACCCACGCGCTGTCGGGCACGCTCTCGGGCGGGCAGCTCAAGCTGCTCGAACTCGGCCGCGCGCTCATGACCGAACCACGCTACATCCTCCTCGACGAACCCTTCGCCGGGGTCAATCCGGTGCTGATCGAGCAGATCGCAGCACGCATCCGGACGCTCGCGGCGCGCGGCACCGGCTTCCTGATCGTCGAGCACAATCTGCCGGCACTCGCGGCGCTCGCGTGCCATCTCCTGGTCATGGACCGCGGCCGGCTGATCGCCGCCGGGTCGCCGGATACCGTCCTGGCCGACCGGGCGGTCCAGGACGCCTATATCGGCGGCGCCGCTTGAGCCTGCTCGAGATCGCCGGTCTCAGCGGCGGATACAGCGAGGTGGACATCTTGCGCGGCATCGACCTGTGCGTCGCCGACCACGAGGTGGTCACCATCGCCGGCACCAATGGCGCGGGCAAATCGACTCTGGCCAAGGCGCTGATGGGTCTGGTACCGCGCTGCAGAGGCCGGGTCCGGTTCGACGGTCACGATCTGCTGCGGCTGGCGCCAGAGGATCGGGTATCCATCGGCATCGGCTACGTCCCGCAGGTCGCCAACGTGTTCGGCGCTCTGTCGGTTCAAGATAATCTGCGCGTCGTCGAACGCGTCGAGGACCGGGCGCGCCGCGTGGCCGAGATGTTCGAACGGTTCCCCGCACTCAAGGAGCGGCGGCGGGTGCGGGCACGATCGCTCTCGGGCGGTGAGCGGCAGCAGCTCGCCTTTGCGCGGGCGCTGATGTCGCGCCCGAAACTGCTGCTGCTCGACGAGCCGACGGCCGCGTTGTCGCCGAACCTCGTCAAGCAGGTTTTCGAAACGATAATCTCGGTCCAATCGTCCGGTACAGCTGTGTTGCTGGTCGAGCAGCGCGCGCGTCAGGCTCTGGGAATCAGCGACCGGGGCTACATTCTCGACAGCGGCAGGGTCGTTCTCGACGGTCAGGCGTCGGACCTGCTGAGCAACGCGCAAATGGCGCAGCTGTATCTCGGGAGAGCATGATCCTACGCCGCCCCGGGGCAGATCAGGGCCGCACCGCAGGCGTTTCTACCGCCAGCCCATTCGCGCGCGACGCCAGGTAGAATTCGAGGTCGACCAGATCGGCCGAGTTCGGCTCGAACGGCGTGGCGCGGACGCCGGTGAGGCAGCTGCGAATCCGCCGGAACAGAGAGCCGAGCGACTGCCATTCCAGACGATACAGCGGGTAGCCGTTCGGCTGCCCCTGCGGGATCAAGGCGCCGGCGAGGTGTTCGCCCGCCCTCTCCGCGTGGCACTGGGCGCAGGAGAGATTGAGCTGGCCCATGCGGGTCGTGAAGAGCGCCTTGCCCTTTTCGGCGAAAGGTGATGCGGGGCCGGACGTGTCGACGGCCACGGTCAGGCCGCGGGACTGCTCGCCGACGAAGGCGGTGATCGCCAGCAATTCGTCGCTTTCGACCTTCCAGGCCGCTTCGCCCTGCCGGGCGGTGCGGCAGTTGTTGATGCGCTGTTCGAGCGTCACCGGGTGGCCGGCTGCCGGGTCGAACTCGGGATAGCGGGCAGCGACGCCGCGCATGGCGGTGGCGGCGCCGTGACAACTGGCGCAGCTTCGGCCAGAGGCGACGCCCGCATCCTGCCACATCGCTTCGCCCTGCTGCACCCAGAGGAAGCCCGGGTTGGCCGCGTCGTCATCCTGCATGGACCGGATCGCCGGGCTCGCATCCTGATAGCCTGAGCGCGGCGCGGCGGCGCCCGCGAGCAGGACGACCCCCAGCAGCGCCAGGCGCATCATACGACGGTCACTTGCGCGAGCTGGGTCTGCACCGCCCCGTCATCGTCCACCCAGGTCATGCTGAGTGTCCCGCTCGCCTCGGCGGTGACGGAGAACGCCAGGAACGGGTTCGCCGCGATGGCCGGGAAGAGGTCCAGGCTGACTACCTCCTCGCCGTCCAGCGTGCAGACGAAGCGGTTGATGATCTTGCGCGGGATCACCTGTCCGTCGACGCCGCGGCGCTGCCCGCTCTCCATCGGATGCGAGATGAGCACCTTGACGTCGAAGGGCACGCCCTTGGCGACCTGTTTCGGCACATTGACCAGCACGCGCGCCATGGCCGCTCCTATTCGATACAGGCGGCGAGGGTGACGATCAGATCGACGCTGTCGCTCCAGAACCGCCCATCCGCGGCCTTCGCGACGGCGATGACCGTCTGCGAGGTCGCCAACCTGATATGCGTCTGCAGCCAGGGCCGGCCGGACCGCGGGCCGAACGCCGCCGTGACCACATGCGGCAGCGGGTTGCGCTCGGCGAACACCCACAGGCTGGAGATCCGGTCCGACTGGTCCTCGACCGAGACGGTCATGGACACCGCGTTGCCGTTCTCGACGAGTTGCGGCAGGTCGAGCTTGACCCGGCCCGGCGCCAGCGTGCCCTCGCCGACGATCTCGCGGATCAGGGCCGCCACCTCGGCCGGCGTCGCCCGGCTCGGGGCCACGCCCGCGAGCAGAATGCCTGAGGCGCCGATCAGCACGCGGCGGCGTGGCATCGTGAGCATCAGGGAGCGCGGAGCGTGGTGAGGAACGCGACGAGATCTTCGATCTGCGCGGCGTCGAGCACGGGCCGCCCGGCATAGGCCGGAGCGACGCGCGTGAGCCCGGTGACAGCATAGAAGCGCGGCATGACGGTCTCCGGGTTCACGACGCTGGCGTCCACCAGGCGCAGGCGGATCTGGCCCTCGCTGAGCCGGTCGCCAACCCCGGCCAGCGAGGGCCAGATCGTGCTGGAGAAGTGTAGTTCGGGCAATGGCGCGCTGTGGCATAGCAAACAGGTGCTGCCGTGCAGATCGAGCAGGAGCGCGCGGCCACGCGCCGGGTCCCCAGGGCGGCCGGTGAGCGGGGCGTCGATCCGGTCACCGTCGACGCGGTATGGCAGAAGCGCCTCGCCCGCGCCGCCCGCCACGACCGCGACGAACAGGAGCGCGCTAGCCGAAAGTTTCGGACGTGATCGTGCGGAACCAGGCATCGGCATGGCCGGCCTCCCGGGCGCGGAACTCGGGCGGCGCGTCGAGTGGGCTCAGGCCGCCGGCCCCGAGCGTGTCGGTCAACAATCCGTCCTTCGGCCGGTAAACGCCGGCGACCGAGATCGCCATCCCCGGCGCGAGCATGCTGTAGCAGGTGTTCATCAGCAACGGCTCGGCGGGCTTGGCTTCGGCCAGCAAGGCGACGACCGCAGCGGCGCAAGCCTTGGCCTGGGCATTGGCGGCGAAGGCGGATTTCGGCATCGCGCCCGCGATGGCCGCGTCGCCGATGACGTGGATGCCGGGGACCAGGCGTGACTCGAAGGTGATAGGGTCGATCGGGCACCAGCCGGTCCGGTCGGCTGCGCCGGCGACGGCCGCGATCTTGCCCGCGCGCTGGGGCGGGACGACGTTGGCGACGTCTGCCTGGTGGTCACCGAAATCGGTCTTGAAGATCCGCTTGCCCGGGTCGACGCCGGTCACGGTTCCGCCATCCGATTGGGAGACGCGCTCGAGCAGCCCCGGATACAGCTTGGCCCATCCAGCTTCGAACAAGGGCTGTTTCGAAAAAGCGTCTTTGGCGTCCAAGATGAGCAGCTTCGACCGCGGCTTCTTGGTCTTGAGGTAGTACGCGACCAGGCTGGCCCGCTCGTACGGCCCCGGCGGGCACCGATAGGGGTTGGGCGGCGACGAGATGATCACCGTTCCGCCATCGGGCATCGCCTCCAGCTGCCGGCGCAGCAACTCGGTCTGCACGCCGGCTTTCCACGCGTGCGGCATGCTCTCGGCAGCCGCTTCGTCATAGCCCGGAAGCTTATCGTAAGCGATGTCCACTCTCGGGGACAGGATAAGCCGGTCGTACGGCAGCACCGATCCGTCGGCCAACGTGACCCGGCGCGCGGTCGCGTCCACGCCCGTGGCCCGCCCGAGCGCGAGAGTGACACCCTCCTCCGGCCGGAAGCGAAACTGCTGCGCCGATAGGTCGCGCAGCCCGGCGATGACCTCGTTGCTGTAGGGGCACGCGACATAATCCGGCTCGGCCTCGACGAGCGTCACTCGCAGCGCCGGCCCGTACCGCCGCACGAACCGCGCCACCGTGGCACCGCCGAAGCCGCCACCCACGACGACGACCTGCTGCCCCGCTGCCTCCGCCCGCGCCACGAACGGCATCGCCAGCGAGGCCCCCAGCACATGGCGCCGGCTGATCATGATTTCTGTTCCGAAACCCAGGCCGCGATGCTCGTGATCTCAGCGTCGCTGAGCGGCTTCATCAGCCGGCCCATGATCGTGGAAGGTAGCTCGCCGCTGCGGTAGGCGAGCAACGTATGGGACAGCCGGATCGCGTCCTGGCCGTTGATCGGCAACACGGCCGGGTTGTGGCACCCGGAGCAGCTGGCCGCGCCAGGTGGCGCGGCGGCCGCCCCCAGCAGGAGGGCGGCCGCCAGCGCAAGGCGGCGCACGTCTAGGCCTTGCTCAGGTCTTGATCCTTCAGCGGCAGTTGTCGGATCCGCTTGCCCGTGGCGGCGTAAATCGCGTTCAGGACCGCAGGCGCCGCGACTGCGATCGTCGGCTCGCCCACGCCGCCCCAGAAGCCGCCGGAGGGCTGCACGATCGTCTCGACCCTCGGCATGTCGGCCATCCGCGCGACCTGATACGTGTCGAAATTGCTCTCGACGGCCCGGCCCTTGTCGATCGTGATCTCGCTGTAGAGCAGCGCCGAAAGACCGTAGGCGAAGGAGCCGTCCACCTGCGCGTCGACCTGGTCCGGGTTGACGACGTGACCGGGGTCGGTCCCCGCCACGATCCGCAGGATCTTCAGCTCGCCCTTGGGCGACACCGACACCTCCGCCACCGCGGCCACGTAGCTGCCAAACCCGCAATTCTGGCAGATGCCCCGGTAGACGCCCGCCGGCAACGGCGTCCCCCAGCCGGCCTTTGCCGCCACCGCGTTCAGGATGGCGAGGTGCTTCGGGTTCTTACCCATCATCGCCCGGCGAAACTCGAGCGGATCCTTGCCCGCAGCGGCCGCCATCTCGTCGATGAAGCATTCCATGTAGATCGTGTTCTGGTTGACGTTGACGCCGCGCCAGAAGCCCACCGGCACGTGCGTGTTGCGCATAGCCATGTCGACTAGCAGGTTCGGGACGGCCATGTAGCCGTATTCGGCCGCGTTCATGCCCTGGAACATGACCGGGTCGGCGCCGTCTTTCAGTGACGAGGGCGAGAGGTGGGCAAGGATCGATTGCCCGGACAGCCGCATGTGGATGCCGGTCACGTTGCCCTGCGCGTCCAGGCTGCCGGTCAGCTTGCACTGGGTGATCGGGCGGTAGAACCCGTGCTGCATGTCCTCTTCGCGCGTCCAGATCAGCTTGATCGGACGGCCCGGAATCTGCTTGGCCAGCATCACGGCCTGGCGCGTGTAGTCCTGCTGGCCCCGGCGCCCGAAACCGCCGCCGAGGCTGATCTTGTTGACCTTCACGTTGGCCAACGGCACCCCGCCTGCCTCGGCGGCGGCGGCCAGCGACGCGTCGCCGTTCTGGGTCGGCACCCAGATCTCGACCCGGTCGCCATCGACGCGCGCGGTCGCGTTCATCGGCTCCAGCGTCGCGTGGTTCAGGAACGGCGTGCCGTAGGTGGCCTCGATCTTCTTCGCCGCCCCGGTAAACGCGGCGGCGACGTCGCCTTGCTTCAGTCCGATGCCCACCTGCGTCGCCTCGAGCCCCTCGGACAGCGACTGGGCGATTTGGGCGCTCGTCACGCCGCCATTGCCGCCCTCGTCCCAAACGATCGGCAGCTTTTCCATGGCCAACTTGGCCTGGATGAACTTGTCGGCCACCACGGCCACCGCATTGTCGCCGACGGCCAGCACATATCGCACGCCCGGCATCGACGTGATCGCGCTCGCGTCGAAGCTCTGGAGCTTGCCGCCAAAAACCGGGCTCTGCTTGATCGTGGCGTTGAGCATGTCCGGCAGCTGCAGGTCGATCGCAAACACCTGGCGGCCGTTCAGCTTTTCGACCGTGTCCAGCCGCTTCACCGGCTTGCCGATGATGGTCCATTGCGCCGGGTCCTTGACCGCGACGGTCTCCGGGACCGGCAAGCGGGACGCCGCCCCGGCCACCTCGCCGTAACGCAGGGTGCGGCCGGTCGGGGTGTGCGTGATGACGCTCGCCGCGGCGGTGCATTCGGTCGCCGCCACCGACCATTGCTGCGCCGCGGCCTCCACGAGCATCGCGCGCGCGGCCGCTCCGCCCTTGCGGACATACTCGACCGAGCCCCTGATCCCCCGGCTGCCGCCAGTCGACATGTCGCCCCAGGCCCGCTTGCGCGCCAGGTTCTCCTCGGGCGCAACGTATTCCGCCCGGACGTGCTTCCAGTCCGCGTCCATCTCGTCGGCCACGAGTTGCGCCAGACCGGTGAGCGTCCCCTGCCCCATCTCGGAGCGTGCGATCCGGATCACGACGGTGTCGTCCGGGTGGACGACGGCCCAGACCCCGACCTCGCCTGGTGCGGACGCCGTTTGCGCGGCCGCGGGGCCTGCACTGCCGGAGCGCAAGCCCAGCGCGAACACGCCGGCGGCGGAGGAGGCGACGAAGAGTCGACGGTTCAGCTGCATGGAGGCCCCCTACGACGCGCCGTTGCCGGCGACGGCGTGGATCGCCGCGCGGATGCGGTTGTAGGTCCCGCAGCGGCAGATATTGGTCATCGCGTCGTCGATGTCGGCGTCCGTGGGCCTGGCAGTTCCCGCCAGCAGGGCCGCCGCGGCCATGATCTGCCCCGACTGGCAGTAGCCACATTGCGGCACCTCCAGCGCCATCCAAGCCTTCTGCACGGGATGGCTCAGCCCATCCTCCGAGAGCCCCTCGATCGTGACGATCTTGGCGTCGCCCACCGACCCGGCCTGCACCGAACACGACCGCATCACCTGTCCATCGACGTGCACCGAACACGCGCCGCACTGCGCGATGCCGCAGCCGTATTTCGTCCCGGTCAACCCGACATATTCGCGGATCACCCAGAGCAGCGGGGTCTCTGGATCGGCGTCCACCGCGTGGGTTTGGCCATTAATATTCAGGTTCAACATGCAGTCACTCCGGAGGTGCAACCAAATACGTCGGCTCGGCCGGCAGCATACAGAGCTGAACTCTCGCGCGTTCTTGCCGCGCCAGCAAGGGTGCGTCGTTAGCGAGGGATGAACGAGCGCATCCCCAACTCGCGAGAGTGGGACCATGTGCTTCTGAGCCGCAACGCGTCCGCCGCTCCGTTAACCAGTTTGTAACAATTTCCTGTCATTCTTGAGTCGAATTGACGGCGACAGTCGCCCACATTAACTATTCGAAAGGTTTTGCAGTGGGAGGGAAGAGAGGATGCCCCGCGTCGCTCCTCTCCGAGGGATGGCAGTTCCTGACCCTTCCGGCGGACGCTGCGACGACGCCGGCAGCTCTGCCCGCCAACGCGCCCTGGATGCCGGCCATCGTTCCGGGCACGGTCGCCCCGGAGCCCAACCGCGACCTGACGAAATTCGACCACTGGTATCGGCTGGATCGCGTGTTCCCGCCCAACGCCGCTTTGGTGTTCCACGGCATGGCCGGTGACGCCGAGATTTGGCTGGATGGTGAGCTTTCCGCAACGATCGAAACCATGTTCCGCCCGATGGAGATCGAGGTTCCGGCGAAAGGCGCGTGCAGGCTGGAAATCCGTTTCCGCGCCTCGTCGTCCCGGCCATCGCGCCGGCCCAGCTCCCGACGGCGCGCTCGCTGGCTGGGCCGGCTTACCACAAACGAATCATTGCGCGAACGACGGACCAGCTTGCTCGGCCACATGCCGAGTTGGGCGGGCGCAATGCCGATCATCGGTCCATACCGCCCCGTATTTCTTCGAAACCCCGCTTCAGGCGCACCCGCCATCCGCCGCGTTGACCTCCGCACTGGGCTGGAGGTCGACGGGACGGGCGTCATCGAATTGAGATTGGAGGGGACGGGACTCGCGGCGCGGCATGCCCGGCTTCGCGCCGGCGGTCACGACGCCCCATTATCGCCGGACGGCGCCGGCCTGCATGGCCGGCTCACGATCCCAAACCCGCCGCTCTGGTGGCCGCACACCCATGGTGAACCGAACACCTGCGCGGTCAGCGTGGAGATCGACGGACACGCGATCGATCTTGGCAAGGCCGGTTTCGTCAGGATCGAGACACGTCACTCGGAGGCCGGGTTCGGCCTGATCGTGAACGGTGTCCCGGTGTTCTGCCGCGGCACGGTCTGGGTGGGCCTTGATACGACAGGTGCTCCTCCAAGCGCGGACGCATTGGCCGCCTCGCTGCAACATGCGCGTGAGGCCGGGTTCAACATGCTCCGCGTCTCCGGCATGACGTTGTACGAGTCGCCCGAGTTTTTCGACATGTGTGACGCGCTGGGCCTCATGGTCTGGCACGACTTCATGTTCGCCCGGTTCGACTACCCGGACGACCCGGCCTTTCTGGCAGAGGTGCGAGGAGAAGCCCGGGCCTTCCTCGAAACGGCGCAGGCCCATCCGTCCCTGGCTGTCCTGTGCGGCGGCACTGAGGTCGTGCAAGCCGCCGCGATGGCCGGCTGCGCACCGCAGATGTGGTCCATTCCCTTGTTCGAGCAGGTGCTGGCCGACGAAGCTCGGGCAGCCCGGCCGAACATCCCTTATCTTCCCAATGCGCCATGGGGACCAACTGAACGAGGCCTACCCTTCGCAGCATCGGCGCCCGTCGCCCATTACTTCGGCGTGGGTGGCTATCTCCGGCCATTGCAGGATTTGACCGAAGCCGGAGTGCGCTTTGCGGCGGAGTGCCTCGCCTTCGCCAACCCGCCTGACCCCGCAGCCTGCCGCGCCCTCGGGGACGCGCCGGGCGTCGACGAAGCCTGGCACCGCGCCGTGGTGCGCGATCCCGGCGCAAGCTGGACGTTCGAAGACGTGCGTGACCACTATGTGGAGACCCTGTTCGGCGTTTCGGCCGCCGCGATCCGCCGGCGAGCGCCCCTGCATTGGCTCGATCTCGGCCGAGCCGCAGTGGGCATCATCATGCAGCAGGCCGTTGCCACCTGGCGCACGGACGCGCGCTGTGCAGGGGCGCTCGTGCTCATGCACCAGGACGTGCGAGCCGGCGCGGGCTGGGGCGTGATCGGGCACGATGGACGGCCGAAATCGGCGTGGTACGCGCTCCGCAGCGTCTGCCAGCCCGTCCAGGTGCTGCTGCGCGACCTTGGCCAGAACGGCGTCGCCCTCCACGCAATTAACGAGACCGCGGCGGCGCGCCGGCTTCGCCTCGGCCTTCGTGCCCTGGCTCCGGATGGCGCGGTCGAATGGCTGGGCTCTGAGGTGCTCGATCTCGCTCCCCGCGAACAACGCGCCGTTCAGGCGACCACCCTCATGGGTCGGTGGCGGGACCTGGCCAATGCCTGGCCATTCGGCCCTCCTTCCTTCACCGTGCTCGGTGCCACGCTGGACGATGCGGAAACCGGCGCGCGCCTCTCTGAAGCGACGTATTTCCCGACGGGCCCTGCCCTTCCCCGCGCCGAGCTTGGCCTCACCGCTCGTCCCCAGGGCGGCCCGGGTCTCTGGGCGATCGAAGTTGCCGCCCGGCAATTCGCGCAATTCGTGCAGTTCGATGACGATGAATTCGTTCCGACCGACAACTATTTTCACCTCTGGCCCGGCGAGTCGCGTGTCGTCGATTTCCGCGGGCCGGCCGCTGCCGCGCCGTGCGGGACGATCAGCGCGCTGAACGGCTTCGCGCCCGCGCATTATAGGACCGCCGCGTGACCCCGGTCGCGATACCGAGCGCGGGCGGCACCTGCTTTGCTATTTACGAGGCGGCGCCCGGTCCGGCTGTGTTGATGTGCCCGCCCTTCGGGGATGAGGCGCTGAGAACCGCGCGAGCCTGGCGCGATCTAGCGGTCGATCTGCAAGCGGACGGGGTGGCATCACTTCGTTTCGACCTGCCCGGCACGGGCAATTCCGCGGGCGAGCCCGCTGACTCGGACCAGGTCGAGGCGTGGCGCGACGCCGTCCGTGCCTGTGTCGACTGGCTAGCCCGGCGACACGTGGGCCGGGTCATCCTGCTCGGTCACCGTTTCGGAGCCCTGCTCGCGCTTGACGCGATCGCCGGCGGTATCGCTGCCGAACGGCTGATCCTGCTCGATCCCCCAACGTCCGGCGCAGCGCTCGTGCGCTATCTCCGGGGCCGCGCCCGGATCGAGGGGCTTGGCCCGCCGCCGGAGGGAGAAGACTATATCCAGCTCGGCGGTATGCCCCTATCCACTCTGACAATGCAAGGGCTCGCCGGATTGGCGACGTCGCTGCCGGCAGAGGGTCTGCCTCCTGCCCTGCTGGTGCTGAACGATAGCGGAAATGCCCCGAACCCGTGGCCCGAACGCCTTCGGGCGGGCGGAAGCGCCGTAGAAAGCACCCGGTTCGACGATTTCGACGACTTCGTGCTGCAAGACAGGTTCCGCGCGAAACCGCCGCTTGCCCTCATGGCCTTCATACGCAGTTACGTGTTGCAGGCAGGCACCGCTCGCGCCACGGCGGCCGGCGTCGCCGCACTCCCTTCGGACACTTTGCTCGAGTTCGAAGATTGCTCGGAGACGCCGCTCCAGTTCGGGCCGGAAGGCGGGATGTTTGGCATTCTTTGCAGCCCCCACCAGCCGTCCCCGGATGCGCCCGCCCTATTGCTACCCACGACCGGTGCGGACCCGTGCTCCGGCATGTCGCGGATGTGGACCGAACTGGCCCGGCGTGTTGCGCGCAACGGCATCACTTCGCTTCGCTTCGATATGAGCGGCGTCGGTGAGAGCCGGGGCCAATGGAGCGGTAACCCCCTTGCCGCCGCTTATCACCCCGACCGCATGGCCGACCTCGGCCGTGCGGTGGACGCCCTGTCCGAACTCGGCTTCGACCGTGTCGCGGTCGTCGCCTACTGCTCAGGCGCATATGCGGCGTGGCACGCGGCAATTCCCGACACGCGCATATCCGGCCTCTTCGCCGCCAATCTAGTGCATCTCAACCTGCAAGACACGCTCGCAGAGGAAGTGCTCCGCTCGCGACCCGGCCAGAGCCGTATCGGCCTCAAGGAAAGCTGTCTCAGCAGGCTCATTCCGTCGCGCGGCAAGGCCCTGCTTCGGGAGCTGGACGATCGCACTCGCCGTGCTGTTCCGACCCCGATCCGCCACCTGCTCCGCCGATGGGAGGCCGAGGGACGCGAGGTCCGCCGTCACGTGAAAGCGCTGACGGCACGCGGCTGCTCCGTCCGCATCGTGATGGCAAAGGACGATCACGGTCACCTTCGCCTCTGCCGCGCCTACGGGGAGACACCGCGTTTGCCGGACGGGGTGGACCTCGTGGTCATCCCCGATGCCGACCATCAGTTCAGCAATCGCCATCACAGGGCCCGCTTCCTCGACCTTGCGGCCGCTTTCGCCTTCCAGCTGCGGCCGCATCCGTTCCCTTCCGCCACGCCCAAAGCTGCCAGACTTCCGGAGACTGCCGCATGACCGCTACCCAACCCGAAACGCTTTCCGTCGAAGACACGATGCGCAGCCTTCTGGCCGAGGTCGCGCATATGCGCACGGACCCCACCACCCTCGCCGCCACCGATGACCTGTTCGCGGCCGGGCTCTCGTCCCTGGCGACGGTCGACCTGATGCTTGCGATTGAGGACCGGTTTGAACTCGAATTCACCAGCGCGTGGCTGAACCGCCGCACCTTCGCCTCCATCGCTGCACTGAGCAATGCGGTGCGCCAAATGAAGGAGCACGCGCCATAGCCCCCGACGACCTCGCTTTCGCGCCCACTCTCTCCCTTGAAGCAAGGGCTCGCGAAATCGCCCAACACGTGGCCGCGCGGCACGCCGACGCCGTCGACGCCGAATCGCGCTTTCCGGCCGAAGCAGTTTCCGCGCTTCGCGAGGCCGGCCTCTTCGGCGCGGCCATTCCGCGCGAATTCGGCGGCCACGGCGCTTCGTTCGCTACGATCGTCGCCATTTGCCACGAGTTGGGTCAAGCGTGCAGCAACACCGCAATGGTGTTTGCGATGCACCAGATCCAGATCGCGTGCGTGGTCGAACACGGGCGGCACTCCGCCTGGCACCGGGCCTTCCTCCGTCGGGCGGCCCAGCAGCAGCTGCTCCTGGCGTCCGCGACCACGGAGGGAAGCAGCGGCGGAGACGTACGCCGGAGCGAATGCACCGTGGTCGAGCAAGACGGCCTGGCGTCGGTTCAGAAATCCGGCTGCATCATCTCCTACGCCGAACACGCGGACGCTATCCTGACGACCGCGCGCCGGAGCGTGGAAAGCGCGCCCTCGGATCAAGTCCTCGTCGTAGCGGAACGGGGGCAATGCAGCTTGCAGCAAAACTCCCAGTGGGATGTGCTCGGCATGCGCGGCACCTGCAGCGCCGGCTACAGCCTCGTTCTCGAGGTGGACCCGGCGCAGATTCTGCCGACGCCGTACGCGGAGATCTCGGCGCAGACCATGCTTCCCGTCTCGCACGTCACCTGGGCGGCGCTTTGGCTAGGTATCGCCACCGCCGCTTGCACCCGGGCCCGTGCCGCGATCCGCCGCCGTGCAGCCCCGGCGGCATCCGGCGCGCCACCCGGGGCGGCCCGGCTCGTAGAAGCCCTGACGCAACTCCAGGGCTTGCGCGCCCAGGTCGGCGATGCCGTTGGTCGTTACGCCGCCGTCCGGGACGGGCCTGATGAGTTAGGCTCCATTCAGTTCGCGCTGTCCATGAACCACCTCAAGCTCGCCGTCAGCAGCGGGACGGTGCAGGTGGTGGGGCAAGCCATGCTCGCAGCGGGGCTGTCCGCCTATCGGAACGATAGCCCGCACAGCCTCGGCCGCCATTTGCGAGATGCTCACTCCGCGGCGTTGATGATTGGCAATGACCGCATCATCGCTAACTGTGCCGCCCTGCTACCCGCCTACCGCGGAGAGGAATCGCTCTATCCATGACCGTTTCGACCAGTATCGAGGCCGGGTTTACCGACGCGCTCTATCGCGCGGGGCTGCTCTTCTCGACAGGCGTTCCAGGATTGCCGGGCCGCAGCGGAGAATTCGAGGCTGTCCTCGCCGGGCTGGACGCGTTCATCACCCGCTTGGGCGACGATAGCCGGGCCGAAGTGATGCGGTTCCCTCCCGCCATGAACCGCACGGCCTTTGAGCGAACAGGATACATGCGCGGCTTTCCGCAACTCGCCGGGTCAATTCACTGCTTCTGCGGTGACGACCGTGCCCACCGTGCCCTGCTCACCTGCATCGCCGAAGGCCAGGACTGGACCGAGGGGCTAGCTGCCGCAGAGACCGTGCTCACCCCCGCCGCATGCTACCCAATCTATCCGATCATCGCCGCCCGAGGCCCGCTTCCGCCCGAAGGCATAACGGTCGACGTCGGTTCGTGGTGCTTCCGCCACGAACCGTCAGAGGATCCCGCACGGATGCAGATGTTCCGGATGCGCGAATACGTGCGCATCGGCGCGCCGGATCAGATTCAGGCGTTCCGGCAGCGGTGGCTCAGCCGTGTGCCAGAGATCGCGGCAACACTCGGCCTGGAGGCAGTGATCGACCTGGCCAATGATCCTTTTTTCGGTCGCGCCGGCCAGCTAAAGGCAGACAGCCAGCGCGAGCAAGGACTCAAATTCGAAATGCTCGTTCAGGCCGGCGACGGTCCGAAACCAACCGCCTGCATGAGCTTCAACTATCACCAGGACCTGTTCGGCACGATGTGCGGCCTTCGCGGCGGTGAGGGCGAGATCGCTCACACCGGCTGCGTCGGGTTTGGCATGGAGCGGCTTACCCTTGCACTATTCTACTGCCACGGCCTGATTTTACCCCGCTGGCCCGCGGCCGTGCGCCACGCCCTGGACCTGTAACGGGGCGACCGTGAGCGAACTCCGCGCGATAAAGCTCACTGCGGCGAATCACGTGCCGCACCCGCTGCATAGCGCGACCCGGCCTTGGCCGGAAACCAACTGCTACCTCGACCTCTGGATCGAGTTGCTGCACGCTCTAGACCGCGATCCAACGCCTCTCCTAGGCGTAGCTGCGGCACTGGAGTGGGAAGCCGACCACTTCACCTTTCTCAAACCTTCTGCCGGGGACATCTTCGCCGCGACCG
>JAVVHH010000025.1:0-34430 GCA_032249615.1 Acetobacteraceae bacterium
CAAAAACGATATCGTTGTTGATGCGTGGAATAACCTTGGCGGGGTACTGGGATGTCGACGTTCACCTGGAACACGAACAGCGGCGCTTTCGACAGTGGCGGCAACTGGACCCCCGCGGGGCCGCCGACGGCCGCCGACACGGCGTTGTTCTCGGCCGGATCTGGGACCATCAGCGGTTTCGGGACCGTCGCCACGTTGCAGATGAACCCAAGCGGCCCATGGGTTTGGACCGGGACGATCACGGCAAAAAACTTCAACATCAATGACACGACCACGTTGTCGTCGGGAGCAGCCTGGACGCTCGCCGGCAGTCCGTCATCGAGCAACTACTTGGTGGTTGGTAGCGGATCGGGTGGCACCGGCACGCTGGCGGTGACGGGAGGCGCGTCGATCGTCTCCACCCAGCCCGCAAGCACGTCCGCTTACGCGGTCTATGTCGGCAGCGGCACCTTCGCGAACGCAAACGGCACCATGCTGGTGACCGGAGCTGGAAGCACCGTCAACACCGGGCCCAACGGCGCAGCGGTGGGCGAGACAGGGACCGGTACGCTTACCGTGCAGAGCGGCGCGACCGCCACTTTCGCCTCGAGCAACTCGTCGCTGATCGCGGCGCTAGCCGTCGGCCGCAACGGCGCCGGCACCGTCAACGTCAGCGGCGCCGGCACCTCGGTGACCGCCAACGGCTTCGTCTACGTGGGCCGCGGCGGCGCCGGGACGCTCAACATCGCCAACACCGCGACCCTCACCGCGGGATCGGCGGCGAGTGGCTCGACAAGCAGCTACGGGATCAACATCGGCGACAGCACGGGCGCTTCCGCCACGACCGTTGCGTTCGGTGGCTCCGGCACGGCCCACATCACCACCGGCGGTGTCCTCCATAGCCTTGGCAACATAAACCTAGGTTTCGATGGCACCGCCGGGACCTTGACCGTCGACGGCACCGGTAGCCAGGCCAAGGCCGACGGAACGGTCAACGTGGGCGGCGGCATCATGCGGGCCGGCGGCAGCGGAACGCTCACGATCCAAAACGGAGGTGTGGTTCAGGCTGGCACCCCAGCGACCGGCACCGCTGCGATCAGCATCGGCGGCGGGATGACAGGCGATACCGGAACCGTGCTCGTCAGCGGTACCGGCTCACTGTTGGACGCTCATGGTTTCAGAATCTCGATCGGTACCGCGAGCAACAATGCCACCGACAAGACGGGCGGCTCCGGCACGCTCAATATCTCGGGCGGCGCGCACGTCCTTGCTGGCTCGAATTACAGCGACACCGAGGCTGCACTCGCCCTCGCAGGCTACGCCGGCGGCACCGCGACCCTCGGCATCACCGGAGCGGGATCGCAGCTGATCGTTGACGGAACGGCCGTGATCGGGGGCACCATCATCAACGGCGCCGCCGTCACCGGGGGCACCGCCACGGTCACCGTCACCAGCGGCGCCCTGCTGCAGACCGGAGCCGAGATCGTCCAGAGCGGATCCAAGTTGACCGTGGACGCGGCGAGCACGCTCAAGACGCCCACCCTGACCATAAACGGCGGCGCGGCCGACCTGGCTACTCTCAACTCGGCGACCGCCATCGGCTTCGGCACCGGCGGTAAGCTGACGCTGCACGCCATCTCCGGGACGAACGCGATCTCCAACTTCGGCGCCGGTGACACCATCGACTTCGCCGGAAACACGGCAACTGTGAGCGGCAACACGGTGACCGTCGGAGGTGGCACGATCACGCTGGGCGGCACCGCCCCAAATGGCGGCTACCAGGTCGTCAGCGACGGCCAGGGCGGCACGCAGATCGCCATCCCGGCCAGCGGTGTGTTCCGTTTTTTCGAACAGACCAACGGGACGCATTTCTACACGTCGAGCGAAAGCGAGGCCCGAAACCTCGTCGACCCGAACTCATCGAGCTATCGAGCCGATCTCACGCCAGAGACAAACGAGTTCGGAGCCTACGCCCCGTCCGCGAACGACCCCAATGTCGCCCAAGTGTTTCGCTTCTTCGACCAGGCACACGGAACCGAGTTTCTCACCGCGAGCAAGACAGAAGCCACCGGGCTGATGACGCAAGGTTCATCGACTTATCGGAGCGACCTGACCTTTGAAGCGGGTAGCAGCTTCTACGAGCACACCACCCAGCAGAGCGGCGACGTGGCCGTATACCGCTTCTTCGACAAGATATTCGGGACGCACTTCTACACCGGCAGCCGGGACGAGTATCAATCGCTCACAACCCTAGGCGGCGCCGGCTACCGCGCCGACCTCGTCTCCGAAGGCATCGGTTTCTACGCGCCGAGCGGCTCGTACACGCCGGGCGGCTCGTCCATGCCGACCTCCGGCCTGAGAATGGTCTAGGAAAACCGCGGCCGCCCGAGGCGATCGGTCAAACTCTCGGCGCGGCGTGACACACACGTCGCCGAACGATCAGTCGAAACTCCAGGGCAGCAAGCCGGTGAGGGGAGCGCCGATGTGCACCTGACACCGTCTGCGCGCTTGCCCTCCCGAGTTCGCAGACGTCCGGCCACTAACCTACCACCCTCCGATCCCGCACTTGACAGCGCTGCGGTATAAATTCCTATATCCGCCCGTGTCCCCGCCAACCCCCTTCTTCGATCCCGCCGCCTGCGCCGCCATCGTCGCGCGCTCCATCGCCGTCGGCATCGAACTCACCGAACGCCTTCGCGACCTCCCCGAAAACTCCCCCCGCAACCCGGCCGCCGACTACAACCTCCTCGCCCGCGGCGTGCGGCAATCCATCCTCCTCCTCGAACGCCTCGCCACTCTCTCCTCCGAGCGCGACGCCCGCCGCACCGCCGCCCGCGCCGCCATCATCCGCGCCGTCGACGACGCCATCCTCAAGCACGCCAGCGGCCGCAGCCCGGCCGCCCTCCGCGCCGAGCTCCTCGAGCGCCTCGATCGCCTCGAAACCGAGCTCGACCGCCGCCCCGCCGCCGATCTAGCGGCAGAGCTCTGCCGCGACCTGCACCTCGTCGCCCCGATGGAGCGGCACTTCTACCGCCGCCGCACCCCCGCCGACATCGAAGCCCTCCAGGCCCTCGCCGAACAACCCCCGGGCCAAGCGCCAGCGCCCCAACTGACCCCCGAGCCCGAGCCCGAGCCCGAGCCCGAAGAGCCCGAACCCGAGCTAGCCCGCCCGGCCCCGCCGCCGCCCCGCCGCCGCGCGGCCCTCAGCCACCCCTCGTTGATCCTGCCCGCCGGCCTCGACAGCCTCCACCGCCCGGAAGCCGCCGCCCGCGATCAGCGCTGAGCCGCCGCCAGCCGCAGCCCCAGCGACCGCAACCCCTCCGACTCCGTGTTGGCGAACGCGATCCGCAAATGCCCCTCCTGACCCGGCCCGAACGCCGGCCCCGGCAGGCACACCGCCCCGAACTCGCTCGCCAGCCGCTCGGCCACGGCCGCCGCCGGCTGCGCGAACGGGTGCCGCACATACGCGAAATACGCCCCCAGCGAGTCCAGCCCCCAGTCCGGCAGCCCGGCGAACACCTCCCGCACCGCCGCCGCCCGCTCGTTGATCACCCCCCGGTTCGCCGCCCGCCAATCCGGCAACGCCCCGATCGCCCACCCCAACGCCGCCTGCGCCGGCCGCTGCGGGCAGATGTGCAGGCAGTCCAGCGCCTTCATGAACTCCTCGATCAGCCCGGCCCCCGCCGTAACCGCCCCCATCCGCGCGCCCGGCACGCAATACGCCTTCGAAAAACTGTACAGCCCGATCAGCGTCTCCGCCCAATCCGGCCGCTCGAACAGCCCATGCGCCCGGTCCTGCCCCGCCGGCAGGAAATCCCGATACGTCTCGTCCAGGATGAGCCAGATCCCCCGCCGCTGGCACAGCGCGAAGAATTGCTCGATCACCTCCGGCGGATAGACCGCCCCCGTCGGGTTGTTCGGCGAGATCAGCACCATCGCCCGCGTCCGCCCGTCGATCAGCGCCTCCGCCGCCGCCGGGTCCGGCACGAACGCGTCCGCCGGCGAGCAGGGCAGGGGCCTCGCCTCGATCCCCAGCATGCTGCAGCTCTGCTGGTGGTTCCAGAACCACGGCACCGGCAGGATCACGTTCTCGCCCGACCGCGCCACCGCCAGCATCGCCAGAAAGAACGCCTGGTTGCACCCCGCCGTGATCGCCACCTGCTCCGGCCCGACCCGGCCCCGTCCCACTTCCGCCGCATAGGCCTCCCGCAAGGGGAGGTCGCCGTTGATCAGCCCATACCGCGCGTTCTCCGGCAGCGCCGCCTCCCGCGCCAGATGCCCCAGCATCTCCGGATGCGCCGCCCAGCCCGGCACCGCCTGGCACAGATCCAGCGGCGCCCCGTGGGCCCCGTCATAGCGCCCCCACCACGCATGCGCCTGCGGGATCGGCGGCACCTCGACGCGGGTCAGCAATGGGTTCAGGTCGGGCATGGCGCTCCTTGTCGGCCTGCGGCTGGGGTGCCCATATTGGGCGGGCATCGAACTGAGGAAACCCCATGACATACCCCGACGT
The DNA here is from genome assembly GCA_032249615.1 of Acetobacteraceae bacterium. Lineage (GTDB taxonomy): Bacteria > Pseudomonadota > Alphaproteobacteria > Acetobacterales > Acetobacteraceae > JAVVHH01. The sequence goes on from JAVVHH010000025.1 coordinate 4,493, forward strand.
GCTCCTGCACATCGATGGCGCCTGGACATCGGCCGCATCCGGCAAGACCCTCGAGGTCATGAACCCGGCCACCGGCGAGGTGAACGGCAAACTCGCCCATGCCGGCATCCCCGACCTCGACCGCGCCCTCGAGGCCGCCGAGCGCGGCTTCGCCATCTGGCGCCGCACCTCCGCCTTCGACCGCTCCAAGCTCCTCCGCAAGGCCGCCGACCTCCTGCGCGAGCGCGCCGACATGATCGCGCCGCTCATGACCGCCGAACAGGGCAAGCCCGTCGCCGAAGCCAAGATGGAGGCCATCCTCGGCGCCGACATCATCGATTGGTTCGCCGAAGAGGCCCGCCGCACCTATGGCCGCGTCATCCCCGCCCGCGCCGACGGCGTCTACCAGCTCTCGCTCCGCGAACCCGTCGGCCCCGTCGCCGCCTTCACGCCTTGGAACTTCCCGATCAACCAGGCCAACCGCAAGATCGCCATCGCGCTCGCCGCCGGCTGCTCCATCATCGTCAAGGGCCCGGAGGAAACCCCGGCGTCGTGCATGGAGCTCGTGCGCTGCTATGTCGACGCCGGGCTGCCCCCGGGCGTCGTCCAGCTCGTCTTCGGCGTCCCCGCCGAGATTTCCGAATACCTCATCCCGCACCCGGTGATCCGCAAGATCTCCTTCACCGGCTCGACCCCCGTCGGCAAGCAGCTCGCCGCGCTCGCCGGCCTGCACATGAAGCGCGCCACCATGGAGCTGGGCGGCCATGCCCCGGCCATCATCTTCAACGACGCCGATGTCGGCGCCGCCACCAAGATCTTGGCTGCCGCCAAGTTCCGCAATGCCGGCCAGGTCTGCGTGAGCCCGACCCGGTTCCTCGTCCAGAACGGCGCCTACGACCAGTTCGTCGAAACCTTCACCGCCGCCGCCAAGGCCGTCAAAGTCGGCAACGGCATGGAAGCCGGCACCCAGATGGGTCCGCTCGCCAACGCCCGCCGCGTCACCGCCATGGAGACCCTGATCGGCGACGCCGTGCAGAAGGGCGCCGACCTCCGGACCGGCGGCAAGCGCATCGGCAACGTCGGCAATTTCTTCGAGCCCACGGTCATGACGGGCGTCAACAAAGAGATGCGGGTCATGAACGAGGAGCCCTTCGGTCCCCTCGCGGTCATCGCCCCGTTCGACGATTTCGACGAGGTGGTCGAGGAAGCCAACCGCCTCCCGTTCGGCCTCGCCAGCTACGCCTTCACCAGCTCGGGCAAGACCGCCTCCGCACTCGCCTCCAAAGTCGAAGCCGGCATGATGACCATCAACCACATCGGCCTGGCGTTGCCCGAAGTCCCCTTCGGCGGCGTCAAGGAGAGCGGCCACGGCTCCGAAGGCGGCTCCGAGGCGATCGAATCCTACCTCAACATCAAGTTCGTCACCCAAGCCGGTCTGTAACGGCCACATCGTCCATGCTGGGCCGGCCCGTCCGGAACCGCCAGTGATGCCAAAGCAGCCGCGCCGCCAGCGCGCGGTGCGGCTGCCAGGCCTCGGCCAGAACCCGCAACGCCTTCGGCCCCGGCCGCGCATCCATCCCCAGCAAATCCGCCGCCGCCGCCGCGATCGCGATGTCCCCCGCCGGAAACACGTCCACCCGCTCCAGCGTGAACAGCAGGTAGACCTCCGCCGTCCAGGGCCCGAGCCCCGGCACCGCCGTCAGCGCCGCGATCGCCGCCGCATCCTCCATCCCATCGATCGCATCGTCATCGAGCCGCCCGTCCGCATAGGCCTGCGCCAGGCTGATCGCATGCCGGAGCTTCGGCCGCGAGAACCCGGCCCGCAGCACCGCCTCTTCCGGCAGCGCCAGCAGCCCGGCTGGCTCCAGCGCCCCCGGCAGCGCCGCGACCCGGCCCCAGATCGCCGCCGCCGCCTGGTTGCTGATCTGCTGCGCCGTGATCGCCTGCAGCAACCCCGCGAACCCGCGCGGCCGCCTGCGCCAGGGCAACGGCCCCGCCGCCGCCTCGATCGCCCCCAGCCGCGGGTCCTGCGCCACCAATGCCGCCAGCCGCGCCCGCATCGGCGCCGGCGGATGCGGAAACCCGCTGGGCGTCAGTGGCAGCGAACGAGCGGGTAGGGGAAGTCGGTGCAGCCCGGAAAAGTGATCGTGTTCTCGCCGCGCTTCTGCACCACCAGCTCGTCCGGGGACGGGCAGCCGAAGCCGGTCTGCGCCATCGGCGTGCCGAACAGCCCCGGCGTCGCCGCCGCCGCCGCAAATCGGAAATCCGCCCCGCCCGGCACCGCCCGCGCCGACTCGATCACCCGCTGCACCAGCGTCTGGTCCGTCAGCGTCGCCCGCATCACCAGGTCCCGCGTGAAGATCGCGACCGGCTGCGAGAAACACGCCTGCGTCGTCATGTTCGAGGGCGGCGGGAACAGACCGCCGGTCCAGGTTCCGAACAACCAGGCATGCGGCGGCTCCGCCTGCGCGAACGCAGACGACACGGGAGCAGCCAACAGGAAGGACAGGCTTAGAAGCAGGGCGCGACGCATCATCGACCTCGGCAGAACGGCATGGGTTGAGTACGCCCTTGTATGGCGATTGAACCGCCCGGCCAAGCGTGGCAAGGGCTGCCCATGCTCCGCTCGCTCTACGATCGCGTCATCATCCTCTCCGCCAGCCGCTTCGCGCCCGTCTGGCTGGCCGCCGTCGCCTTCGCCGAGAGCAGCTTCTTCCCGATCCCGCCCGACGTGCTGCTCGTGCCGATGGCGCTCGCCCGCCCCGCGCGCGCCTATCGCTTCGCCCTCATCTGCACCGTCGCCAGCGTCCTGGGCGGCATGCTCGGCTATTGGATCGGCTACGCGCTCTACGAAGGCGTTGCGCTGCCCCTCATCGAATTCTACCACCTGCAGGCCAAGGCCGGCGCACTGGTGCAGCAATTCCAGCAATACGGGCTCTACGTCATCCTCGCCAAGGGGCTCACCCCCATCCCCTACAAGCTGGTCACCATCGCGTCCGGCATGGCGCATTTCGACTTCGGCCTGTTCGTCGTCGCGAGCGTGGTCACCCGCGGGGTCCGCTTCTTCGCCGAAGCCGCCGCCTTGCGGTATTTCGGCGACTCCGCCCGCCATTTCATCGAGAACCGCCTCGGCCTGGTCACGACCGCGACGCTCGTCTGCATCATTCTGGGCTTCGCCGTGCTCCGCTACGTCTGATCACCCGAGCGGCCGGCACGCCGCCGCCAGCCACGCCCGGTCTTCGCCTTCCAGCGCCGGCCCGACCTCTGCCAGAACCCGGTCGTGATACGCATCCAGCCAATCGCGTTCCGCCGCCGAGAGCAGCCCCGGCTCGAGTAGCCGCCGGTCGAACGGCGCGAGCGTCAGCGTCTCGAACCGCAGGAACGGCTTCTGCGCCCCCGGCAGGACCGCGTCCTGCACCAGCAGCAGGTTTTCCAGCCGGATGCCGTAATGGCCCGGCCAGTAGAAGCCGGGCTCGTCCGACAGGATCATCCCCTCGGCGATCGGAACCATCCGCGCTGCGCGCGACAGGCTCACCGGCCCCTCATGCACCGACAGATAGCTGCCGACCCCGTGCCCCGTGCCGTGATCGTAGTCGAGCCCGGCCTCCCACAGCGCCCGCCGCGCCAGCGCGTCGAGATGCGGGCCGCATACGCCCTGCGGAAATACGGCGGTCGCGATGGCGATATGGCCCTTCATGACCCGCGTCGCCCGCTCCCGCACCTCCGCCGGTGCCGCGCCGTGCCCGGTCCACACCGTGCGCGTGATGTCGGTGGTCCCCTCGGGGAACTGGGCGCCGCTATCGACCAGGTACACCTCGTCGCGGTGCAGCGGCCGGTCGCTCTCCGCCGTGACCCGGTAGTGGATGACGGCCCCATGCTCCCCCGCCCCCGAGATCGCCGGGAAGCTCTCGCCGCGGAACCCGTCCAGTTCGGCGCGGAATCCGAGCAGCCGCTCCGCCGCCCCGATCTCCGTGGTTTCGCCCGCCGCCCCGTCGAGCCAGCGCAGGAACCGGCACACGGCGACCGCATCCCGCCGGTGCGCCGCCCGGGCGCCCTCCTGCTCCGTCGCGTTCTTGCGCGCCTTCGGCAGCGCGCACGGGTCCGTCCCTTCGACCACCGTCGCACCCTCCGCCCGCAGCCGCTGCCCGAACCAAGCCGGCGACCCGGCCTCGTCCACCCGCACGAGCTGCCCCCGCAACCCCGCCAGCGCCCCCGCCAGTGCCCCGCGCTGCTCGATCGCCACACCGTTCCCGAGCCACTGCGCGGTCTCGGCCGGGATCTTGGCGCGATCCATGAACAGCGTGACGCTCGCATCGGCGCGGATCAGCAGGAACCCCAGCGCAAACGGCGTGTAGGCGACGTCGCCGCCCCTGACGTTCAGCAGCCACGCGATCGACGCCGGATCGGTGATGACCGCCGCATTCTGCTTGGCCGCGCGCAGCACGCTGGCGATGTCATCCCGCTTCTCGGCCGAGCTTCGGCCGGCGAAGCGCAGCGGATGCGGGATCACCTGGGCCGCGGGCGGGGTAGGGCGGTCGAGCCAGGCGACATCGACCGGGTTCCCCTCGACGGCAACCATGTCGAGCCCGGCGTCCCGATAGCGCCCGACAGTGTCGGCGCTCATCAGCCACGGGTCGTAGCCGACCCGCGCACCCGGCAGGGCCGCAGCCAGCCAGCCCGGCGGCGGCTCCTCGATCAGATGGTGCCGCTCGAACAGGCTCCCATCCGTCTGCTGCTCCAGCTGCAGCGTGTAGCGCCCATCCGTGAACACCGCCGCGCGCTCGAGCATGACAACGGCCAACCCCGCGCTTCCCGTAAAACCGGTCAGCCAGGCAAGTCGCTCGGCGTTGGGCGGGACGTATTCGCCCAGATGCTCATCCGCGCGCGGCACCAGGAATGCGTCGAGGCCCTGCGACCGCATCTCCGCACGGATTCTCTCGAGCCGTTCAGCAACAATCTTCATTCTCCGTTAACAAATTGCATAGCTGATCCAGGTTTCATGCGTTTTGTGCATGGCAGCGACAGGGTCTTCGCACATGCAGCATTGGGGAACGAAGCTCATATTGGGTTGGTGCAACGGCCGGTGCCGATTGCAAGCAGATTGATGAATGGACCTAACATGAGCGCCCACACAAACCCCAACCCCGTTGTCTACATGCCGACGACGCTGGCATATAGCAACGTCACCAAGGACCGTGCCGTCGGCACCACCCGCCCGAGCGGCCTTGGTGCGGCCTTCGCCAACGCGATCCGGTACTTGGCTTCCATCCCCGCCCGCCGCGCCGTGATGGGCGAGCTCGCGCGCCTCTCCGACCGTGAACTGGCTGACATCGGCCTGTCGCGCAGCGAGATCGCCACCGTCTTCTCGCGTCGCCGCTGAGCTATCCACCCGCCCGCAGCATCAGCGTCGCCCAATTGCCTTCGGTCAGGACCCGCTCCAGCCGAAGCCCATGACGCTGATGCGCGGCGAGGACGGTCCGGACCTGCTCGCGCAGCAAGCCCGCGAGAATGGCCGAGCCGCACGGCGCGAGATACGCCGCGAGGTCGCCCGCCATCCGGCAGAGCGGCCGGGCCAGGATGTTGGCCAGCACGAGGTCGAACGGCGCCGCGCGCGTGATCACCGGGCTCGACCACCCATCGGCCAGCTCGACCCGCACCGCGCGTCCGACGCCATTGCGCCAGGCGTTCTCCCGCGCGACCCGCACCGACCAGGGTTCGATGTCGGTCGCCAGCACCGGCCGATGCAACAGCTTGGCCGCGGCCATCGCCAGGATGCCCGACCCGGTTCCCAGATCCAGCACCCGCCGCGGCCTTCGGCGCGCCACCACCTCCAGCGCCCGCAAGCATCCCCGCGTCGACCCATGCTCGCCCGACCCGAACGCCAGTCCCGCATCCAGCGTCAATGTGTGGCGACCCGGCACGGTGGTCTCCGAGTGAGTGCCCCGCACGAGAAACCGGCGCCCGACCAGCTGGTCCGGGAACGCCTCCTGAGTCCGGGCCAGCCAGCCGTCCGCCTCTGTCGGCGACCGGACGAGCACCGGGTCGACCCCGGTCGCCGCCGTCGCCAACGCCAACGCATGCCGGAGCGCGCTATCGTCCTCCGGCACGTCCCGCACGCCCTCGACCTGCCAGATCTTCCGCTCCTCGTCGGACAGGAAGAAGCTGACCGTGTCGCAACTCTCCAGCAGCGCGGCTTCGAAGATTTCGAGCGCCTCTTCCGGCACCTCGACCGACACCGTCTCGAGCGGCCCCGCACGGCGTCTCATGCGAGTTCGACGAACCGGTCCAGCAGCCGCTTCTGGCCCGCCTTGTCGAACAGCACCTCCAATCGGTCGTCATCGACCTGAAGCACCTCGCCATAGCCGAACTTCTGGTGGAACACGCGCGCCCCGACCGAGATTGAATGGGTCTGCTTCGGCCGCGCCGGCGGCTCCCACGGCAGCGTCTCGGCACCCCGCCGAGCGACCAGCGGCCCCGACAGGAACACGCTTGGCGCCGCCATCATCTCGCGCCTCTGCGCCGCCGCCGACCCGGCGCGTTCGATCCACTCTTCCGGCATCTCGTCGATGAACCGGCTCGGGATCGAGCTTTGCCAGTTCGCATACAGCCGCCGGTTGGCCGCGAAACTCACGATCGCCCGCCGCCTTGCCCGGGTAAGCCCGACATAGGCCAGCCGCCGCTCCTCCTCGAGCCCCTTCAGCCCACCCTCGTCGAGCGTCCGCTGGCTGGGAAACAGCCCTTCCTCCCACCCCGGCAGGAACACCGTATCGAACTCGAGCCCCTTGGCGCCGTGCAGTGTCATCATGCTGACCCGTTCGCCTTCGGCATTCGCATCGTTCTCCATCACCAAGGACACGTGCTCGAGGAAGCCGCCCAGCGTGTCGAAGTCGGCCAGCGCGCGGACTAACTCCTTGAGGTTGTCGAGCCGTCCCGGCGCGTCCGGCGATTTGTCCGCCTGCCACATGCCCGTGTAGCCGCTCTCGTCCAGCATGGTCGACACCGTGACGACATGCCCCTCGCTCTCCAGCATCCGGCGCCAGCGCGCCAGGTCCTGGAAGAACTGGTTCAACGCTTCGCGCACCTTGCCCTTCAGCACGCCATTGCTGGCCAACTGCGCGGCCGCCAACGAGATCGGGATCGCCTGCTCGCGCGCCGCCACCTGCATCGTCTTCATCGCAACCCCGCCCACGCCGCGCCGGGGCAGGTTGATGATCCGCTCGAACGCAAGGTCGTCCTGCGGCTGCAGGAGCACCCGCATGTAGGCGATCGCGTCGCGGATCTCCTGGCGCTCATAGAACCGGAGCCCGCCGACGACCCGGTAGGGGATGCCGAGCGTGATCATCCGCTCCTCGAAAGCCCGGGTCTGCGCCGTCGTGCGCACCAGGATGGCCATCCCGCCGATCGATTGCTTCTGCCGCTGCAGTTGCTCGATCCGCTCGCCGACCATGCGGGCTTCCTCGTCGGAGTCCCACAGGCTGACGACTTCGACCCGGTCGCCCGCGGCATCGTTACGGCCCGGGCGCAGCGTCTTGCCCAGCCGGCCCTCGTTATGGGCGATCAGCCCGGCCGCCGCCGCCAGAATCGGTGCCGTCGAGCGATAATTCGCCTCCAGCCGCACGATGGTGGCGCCAGGGAAATCCTGCTCGAAGCGCAGGATGTTCTCCACCTCCGCACCCCGCCACGAGTAGATCGACTGGTCGTCGTCACCGACGCAGCAAATGTTGCGGTGCCCCTGCGCCAACAGCCGCAGCCACAGATACTGGACCACGTTGGTGTCCTGGTACTCGTCCACCAGGATGTAGCGGAAGCGCCGGTGATACTCGGCCAGCACGTCCGGATGGGTCCGGAAGATATGGACCATGTGCAGCATCAGGTCGCCGAAATCGGCCGTGTTGAGCTGGCGGAGACGATCCTCATAGGCCGCATACAACGCCGGCGCGTGACCCCCCGCGAAGTCCCCGGCATCGGCCGGGCTGATCGCGCCCGGCATCTCGCCGCGATCCTTCCAGCGCTGGATCATGCCCATCAGCGTGTTCGGGCTCCACCGCTTGGCGTCGACCCTGCCTACTTCCATCACCTGCTTAAGCAGGCGCAACTGGTCGTCGGTATCGAGGATGGTGAAGCTCGAGGTGAGTCCGACGAGGGCCGCATGACGCCGCAGCATGCGGGCGCAGAGCGCGTGGAAGGTGCCGAGCCAGAGACCCTCGACCGGCTGCTGCAGGATGACCCCGACCCGCTCGCGCATCTCGCGCGCCGCTTTGTTGGTGAAGGTGACCGCCAGGACTTGGCTGGGGAACGCCCGGTTGGTCAGGAGGATGTGGGCGAACCGAGTCGTCAGCACGCGCGTCTTGCCTGTCCCGGCGCCGGCCAGCACCAGCACCGGGCCGTCGACGCTCTCGACAGCCTGTCGCTGTTCGGGGTTCAAGCGGACCAGGTATTCGGTCATCGCGGCTGGCAGCTGATCGTCACTCCCGGGATATAGAACCCGTGACCAACGTGGCCAACCCGCTGCTGTGGCTGCTGACCCAGTCGGCCCGCCGCGGCTCCCTACTGCTGGCCGTCGGCATCTTTGGTGGCGCGGTGTTCCCGCCGCTTGCGGCCGCCTTTCACCCGATCGTCGCCCCGCTCGTGTTCGGCATGATGACGCTCATCTTTCTGCGCGTCGATTTCGAGGCGGCGTTGGCGCATTTGCGCCGTCCGGGCCGGGTCGGGCTGATTGTGGCGGCCGAGTTGCTCGTCTCGCCGCTCGTCATGGCCGCGCTGGTTGGGCCGCTTGGGCTCGACCGCGGCATCTCGGCCGGGCTCGTCTTGTTCGCGGCCGGTTGCGCGGCGACCTCATCGCCCGCCTTTGCCCGGATGGTGGGGCTGGACCCGGAGCTGTCGCTGGTGGTGTCGCTCGTGACCACTTTCCTGGTCCCGCTGACCGCGCCGCCGCTGGCCATATGGCTCACGGGGGTCGATCTGGCGATCGGGGCGGGCGCCTTTTCAGCCCGGCTGCTGCTGATCGTCGGCCTGCCGGCGGCGCTGTCGCTGCTCGTGCGCCGGCTCGTCGGTCCGGCCCGGCTCGAGCGATGGGCCGAGGCGGTGGACGGCGCCTTGGTCTGGTTGGTCGTGGGCTACGGCTTCGGGGTCATGGACGGGCTGCAGGCGCGTCTGGCGGCGGACCCTGAGTGGGTCGTCATCGCGCTGAGTGCGGCGTTCCTTGCCGATTACGGCCTCAATGTGCTGACGACCCTGGCGCTCTGGCCGTTGGGGCGGGTGCCGGCTGCGTCCGCCGGGCTGATGGCGGGCAACCGGAACATGGCGCTGTTCCTGGCAGTGCTGCCGTCGAGCGGCGACCCGCGAGTGCCGTTATTTTTCGCCCTGTGCCAGTTCCCGCTCTTCCTCAGCCCTTTTCTGCTGCGGCCGTTGTATCGGCGGCTGGTCTGACGCCGAGCAGGTGAGCGACCGCATAGGTCAGGTCCGGCCGGTTCAGCGTGTAGAAATGGAACTCGTCGATGCCGTTGGCCTGCAAGAGGCGGACCTGCTCGGCGGCGACGATAGCCGCGATCATGCGCCGGGTCTCCGGGTCGTTCTCCGTGCCGGCGAACAAATCGCCCATCCAATCCGGCACCGAGGCGCCGCACATGGCGCTGAATTTCTTGGCCTGGGCGTAGTTGGTGACCGGCATGATGCCGGGTACCAGCGGGGCCGTGATCCCCGCAGCCAACGCCCGGTCGAGAAAGCGGAGGAAAACCTCGCCCTCGAAGAAGTAGTTGGTGATGGCCCGGGTAGCGCCCGCATCGAGCTTGCGTTTGAGGTTGTCGAGGTCGTGCTCCGCGCTCAGCGCTGTCGGATGGACTTCGGGGTAGGCGGCAACGGAGATCTCGAAATCGGCGATCCGCTTTAGGCCCGCCACGAGGTCTGCGGCATAATGATATCCTTCTGGGTGCGGCACGTAGTCCTCGCCAGGCGGTGCATCGCCGCGCAGCGCGACGATGTGGCGGACACCGCTCTCCCAGTAGTCGCGCGCGACCGCATCGACGGCCTCACGGGACGCGCCGACGCAGGTGAGGTGGGCGGCTGGGACCAGATTGGTTTCGCGGACCAGCCGCGTGACGGTGGCGTGGGTGCGCGCTTGCGTTGTGCCGCCCGCGCCATAAGTGACGCTCACAAAGCGAGGCGCGAGCGGCTCTAGCCGGCGGATGCAGGTCCAGAGCTGGGCCTCCAGCGCCTCGTTTTTCGGCGGGAAGAACTCGAACGAGAGAGCCGGAATCGGCGTTGTCGACGAGCGCGCCGGGAGCGGCGCGAAACGGGGACCGGTCAGCCAGCGCTCGAGCGTCGCTTCCGGCGCGAGCGGACGGGGCGGGCGAGAGGTGAACTGGTTCATAAACTGCTATCCAGGTTGTGAGTGTGCGGACACCACGCGATCGGCAATAGTATAGGCCGGTTTGCCACTGTGGCCACGCGCTTTGGCGATGTTGTGTTCACCGGTTGGCCCGATCATAAGGGAGATCCAGGTGTGTGAGGAACGATGATGGGTTGGGTGCTGCCCCGTTTACTACTGGCCACGACGGTCATCGGCCTCGGCGCCTGTGCGACGAAGCCGCCAGCGAGCGATCAAATGGCTCTGTCCGAATACAACGAGGCCAATGACCCGCTGGAGCCGACCAATCGTTTCTTCTACCGCATCAACGATGGGCTCGACACTTACGTTCTGCGGCCGGTCGCGGTCGCCTATCGCGACGTCGTGCCAGGGGCGGTCCGTCAGCCCATCCACAATCTGCTGACCAACATCGCCGAGCCCGTGGTGTTCGTGAATGACGTCCTGCAAACAAAGTCGCGCCGGGCCGGCACGACCATGATGCGGTTCCTGATCAACAGCACCGCCGGGGTGGGCGGGCTGTTCGACGTGGCGGCCGATCTCGGCTACCCCGACCACGCCGCCGATTTCGGCGAGACGCTGGCACTCTGGGGCGTGGGCGGCGGCACCTTCCTGTTCCTCCCCGTGCTGGGCCCGAGCAACCCGCGCGACCTGACCGGCTTCGGCGCAGATATCGCATTCGATCCGCTGACCTGGGCCAGCTTCGGCGGCAGTGCGACGTTGGGCTATTCGCGTTACGGGCTGACCGCCGTTGACGTCCGCGAGCGGAACATCGACACGATCGACTCGGTCAAGAAGACGGCGCTGGATCCGTATGCGACGTTCCGGAGCCTCTATCGGCAGAACCGGGCTGCCGAGATCGAGAAGATCAAGAACGACCACGCGACCACGGTCCCGGCCTGGTTCATCCGCTAGGAAATACCTGACATGATTTCGATGACACGTCGCGGGGTTCTGCTGACCGCCGTTTCGACAATCCTGCTGAGCGCGTCGGGATTGGACGCATTCGCTCAATCGAACCGGTCGGCAGAGGCGACGCGGTTCATCGAACAGTTCGGCAACCAGCTCGTCGCAATCGTCAACGCCGACGAGCAGCTCGCCACCAAGCGCCAGCAGATGACGCCGCTCGTCGAGCGGGCCTTGGCGGTCGACGAGATCGGCGCGTTCGTGCTGGGTCGGTATTGGCGGATCGCCACGCCGCAGCAGCAGCAGCATTTTCTTCGGCTGTTCCATGCCGTGTTGATCAACAACATCATCGACAAGCTGGGTGACTTCCGCGGCGTCGGGTTCCGCATGACGCAGACCACGGAACGGGACGGCGATTATCTCGTGGGGACGCTGATCAGCCGGCCGAACCAGCAGCCCAACAATGCGCAATGGGTCGTCAGCTTCGACGCCGGCAGGCCTCAGATCGTGGACGTTCTTGCGGAGGGGACGAGCTTGCGGCTGACGCAACGCTCGGACTACGCGTCCTTCCTGTCGCGCAACAACAACAGCATCGATGCGCTGCTCAACGCACTCGAGCGTCAGGCGAAAGCCTAACGCTTCTCAGGAGTAGCAGCATCGGCCGATGACCGAGCCGGGCTATGCCGCTCGAGCCACACTTGTGCCGCTCGGAAGCGCGACCAGCCCGGCACCTGAGCCGCCAGATTGACCTGTCGCCATTTCGGGTGATGACCCGGCGTCTGTAGATCCGCCAGATTATCGAACAGACCATCGACGAAGCGAGACAACCGGGTGTAACGCTCAGTTCCCGGCGCCCAGTTGTAGACGGCCAAGACCGCGCCAACCGCGACCGTTTCGACGGGGCCGCTCTCAGCGATCAAGTCTGGGTAGTCGGCATGATCGAAGCGGGACGGCAGGTAAGTCTGAAGAAGGGCTGGCGTGAGCGGCAGGCCGAGAAGGTGGAGCCCGCTGTTAGCCGCGTCCGAAAACAGCCGCGCTGGCTTGCCGGTGACGTAGACCAGCGCGTCAATGTCACCGCGCTTCAAGGCGGTCAGAGCCGTTACCGGGTCGTCGTTCAGAAGGATCGGCTTGATGCCGAGCGTATTGAAGAGGGTGGTTGCCGTCAGCGCCGTTCCGCTACCGAGCGCGTCGATGGCGACACGCTTACCGTTCAGGTCTGCCACTGTCGCGACCTCGTCGCGAGCGAGAATGTGGACTTCCTCCTCGTAGAGCTTTGCCACGTAGGAGATGTTGTTGGTCAGACCGGCCGTCGAGGGCGCCTGGCGAAGATAGGAGAGCACGTCGGATTGGACGATTGCGATATCGACATCGCGGATGTTCAGGATGTCCGAGATGTTCTGCAGGGACCCCTTTCCGACGATGGGAAGGATGCGGAATTTGGGAACCTTGGCGCTGAACAATCCCGCAATTTCCGTGGCGATCCGAATATAGGTGCCCGAGAGGCCACCGGAGATGATGCCAAGGACGGCGGTGGGCGGCACCACTTGGGTATCCGGAATGAACGGAACCGCTCGGCGGGGTGAGGCGACCTGGGCAAGGCTCGGCCCGATGAGGGATGCGCTGATGAGGACGGCGCCAACGACTCGCGCACAAGCTTTAAACACACGGTGCATTGTCAGCGTCCTTGCTTCAGCTTCAGTTCTTTCAGGCGCGCGGCCGATTCTGCATCGCCCAGCGCGGCCCCCCGTTCGTACCAGTCTTTGGCGTGTCCGAGATCGGCAAGTCCGGACGAGACGGGTGGAAGGTCGGCTGGATCGAAGGTGCGGGCCATCTGGCGGGCCCCCACGGCGCTGCCGGACTCGGCTGCTCGCTCAAAAAGGAGCCGGGCTGCGAAGATGTCACCAATGGCAACCTGTTCGTTCCCCCGCTTCAGCAGCAGCGCCATGACTGCGGGCGACACCTGCTCGGTTTTGGCGGGCGCTCGGGCGCGTGCCGGCGGCGGCGCGACACTGGCCTTGGAGACGGCGGCCGGTGGCGGGACCGGCGGCGCAGGGGCTTCTTCGGCGGCCGAAGGGGCGGGCGATGGAGAGGGCGGTGGAGAGGCGATAGGGGCGGAAGAGACGGGCGCGGACGCTAGAACGGGCGGAGAGGCGTCGATGGGTGGAGCGGCGGGTGCCGGTGTCTCGGCCCGGGGAAGAGCGGGTTGGGCGGGCTTTTCGGTTGGCGCCGTGGAGGCGACCGCGCGCGGCTGGGCCGGCGTCGCGGTGACCGGTGGCGCAGTTACCGGTGGCGCAGTCACTGGTGGTGCAGTTACCGGTGACCCGGCGGTTGGCAGCGCGCCTGACGGCTTGGGGTTCGCTGGGGTGGGTTGGCTGGAGGCGGTGCGATTGGGGGCTGCTGGCGGCGGGCCAGCGGCGGCGTCGGCGAGCGGGGGTGGCGCTGGCAGGCCGAACGTCTGCGCCTGCGGCGACGTGGTCATGACGAAGGGCTTGATGGCCGTGTTCTTCGGGGTTGACCACGGCATGTCGCCGAGCAGGTCTGGCCAATCGTAGAAGGAGAGTGCGAAGGCGAATGCGGCGAGTCCGACGAAGAGGCTGACGAGCGGCATCACCAAGCGCCGGCGGGTCTCGCGCGCGGCCGAGTGTGGAGCCTTGGGCGGCGGGTCGGGGAAGAGCGCAAACATGCTGGGAGGTGGCACCTCTCCCACCACGGCATGGTCCGATGTGTCGTGCGGCTCCTCGGGCCCGTTGTCGAAGCCGTGTTCGGGCTCGAAACGTCTTTCAAAATCGTAGGTCGAGTCGGGCCGGCCGTAGGTTTCCCTCAGGGCGGGCAGATGCTCGGCTTCGGCCCGGAGCCGGGTCATGGTCTGCGTGATCTCGTCCTCGACCGAGGCCCAAGGATCGGTGTCGTCTTCCGGACTGGGCAAAGCGGCCCGTATCGCCAGGCGGCGGGCTAGGGGCGCGAAGTCGTCATCCGCGAGCCGGTCCCACAACTCCGGGCGGCCTACAAGCAGAACTTGCGGCACGCGCCGGCCGGGTTCGCGGATGGCGCCGAGACGCGACAGGCAGAGCAGCAATTCGTTCGAAGCGGTATGGGCGTCGTCGACGACGATGACGACGTGCCGCTCGAGGTTCTCGGCCTTCCCCGCCTCGGCATAGGCGACCCGTTCGATCCGCACGGCGAGCGAGGCGGGAACCTTATCTGGATCAGCGATGCGGATGCAGCGAATGGCGCGGTTCTGTCGGTCAGCCAGCACGGCTTCGAGCACGGTCGTTTTGCCGGCGCCTCCCGGGCCTGTCAGGGCGGCGAATACGTGGCCTTCTTTGAGAGCCAGGCTCAGGGCTTCGTAGCAGGCGTTCTGGGTCGTGCGCAGCGCCGGCAGCGCGGGGGTAGCGGGCCGGGGAAGGGCAAATACTTGCTGCACTTCGTCGCCGACACGATGCATATTCGGCCAGTCCTTGGCTTCGAGCCGCTGGTTGGGCGTCACGCCATCCAAGAGGCTGTCTCCACGGAGGCGGCCCGCGGTCGACGAAGGTGTTCGCATCGCCGTGTACCCTGAACCTTAAACCAAATAGCTGCATACTTAGCCGTTGATTCAGTATCACGCGCAAGCGCGCATCTTACAGTGGAGTCGGTGTCGTAGCGCGTTGATCGACCGTGCAACTCGGTGCAAAAGGCTTGGGGCGGCTGTTTGGTCGGCGGCGAGCGAGACGCTGAGGGTGGCGCTGCGATCGGCACGCCGGCTTCAGAATAAGGAAGCAAATGGACGCGACAGCCGAAAACCGGGCCGACCTGCTGAATGACGAGCCCGCCCGCGTCTCGATCCTGGGCCGGCTGTGGCAGCAGCGTCTCGTCATCGCGCTGGTATTCGGCGCGACGCTGTTCGTGGTCATCGGGGTGCTCTATTGCCTTCCCGTCAGCTATGTCGCGGACGGATCGCTCATCGTCGCCGATCGCGAGCCGGTGTCCGGCACGGCTGGGCCGGCTACGACCGAAAGCAGAACCGGCGACGTGCAGAGCGGCGTCCTGCTGATCCGCTCGCCGCGGCTGCTCCGCCTGCTGCTTGCCCGACCGGGCGCGCGCGAGCTGATCGCGACGGAGTGCGGCGCCTTCGCGCGCCAGATCGTCAGCCGGTTCCGACCGATCGACTGCGCGCAGCTCGCCGGCGACCCGGAAGCGCAACTGCGGTGGGTCCAAAGCCGGTTCAGCGCCAGCCAGGTCGGGCAAAGCAGGGTCATTACAGTCGGCTATCGATCGCCGAACCCGAACGTGGCGCAAGCGATGGTCAATGCATTGCTGCAGCAATTCCTCGAGGATGAGCGCGCCAAGATGCGCCGCTCGCATGACGAGGCGATCGTGTGGGTGCGCCAGACTCTCAGCCAGGTCGACGCCGAACTGCAGCGGGATGCCGCGAAGCTCGACGCGTTCCGGGAGCAGCACGGGCTGATGCCCACGACCACCAATCCGCTCGCCGCCGAGCGCCTCACGCAGGCGTCGCAACAGCTGGCCGAGGCCGAGGCCGCGCAGGCCGAAGCCGAACAGCGCTTCCAGCAAGTGCGCACGGGCAGGGTGACACGGCAGGCCGCCGACACGCGCGCGATCGCCGACTTGCGGCAGCAGCTGACGCAGGCCAGCGCGCTGGGCGCGAGTGCGGCGCAGCGCTATGGCTCGCAGAACCCGATGCTGCTGGCCTATCGGCGGCAGGAGGCGGACATCGCGGGCCGCCTGGCCGCCGAGACATCGCGCGTGTCGGAGACGGCCCGGCGCGATCTCGACGCGGCGAAGTCGCGGGTGGAGAACGCGACGCGCGAGCTGAACAGCCGGCTTCAGGCGGCGAAGGAGGCGTCGGCAGCTGCGACGAAGGCAGGGGCTATGCAGCATGAGCTCGACGTCAAGCGCAGCTCCTCCCTCGACCTGACACAGCGCTTGGGGCAGCTCGAGACCGAGCGCCGGGTCCTGGAGCCGGGCGTGGAGTTGATGAACCTGGCGGAGCTGCCGGTGCGCCCGTCCTTTCCGCGGCGGACGCCCTTCCTGCTGAGTGGGCTCTCGGTCGCCACCGTGCTCGCCTTCGGCGCGGGCTTGCTGACCTACCGGCCGAGGCCGTCGGGTCCCCTCGCGCTCGGCCGTACCTACACCCGTATCCCCATCCTCGCGCAGGTGCCGGAGATGAGGCTGCGGCGGACGGGGAAGAAGGAGGTCGCCGGGCGCAAGCGGGAGTTTCCGCTGGCTGCGGCCCTGTCCCTGCTCGACACGTATCCGCCGCTGCTGGAGGCGATCCGGATCCTTCATGCCCGACTCGTTCTGGGCGGCTTTGGCGGCAGGCTGCGGACGCTGCTGATCGCTTCCGAGATGGCCGGCGAGGGTAAGTCGTTCATCACGATGGCGCTGGCTCGAATGGCCAATGCGTCGGGGCGGCGGGTGCTGGTGATCGAGACGAGCCTGCGCGAACCGTGCCTGGGTGACGCGATGCATGCGCCCGAGACCAACGGGCTGGCCGGCTACCTGCGCGGCGGACCAGTCGAACTGGTGCATCTGGATGCGATGCCCGGCGTCGACTTCCTGCTCGCGGGCAGCCGGATGCCCGATAGTACCGAGCTGCTGTCGGGGCCGCGCTTTCGCGACCTGCTGGATTCGACGCGAGGCTATGACCTCGTGCTGATCGATAGTGCTCCCGTGTCGGATCTGATGGACGGCGCGCTGCTGGCGCCGGTGGTGGACGGGGTGGTGTTCTGCCTGCGGGCGGGGCGCCCCCCGGTTTCGCAGGCGCTGAACACCCTGCCGGACATCCAGCGAAGCAATGGCAATGTGGTCGGGCTCGCGCTGACGTTCGTGCCCGATCGGCGGACGGGGCGGCCAGGGGTCGCGCACACGCGTCAGGTGCAAGCGAGGCGCGAACTGCAGCCCGGTCACGCCTGACGCATCGATCAGTGCCGCATGCGCAGGGCGCGGCTGGCGCGGAGGGCGGAGTGGTGGATGGAGTCTTCGACGGTGAGGTGATCGCCGTGGAAGACGATAACCACCGTTAGCGCGGCTGCGGCGAGGGCTAGGCGGGCTCGCGGTTCGGTGGCGGGCTTGGCGCGGGAGGCCAGGCGGGCTGCGCCGGCGATGCCGACGGCCGCGCCCACCAGCACCTCCGAGAGGGAATGGTCGCCGAGGAGGATGCGGGTGGCGCCGATGGAGGCGGCGACGCCGATCGCGACGAGAATGGCCCGGCGCGAGCGATTGCCGGATCGCGACAGCAGCAAAGCGGCCAGGCCGCCATAGATGGCGGCCGACGAGGCGACGTGGCCGCTCGGAGTGACCAGGTCGATGTCGTTGAAGGGGGAATCGGGGAAGGTGGCGTCGATCGTGTAGCCGGTAAATTTCAGCACCAGCATCACCGCCCACACGCATCCGATGGTGGTCGCCCAGGTGAGGGCGGCGCGGTAGCGGCCGAGGATCGCCAGGGCGATGGCCAGTGCGATGCCGAGCGGGAACATCACTGCGCCGTCGGCGAAGTCGGTCCAAAACTGGTAGGCGGTCGACACGGCGCTTGCCGCGGGTGCTTCGAGGGTCAGCGCGGCCAGGCTCCGCCGTGAACCGGCTGTAGCGACCTAAGGGAGACCGGGCGGGCGACGGGGCGCAGGACGGGCCGGGTCGAGGCGGCGGATCCGTACGCCGTGTCGAGGTGGATGTGAGACCGGGGCTGCTGGGGCTCAGATTGGGGTTGGGCGGGGGAGGCGGTGAGGCCGAGATCGGCGGCACCGGGCCAGATCGCGAGGATGCGGCGGGCGTAGTCGTTGGCGTATTCCGGGGTCTGCGAGTGGTAGGCGGTGATGGCCGTCGCGATCCGCCCGGACTGGCGGTAGAGGTCGTGCAGGAAGTGCGCGGCGTAGTCGGCATTGGCCGTGGGCTCGAAGGCGGTATCCAGCGATCTGAACGCGGTCGGGTGCGCGGCGAGGTTGATCTGCATACAGCCGACATCGATGGAGCGCTGGCCCGCGGCGGTGAAGCTGCGCACGGCGGCGATCGCTTCGTCCTTGGTCTGGTAGTGGTAGCCGACGCCCTCCACGTTGATCGACCAGGGCCAGGGCACGACGCGTTTGCCGACGGTGCGGCCGCTTTCCACGAGGGCGATGGTGCGCAACACACGCTTGGGCATGGCGGCGACGCGCTGGGCCGAGGCGATCGCGTCGTTGCAGGCGGAGGCGTCGTCGGCGCGGGCGTAGCTTGGGGCGGCGGCGAGGGCGGCGAAGCAGGCGAGGGCGCGGAGCTTCATCGCTTGGTGGCCGGGTTCACGCCGAGGGCGGCGTTCACGGCGGCACGGCAGCCGAAAGAAAGGCTGGTGCGATAGGGCTTTAGGCAGATCATCTCGGACCGGGTCTGGCCGGGTGTCGCGGCCAGATCGGGGCAGAAGCGGGCCAGGCCGTCGTGACAGGCCTGCTCCAGCTTGGTCGGTTCGACGAGCCGGCCATCGGGGGCGACGAGCAGTTCCTGCGCCGAGGCCGAAAGCGGAGCTAGTACGAGGACGATCCATACGCGGCAGCGGGTCAATCGACAATTCATTGGAAAGGAACCATCCTGGGCTCTGACACGATCCGAGGCTTACTGAGCACGTGCAGCATAGCCATAAGCTAAAGCGCGCTGGCGTTCACCCGCCGAACGTCCTACGTCGCGGTACCGTGAACTTTCCATGTAGCCGTCGACGGAGATGATGTGGATGTCGCCTACCCCTCTCAAGATCGGGCGCCGGGGCGCGTTGCTGGGCACGGTGGGCCTGGTGATCGCGGGCTGCGGCGGGCCGGAGCTGCAGCCGCTGCCTAATTACCAGGCCGGCGCCTACCGGCTCGGCCCGGGTGACCTGCTGCGCGTCCTGACGTTTGGCGAGGATCAATTGACCGGTGAATTCCGGGTCGACGACCAGGGCAACATCGGCATGCCGCTGGTCGGCAGCATCCCCGCGACCGGCAAGACGCAGCAACAGTTGGAAAACGATATTTCGCGCGCGCTGGTCAAGGGGGATTTCCTCAAGAACCCGCATGTGACGGTGGAGGTGATCGCCTATCGGCCGATCTTCGTGCTCGGCGAGGTCGCCAAGCCCGGGCAGTATCCCTACCAGCCTGGAATGACGTTCCTGACGGCGGTGGCGATCGCGGGCGGGTTCACCTACCGGGCGGTGGAGAGCTACGGCGAGGTGGTGCGGGCGAAAAACGGGGTGGCGGTCAACGGCCGGGTCACGTCCAACACGTTCCTCGCGCCTGGCGATGTCGTGCGCGTGCTGGAACGCTACTTCTAGGACGGTTGCGGCGTTATCGGGGCGCAAAAGCCCGGAGGACGCACAGTGATTTCCAGCCGAACCCATGCCGCCCTCGATCTGGGTCTGGTGGCCGCCCTTGCTGGCGTGGCGCTGCTGCCGGGGCGGTCGCCGCGGGTGCGGTGGCTGGCGGCCGGGATGGCGGCGGCGCAGGCCGGGACCGGGGCGCTGACCGATTACGAGGGCGGCGTGTCGCCGCGGATCGGGGTGCAGGAGAACCGGGCGCTCGATGTCGCCAGCGCGGCCGCGCTGGGGGGCTTCGGCGCTGCGTGGCGCAGCCCGGCGCTGCTGGGGGCCGGTGCGGCGACGCTGGCGGTGGCGCTGCTGAGCGAGGGGCGCACGCATGGAGGGGCGCCCTCCATGCTGTACCCGCCGCTCGACACGCCGAAGCGGCTGGCCCCCGATGTCTGGGTGGTGGATAGCGCGGTCGATCCGGGCATTCCGGTCCGCATGACGGTGATACGGCTGGAGGGGGGCGATCTGGTGCTGCACTCGCCGACGCGGCATCGCGCCGGGCTGCAGCGGGCGCTGGAGGCGATCGGGCCGATCCGGCACCTGGTGGCGCCGAACATCGCCCACTGGATGTTCGCGAAAGACTGGCAGGATGCGGTGCCGGGGGCGACGACGTACGGGGCGCCGGGTCTGGCGCAACGGGGGCAGGTGCGGCGGTCGGGGCTGCGGATCGACCAGGTGCTGTCGTCGCGGGCGCCGGCGGCGTGGGAGGGCCAGATCGAGCAGGCGGTGGTGCCGGGCCATGCGGGCTTCCACGAGGTGGCGATGTTCCACCGGGCGAGCGGCAGCGTGCTGATGACGGATTTGGTGCAGAACTTCGAGCCGGCCAAGTTGCCCTGGGTGGTGCGGCCGCTCGCATGGCTGATGGGCAACACGACGGCGCGGAGCCGGGCGCCGGCCTATCTGCGGGCGCTGTTCACGGGGCGGCCGGCGGCGGCGGCGGAGGCGGCGCGCCGGGTCGTGGGGTGGCGGCCGGACCGGGTGGTGGTGACCCATGGGCGGATCATCGAGAGCGGCGCGGCGGAGCGGCTGCGGCGCTCGCTCGGCTGGCTGACGGGGGAGGGTTAGCGGGGCTTCGGCTTGGCGCCAGCCGGGGCCTTCTCGGGGACGGGCTGGGCGTCGCGGCGGAGGCGATTTTCGCCTAAAAACAAAAGGATGGGGGCGGCAATGAAGATAGAGCTCGAGGTTCCGACGACGATGCCGAACAGCATCATGAGCGCGAAACCGGAGAGCGAGGCGCCGCCGAAGAGGGCGAGCGGCAGGCTGGCGAGGAACACCGTCATCGACGTGCCGAGGGTACGGTTGAGGGTCTCGTTGATGGAGAGATCGATGAGCTGGCGCAGCGGCATGGTCTTGTATTTGCGCAGGTTCTCGCGGACGCGGTCGTAGACGACGACCTTGTCGTTGGTGGAGTAGCCGATCACGGTGAGGATGGCGGCGACCATCACCAGGTCGAACTCGATGCGGGTGATGGCGAGGAAGCCGATCGCCTTGGTCACGTCGAGGATGAGGGTGACGACGGCGCCGACGGCGAACTGCCACTCAAAGCGGAACCAGATGTAGACGAGGATCATCAGCAGGCTGATGCCGAGGGCGAGCATGCCGTTACGGAACAGCTCTTCGGAGACGGAGGCGCCGACGGCGTCGGTGCGGACGACGCGGGTGCCGGGCTCGGCTTGCTCGAGGGCGCCGCGGATCTTGTTGACGGTGACCTGGGTGGCTTGCTCGTTGCCCTGGGGGTCAAGGCGGATGAGGACGTCGTCATCGGCGCCGAAGCGCTGGACGCCGGCGTCGGGCACCTGGGCGGTGACGAGGGCGCTGCGGATCTTAGAGAAGTCGGCGGGGCCGGGGGTGCGGACCTCCATGATGATGCCGCCGCGGAAATCGATGCCGAGGTGCAGGCCGGGGTGGAAGAACAGGATGACCGAGGCGATGGAGAGCACGGCGGAGGTGGCGATGCCGGCGAAGCGGCCGCGCATGAACTTGATGGAGGTGTCGTCCGGGACGAGGCGGAAGAGGGGGCGGAAGAACATGCGATCTACACCGGTAGCAGGACGGGGCGGGTGGAGACGTACCAGCGGACCATGAGGAGGCGGGCGACGAGGGTGGCGGTGAAGAGGGTGGTGACGATGCCGACGGTGATGGTGACGGCGAAGCCGCGGACGGGGCCGGAGCCGAAGACGAAGAGCATCACGTGGGCGAGGAAGGCGGTGGCGTTGCTGTCGACGATGGTGCCGTAGGCGCGGCGGAAGCCGGTCTCGAGGGCGTTGAGCGGGGTACGGCCGTGGCGGACTTCCTCGCGGATGCGCTCGTTGATGAGGATGTTGGCATCGACGGCGACGCCCAACGTCAGAAGAATCCCGGCCATGCCGGGGAGGGTAAGGGTTGCCTCGAGGAGGGAGAGGACGGCGATCTGGAGGATGAGGTTGAAGACGAGGGCGATGTTCGCGTACCAGCCGAACAGGCCGTAGAAGATGGCCATGTAGGCCATCACGAAGAGCAGGCCGATGCCGAGCGAGATGGCGCCGGCGCGGATGCTGTCGGCGCCGAGCTCGGGGCCGACGGAGCGTTCTTCGACCACGGTGAGCGGGGCGGGCAGGGCGCCGGCGCGGAGCAGGACGGAGAGGTCTTGGGCGGATGCGGCGGTGAAGTTGCCGCTGATCTGGCCGCGCCCGCCGGTGATGGGCTCGCGGATGACGGGGGCGGAGATGACCTTGTCGTCGAGCACGATGGCGAAGCGCTTGCCGGTGTTGGCGGTGCTGACGTCGGCGAAGCGGCGGGTGCCGAGGCTGTCGAGGGTGAAGTTGACGACCCAGCGGTTGTTCTGGGTGTCTTGGCCGGGGCGGGCGTCGGTCAGGTTGGCGCCGTCGACCTCGACCCGGCGGCGGACGGGGAGCTTGACGCCGGGCTGGCCTTCCTCGGGGAGGAGGTCGTCGCCGGGCGGCGGGGTGGGGGAGGCCGGGTTGGCGGTATCGTCGACGAGGCGGAAGGTCATCTTGGCGGTCTTGCCGATGAGTTCCTTGATCCGGTTGGGGTCGTCGACGCCGGGCAGCTGGACGACGATGCGGTTTTCGCCCTGGCGGGTGATCTGGGGGTCGAGCACGCCGGTCTCGTCGATGCGGCGGCGGACGATCTCGATGGATTGGAGGATGGCGGCGTTGGCGCGGTCGCGGATGCCGGCTTGGGATAGGGCGAGGGTGATTTCGCCGGGGGTGGACGCGACGGTGTATTCGGGTGCGGCGCCGGCCGGGTCCTTGACGGCGTCGGCGAGGAGCTTCAGGGCGTCATCGGTCTGCTGGGGGTCGCGCAGGCGGACGAGGACGCGGTTCTGGCCGGGCTGGACCTGGGGCGGCTGGAACTGGACCTTGCCGCGGAGCGCGGACCGGGTGGTGTCGGCGAGGCTGTCGAGGCGCTCCTTGGTGACGGCGGCCATGTCGACCTCGAGCAGGAGGTAGGAGCCGCCGCGGAGGTCGAGGCCGAGATGGACTTGGCGCCAGGGGAGCCAGGTAGCGGGGGCGGCGACGAAATTGGGAATGCAGAGGAGCACGCCCAGGACGCACACGCCGGCGATCAGCGCGGTCTTGAGCTTGCTGAAGTAGATCATGAACGCGGGCGGCTCCCCTATCTAGGGCGGGGGTATGCCGATCCCTTGAGCGGGGTGCAAGGCCGGGCGGTCAATGGGGGTTGGGGGGGCCTGGATCGGGCGGCTCGAGGAAGGCGTCGGGGAGTTGGGCGAGGTCGAAGGGCAGGCCGTGGGTCTGGCAGATCTCGCCGAGGAGTTCGTCGGCGGGGAGGGTGCGGGCCGGGTCGCGCTCGAGGGCTTGGTCGAGGGATTCGGTGGTGGCGCGGCGGAGGTCGGCGCGGTCGGGGCTGTTGCGGGTGGCTTGGTGGAGGAAGTGGCGGAGCGGCGGGCGGCGCGGGTCGGACCCGGGGTCGCCGGCGGCGGGGTTGCAGTAGCGGCCGCGGGTCTCGGCGGCCGGATTGGCGATGCGGTGCTCGGCGGCGACGAGGAGGCGGACGAGGCGGACGTATCGGTCGAAGACCTGGTGGGGATTGGGGGCGCGCTCGGCAGCAGAAGGCTCGGGGGCCGGCTCGGGGGCTGACTCGGGGGCGTCGAGCTCTGCTTCGGCGCGCGCGGCGGCCTTAAGGGCGAGGGCGAAGCCGCGCTCGGTGAGGGTGCGCAGGGTGAAGAGGTGGCGGGCGCGGCGGTGCGCGTCTGGTTCCTGCGGGTAGGGCGGGGTGGACACCGGCTGCATGGCGTGAGAGGACTATTATCCTATCAAACTGTCAACCATCTTGGCGGCTCGGCTCGCTGAAGCGGGCTTGAGCCGGAGCGATTGGGGGTGGGGGTGCGTTCCGGATGCTCCGACGGGAAGATCCCGGTGGTGAGCGCGCCGCGATGAGGCGGCGTGCTCATCGGGGGGTTAGATTTCGCGGCGCTGCATCATGCCGGCCATCGTGTCGGCTTGGCGGATGGCCAGGGCGACGATGGTCAGCGTGGGGTTGCAGGCGGCGCCGCTGGTGAATTGGCTGCCGTCGGAGACGAACAGGTTCTTGATGTCGTGGGCTTGGCCGAAGCGGTTGACCACGCCGTCCCGCGCGTCGGCGCTCATGCGGTTGGTGCCGAGGTTGTGGGTGCTCGGGTAGGGCGGGGTGGGCATGGTGCGGGTAGCGCCGACGGCGCGGTAGATGGCCGAGCCCTGTTCGTAGGCGTGGGCGCGCATGGCGGTGTCGTTCGGGTGGTCGTCGAAGTGGACGGAGGCGACGGGCATGCCGTGCTTGTCCTTGGCGACGGGGTCGAGGGTGATGCGGTTGGTTTCCTGGGCGAGGTCTTCGCCGACAATCCACATGCCGGCCATGTTGGAATAGCCGTCGATGGCGCTGGCGAAGGAGCGTCCCCAGGCGCCGGGATCGAGGAAGGCGGCCAAGAAGGGGAGGCCGAGGGAGAGGGTCTCGAGTTCGTAGCCGCCGACGAAGCCGCGGGAGGTGTCGTGCCGGGCTTCGTCGCGGACGATGCCGGCCATGGTGGTGCCGCGGTACATGTGGACCGGGCGCTCGAACACGCCGTACACGGTGCCGGTGGTGTGGCGCATGTAGTTGCGGCCGACCTGGCCGGAGCTGTTGGCCATGCCGTCCTTGTAGAGGTTGGACGCGCTGTTGAGCAGCAGGCGGGGGCTTTCGATGGAGTTGCCGGCGACGGCCACGATGCGGGCTTTCTGGCGCTGCATGGCGCCGCTGCCGTCGGCGTAGACGACGCCGGTGACCTTGCCGGAGGCGTCGTGCTCGATCTTGATCGCCATGGCGTTGGGGCGGATTTCGAGGTTGCCGGTGGCTTCGCCCTTGGGGATCTCGGTGTAGAGGGTGGACCATTTGGCGCCGGATTTGCAGCCCTGGAAGCAGAAGCCGATTTGCTGGCAGGAGCCACGGTCGTCGCGGGGCTGGCTGTTGATGGCCATGCGGCCGGTGTGGACTTCCTTGTAACCTAGCTTGCGAGCGCCGGCCTCCATGACCTTGAAATTGTTGTTTCCGGGGAGGCCGGGAATGCCGTTGGTCCGGGTCACGCCCATCTTGGATTCGGCACGGTCGTAGTAGGGGTCGAGCTCTTCGCGGGTGATGGGCCAGTCGTGGAGGTTGGCGCCGGGGATGGCGCCGTAGGTGGTGAGCGTCTTGAACTCGTGGGGCTCGATGCGGAGCGAGGCGCCGGCCCAGTGGACGGTGGAGCCGCCGACGGACTTGACGATCCAGGCGGGGAGGTTGGGGAAGTCTTTGTGGACGCGCCAGGTGCCCGAGGTGGTTCGCATGTCGGACCAGGCGAGCTGGGCGAAGCTGGCCCACTCGTCGTTGACGAAATCCTGGATCTCGTGGCGGTCGCCGGCCTCGAGGATGACGGTCTTGATGCCTTT
This sequence comes from Acetobacteraceae bacterium, assembly GCA_032249615.1. GTDB lineage: Bacteria > Pseudomonadota > Alphaproteobacteria > Acetobacterales > Acetobacteraceae > JAVVHH01. The sequence goes on from JAVVHH010000025.1 coordinate 29,949, forward strand.
CTGGGCGAGTTCGTTGCCGAGCGTGCCGCCGCCGGCGCCGGAGCCGATGATGACGACGAGGCTGTCGTCGTTCAGGTCGAATTGAGCCATGGGACGATCCTCCGGTTACGCTGATGGCAGCCAGTCGATGTCGTTGAAACCGCGGTGCAGGTAGCCGCCGTGTTCGGCCGAGGAGCCTTCGTAGCCGAATTTCGGCCAGATCTCGGGCTGGTTGTAGAGCGCGACGACGAGGTCGGCGCGGACGGCGCTGAAGAATTTGGTGGCTTCGATGCCGCGGAGGAGGGCGACGCGGTCGGCTTCCCAGCCGATGCCGAGGTAGTCGCTCCTGTGGTGGTCCTGCGCGTCGGAATCGAGGCGGGCGATGCCGGTCATGACCATGTCGCGGGCGGCGGGGTCCTTGCCGGCCTTGGCGTCCCAGGGGGTGACGGCCTTGATGTAGAAGACGTCGGCGATGTGGTCGTGGGGGTAGATGTCGCGGGCCATGCGGACGAGGGTGGCCATCGCATGGGGGGTGAGGTTGGCGGCGGCCTCGGCCCAGGCGGCGGTGGGGCTGATGCTGGCCCCGACAAGGGCGGCGGCGGGGACGGCGGTGGCGCCGGCGCGGAGCAGGCCGCGGCGGCTGAACTGGGTTCGTTTATCGACCTCTCTCATGGTTACCTCCCTGTTGGGCTCAGCCGAAACGGCCGGCGCGTTGGAGGACCTCGATGCTGTAGCCGTCGGGGTCCCGAACGAAGAAGAAGCGCCCGAGGAGGGCGCCTGCGTGCTTGATTTCCTTGATGTCGCCGGGGGTAGCGCCGGCGTCGAGCATGGTGGCGCGGGTGGCTTCGAGATCGTCGACGGCGACGGCGAGGTGACCGTAGCCGTCGCCGAGCTGGTAGGGCTCGGTGCGGTCTTTGTTGACGGTGAGCTCGAGCTCGAAGGTGGAGGCCGGGTCGCGCAGGTAGATGAGGGAGAAGGTGTCGAAATCGTAGCGGTCGGCGATTTCGAGGCCCATGGCGCGGCCGTAGAAGGCGAGCGAGCGTGCCTCGTCGAGGACGCGGATCATGGAGTGGATGGGTTTGGCCATCAGCCCTGCTCTTTGAGGTAGTCGATGATGAGCTTGCGGGTTTCGGGCTTGGACTGGCGGTAGGCCATGGTGCTGCCCGGGAACATGGCTTGCGGGTTGGTGAGGTATCTATCGAGGTTTTCGGCGGTCCAATTCTGGTCTGACTCGCGGTAGCCCGGCGTATACTTGTAGTCGGCGACGCTGCCGATCTTGCGGCCGTAGACGTGTTCGAGGGTGGGGCCCTGGCGCTGGGGCTCGCTGGCCTTGAGCGTGTGGCAGGTGGCGCACTGGGTGCGGAAGAGGCGGGCCGGGTCGGGCGCGGGGGCTTCGGGGACGGGCATTTGCGCGATGGCGTGGGCGCCGGCGAGGAGGCAGAGGCCACTCAAGAGGGCTGCAAGCCGCATCGTTCCTCCATGCTTTAGGCAGGCCGTTTTCGGCGTTTCCCAATCTTGACCGAATTGCGGCGCGGTGCGCAAGCCGGCGTTTTTCGTGCGTGAAGTTTTGCACGCAAACGGGGGGCGCTGCTAAGGCGGGGCATGGCGGAACTTCGGATCGGCATCATCGGAGCGGGGCATTTCGGGCGGTTTCACGCGCTGAAGGTGGCGGGGAACCGGCGGGCGGTGCTGGCCGGGCTGTGCGACCCCGAGCCGGACCGGGCGCGGGCGATCGGGCGGGAAGCGGGCGGGGCGCCGGCGCTAAGCTTGGAGGCGCTGCTGGCGGCGAGCGACGCGGTGATCGTGGCGAGCCCGGCGGAGACGCATTTCGCGCTCGCGGCGCAAGCGCTGGAGGCGGGGCGGCACGTTCTGGTGGAGAAGCCGATCGCGGCGACGCTGGACGAGGCGGACCGGCTGGCGACGCTGGCGGGGGCGCGGGGGCTCGTGCTGCAGGTGGGGCATCTGCTGCGCTACTCGGCGGAGCACCGGGCGATTTCGAGCCGAATCACGCGGCCCCTGTATATCGAGGCGACGCGGATCGCGCCGTTCAAGCCGCGGGGCACGGACGTCTCGGTGATCTTGGACCTGATGATCCATGACCTGGATCTGGTGCTGTCGCTGGTGCAGAGCCCGATCGCGTCGGTGGATGCGCTGGGGGCGGCGGTGTCGAGCCCGCTGGAGGACATCGCGAATGCGCGGGTGCGGTTTGCCAACGGGTGCGTGGCGACGATCACGGCGAGCCGGATTTCGCTGAAGACGGAGCGGCGGATGCGGCTGTTCTCGGAGGAAGGCTATCTGTCGGCGGATTTCGGGGCGCGCAAGCTGGTGATGATCGGGCGCGAGCGGGGGCTGCCGTTGCCGGGGACCGGGGGGTTCCGGCGGGAGGAAGTGGGCTGGACCGAGCATGACAGCATGGCGGCCGAGCACGAGGCGTTCACGGCGTCATGCCTCGAGGGCGCGCCGGTGCTGGTGGACGCGCTGGCGGGGCGGCGGGCGCTGGAGGCGGCGCTGGCGGTGACGGACAGTATCGCGGAGTCGCGCCGGGTCGCGGTTCGGTCAGGCTTGATCCAGCAATTGGAGCACCTGGCGGGCGGCGGCGTCGGAGGGTAGGCCCTCCGGGGGGCGGAGGGTGTCGAGGATGGGGCCGAAGGCGTCGCGCTGGGCGGCGGCGGCGGCGCCGTCGGCGAGGAGTTCGAGGACGACGCGCTCGAGCTCGTCGGGGCGGCAGCGTTCCTGGAGGAGTTCGGGGACGACGGCGCGGCCCGCGAGAAGGTTGACCATGGCGACGTGCGGCACGGTGATGGCGCGGCGGGCGATGGCGGCGCTGAGCGGGTTGACGCGGTAGGTGACGGCCATGGGGACGCCGGCGAGGGCGAGTTCGAGGGTGGAGGTGCCGGATTTGGTGAGGGCGACGGAGGCAGCGGCGTAGGCGTCGTGCTTGTCGTCGAGGTCGGTGACGACGGTGGGGTGGTTCTTCCAGCCGGCGGTGGCGCGGCGGACGGCCTGGGCGACGGTGGCGGAGACGGGCAGGACGGGGCGGAGGTTGGGGGCGGAGCGGGCGAGGCGCTCGACGACTTCCTCGAAGACGGGGAGCAGGCGGGGGATCTCGGAGCGGCGGCTGCCGGGCATGAGGATGAGGATGCGCTCGCCGGCGAGGCCGTGGCGTTCGCGGAAGCGGGCGCCGTCGCCGTCGGCGGCGCCGGATTCGAGCACGGGGTGGCCGACGAAGGTGGCGTCGATGCCGCGGGCGGCGAACCAGGCGGGCTCGAAGGGGAGCAGGCAGAGCAGGCGGTCCCACAGGCCGGGGAAGGTGCGGACGCGCTTTTCGTGCCAGGCCCAGACCTGGGGGGCGACGTATTGGACGCGCTTGAGGCCGCGGCGGGCGGCTTGCTTGAGGACGTGTTTGGTGTAGCCGGGCGAATCGATGGTGACGAGAATGTCGGGCTGCTTGGCGTCGATGTCGGCGAGGGTTTCGGTCAGGCGACGGCGAATAAGGCGGAGGCGGGGGAGGACTTCGACGAGGCCCATGACGGCGAGGTCGGCCATCGGGTGGAGGCTGGTGAAGCCCTGATCGATCATGCGGGGGCCGCCGACGCCGGCGAAGCGGAGGCCGGGCCGCTGGCGCCGGAGGGCGGAGATGAGGCGAGCGCCGAGGACGTCGCCGCTGGCTTCGCCGACGATGAGGTAGATCAGCGGCATTGGTTGCGGCCTGGCATGGCTCTCTGCATAGGGATGCGGGCGGGGGCTCGCAAATTGGAAGTGGTGGGCGGATGGCTTGGTTGCTGCATGTGATCGGGATCGACGAGTGGGACCGGGCGCAGCCGGACGGGCTGGCATGTCCGGCGGGCGGATTCATCCATCTGTGCACGGACGAGCAGTTGCCGTTCGTGCTCGAGCGGCATTTCGCCGGGAGGGAGCGGCTGGTGGTGCTGCATGTGGATGCCGAGGAGTTGGACGTGCGGTGGGAGGCGAGCGAGCCGGGGATGGCGCCGTTTCCGCACCTGTATGAGGATTTGCCGGTGGGCCTCGTTCGCCGGGCGGACTGGGTTTAGATCGGCACTTGCCGGGTTGGGACCTCCTGCCGATCATCCTGCTGTCGCTGGGGGTGAGCTTGAGCGCGACGCTGCTGGCGGCGTGCATCGGGCTGCCGCTGGGGACGGTGCTGGCGGTGTATCGGTTTCCGGGGCGGGGGGCGCTGATCCTGCTGTTCAACGCGCTGCTGGGGTTGCCGCCGGTGGTGGTGGGGGTGGCGCTGTACTGGCTGCTGTCGCGGGCGGGGCCGTTGGGCGGGTTGGGGCTGCTGTTCACGCCGGGGGCGATGGTGGTGGCGCAGCTGCTGCTGGCGCTGCCGATCGTGACGGCGCTGTCGCACCGGGCGATCGCGGGGATCTGGGCGCGGTATGGCGACGATTTCCTGAGCCTCGGTTTGCGGCGGGTGCAGGTGCTGCCGCATCTGATCCGGATCGGGCGGACGGAGGCGTTGACGGCGGTGCTGGCCGGGTT
>JAVVHH010000026.1:0-33916 GCA_032249615.1 Acetobacteraceae bacterium
ATGAGACCTCTTCCGGTTGCAAAAAATTCGTCGCGTCTTCTACGGTGGCACACGCTGACCTTGGATCTCGACGCGCAGCGCTGTTTCGTCGGCGACGTCGGTGTCGCTGCGTCACCGAAAGAGTTCGCTTTGCTGGCATTGCTGGTGAGCCGGCGCAATCTGCCCCTGACCAAAGAAAACATCATGGCGTCGCTTTTCGGAGCGGAACATGGGCGCGATCTGCGGCAAGCGGACATGATGGTCGCGCGCCTTCGGCTTCTGTTGTCGCGGTTGGGCTTGGCCGGGATCATCTCCACGCTGAGCGGGCGCGGTTACTCGATCTTGGACGACGACCGCGAAGGCACGCCCTCGCTCGACACGCGGCCCCGGACGGGACGGGAAGAAGTTTTCGCGGCGGCTTGAGCGTGGCAAGGGTTGATCCCGCCGGCTGCTTCGGCAATGTTGGAGGTGTTCAAACCCTTCCCATGCGGGAGAGTGTCGGCGCACTGGTCGCGTCGGCCGCCGAAGGCGCAACCGGCCCCCGGAAACGCTCAGGCTCCCCGGACCGCATCGGGATTGGACCTCTGGAAAGCCGGCGGGCTCTAGCCGCCGCACCGACGGAGTAAAGCGGCGCTGGGAGGCGTTGCAGAATCTCTCAGGTTCCCAGACAGAGGGGGGTCACGCCAACCGGCACCTGCCGGAGGGTGACCCATCCTGTCGGGAGTTTCGCGTGGCTGAACCAGTTCTAAACATCGAGAGCGAACCGACAGACGAGTTGCGGACGGTGCCGCTCGACGCGCTGCACCGCAGCCTCGGGGCCAAGATGGTCGGCTTCGCAGGCTACACCCTGCCCGTCCAGTACGGACCCGGCGTGATGGCGGAGCACCGGCACACCCGCAGCAAGGCCTCGCTGTTCGACGTGTCGCATATGGGCCAATTCAGCTTGCACGGCGGCGGCGCCGCCGCGGCGCTCGAGGCACTGGTGCCGAGCGACATCGCCGGCCTGGCTGCCGGCACCCAGCGCTATACCGTCCTGCTGAACGAGGCCGGCGGGATCGTCGATGACCTGATGGTCGCCAATTATGGCGATCGTCTCGTCGTCGTGGCCAACGCGAGCCGCAAGGAGATCGACGGTCACGCGATCGCCGCGCACCTGCCGGACGGTGTCGTGCTCGAGCAGCATCCGCAGCGGGCCCTTCTCGCCCTGCAGGGGCCGTCGGCAGCGGCGGTCATGCAGGCGCTCTGCCCTGAAGCGGCGGCGCTGCGGTTCATGGGCGTGGTCGAAGCCAGTATCGACGAAGCCGCCGTGTGGATCAGCCGCTCCGGCTACAGCGGCGAGGACGGGTTCGAGATCTCGGTGCGCGAGGAGGCGGTCGAGAAGTTGGCGCAACGTCTGCTGGCGCACCCCGACGTGCTGCCGGCCGGGTTGGGCGCACGCGACAGCCTGCGCCTGGAAGCTGGGCTTTGCCTCTATGGCCAAGATCTCGACGAACTGACGAGCCCGGTCGAGGCCAATCTCAGCTGGACGGTGGGGAAGCGCCGCCGCTCGGAGGCGAATTTCCTCGGGGCCGCCCCCATCCTGGACCAGCTCGAGCATGGCCCCACCCGGCTCCGCGTCGGCATCCGCCCAGCCGGCCGCGCTCCGGCGCGCGCGGAGACGCCACTACTGGCGACCGACGGCACCGCAGCCGGCAGCATCACCTCCGGTGGCTTCTCGCCAACGCTCGAGGCGCCGATCGCCATGGGCTACGTCCGCCGCGAACTCGCCGCAGCGGGAACGGCGCTCGGTTTGATGATCCGCAACGAGATCCACGCCGGCCAGGTCACCGCCCTCCCCTTCGTGCCCCACCGCTACGCCAGATAGGAACGCGACCATGGCTGAGACACGGTTCACCAACGATCACGAGTGGGTTCGGCTCGCGGACGGCGTCGTGACGGTCGGGATAACGGCCCATGCGCAGGAGGCGCTGGGCGACGTCGTCTATGTCGACCTGCCGGCCGCGGGCCGTTCGGTCGAGGCCGGCGAGGCCTGCGCCGTCGTGGAAAGCGTCAAGGCGGCAAGCGACGTGTATGCGCCGCTGAAAGGCACGGTCACCGATCGCAACGACGGCCTCAGCGATGACCCGGCGCTCGTCAACCGCGCGCCGGAACAGGAGGGCTGGTTCTTCAAGCTGCGGCTCGCCGATGCCGCCGCGTTCGAAGGATTGATGGACGAAGCAGCCTATCGCGCATTCGTGGAGAGCTTGGCATGACGGACAGCGCGCTCGACGATCTCGATGCGCTCGCGGGCCACGACAGCTTCGTCGGCCGGCACATCGCGGCGACGGAGACCGAGGTCGCGGCGATGCTGGCCGTGGTGGGCGCGCCGAGCCTCGACGCACTCACGGAGCGGACGGTCCCGGCCGCGATCCGGGACCTGGACGCGCTCGACCTGCCGCCGCCGATCGACGAAGCGGGTGTGATCGCCGAGTTGCGCGGCTTGGCGCTGCAGAACACGCCGCTGAAAAGCCTCATCGGGCAGGGCTATTACGGCACGCACATGCCGCCGGTGATCCGCCGGAACGTGCTGGAGAACCCGGGCTGGTACACGGCCTACACGCCGTATCAGGCGGAGATCGCGCAAGGGCGGCTCGAGGCGCTGCTGGACTTCCAAACGATGGTCGTAGACCTGACCGGGTTGCCGATCGCCAATGCCAGCTTGCTGGACGAAGCGACGGCCGCGGCTGAGGCGGTCACGCTCGCGCACAATGTCAGCCGGTCGGCCTCCCGCACGGTCTGCGTGGCCGGCGACCTGCATCCGCAGACGCGAGCCGTGCTGGAGACCCGGGCGGCGCCGGTGGGGTATCGATTGGTGAGCGTCGCCCCGGGCGACACGGCCGCGATCGGCGCGGCGGCGCCCTTCGCCGTGGTGCTGCAATTTCCGGGCACGACGGGCGAAATCCGAGACCTGAGGGCCGAAATCACCGCGGCGCACGAGGCCGGCGCGCTGGCGATCGTGTGCGCAGACCTGTTGTCGCTGGTGCTGCTGACGCCGCCGGGGGAAATGGGCGCGGACGTGGTGGTCGGTTCGGCGCAGCGTTTTGGCGTGTCGATGGGCTTTGGCGGCCCGCACGCGGCCTTCTTTTCGACGCGGGACGAACTCAAGCGGCAGATGCCCGGGCGGCTCGTGGGGGTGAGCCAAGACGCGGCCGGTGCGCCGGCGCTGCGGCTGGCGCTGCAGACGCGCGAGCAGCACATCCGGCGCGAGAAGGCGACGAGCAACATCTGCACGGCCCAGGTTCTGCTGGCTGTGCTCGCCGGGTTCTATGCGGTGTGGCATGGGCCGGAGGGGCTCCGGCGGATCGCGCGCCGGGTCAATCTGCAGACCCGGCTGCTGGCGGGGGCCGCCGTGCGGGCGGGGTTCGCGTTGCGGCACCCGGCGTTCTTCGACACGCTGACGCTGGACGGGCCGGGCGCGCCCGCGTTGCTCGAGCAGGCGGTCGCCGCCGGGTTCAACCTGCGGGCCTTGCCGGACGGAGGCGTCGCGCTGTCGCTCGACGAGACCGTGACCCGGGAGGAGCTGGAGCGGCTGGCCGAAATGGTTAGTGCCCCGCTGGGCACGCCGCACGGCGGTCTGCCGCCGGCGCTGCTGCGGCTCACGCCGATCCTGACGGAGTCGGTGTTCCATGTGCACCACGCCGAGCATGCGATGCTGCGCTATCTGAAGCGGCTCGAGGACAAGGACATCGCGCTCAATCGCAGCATGATCCCGCTGGGGTCGTGCACGATGAAGCTGAACGCGACGGCGGAGATGATTCCGATCACGCTGCCGGGCTTCGCTGATGCGCACCCGTTCGCGCCGGTCGAGCAGACGCGCGGCTACGAGGTGCTCACGACGCGGCTGTCGGCCTGGCTCGCGGCGATCACCGGGTTTGCGGCGGTCTCGCTGCAGCCGAATGCGGGAAGCCAAGGCGAGTTTGCCGGGCTGCTGACGATCCGGGCGTATCACGCGGCGCGGGGCGAGGCGCACCGGGACGTCTGCCTGATCCCGAGCAGCGCGCACGGGACGAACCCGGCGAGCGCGGTCATGGCGGGCTACCGGGTCGTCGTGGTCGGGTGCGACCGCGCCGGCAATATCGACGTGGCCGACCTCGAGGCCAAGGCCGAGCAGCACAAGGCGTCGCTGGCCGCGCTGATGGTGACCTACCCGAGCACGCACGGCGTGTTCGAAGACGGGATCAGGGCGATGTGCGAGGCGGTTCACGTCCGCGGCGGCCAGGTCTACATGGACGGTGCGAACATGAACGCCCAAGTGGGGCTCACGAGCCCGGCGCGGATCGGCGCCGATGTGTGCCACCTCAACCTGCACAAGACGTTCTGCATCCCGCACGGCGGCGGTGGCCCGGGCATCGGTCCGATCGGCGTCGCGGCGCATTTGGCGCCCCACCTGCCGAACCACCCGGCGCGGGACGATGCGGGGCCGGCGACCGGGTTCGGCCCGGTCGCGGCGGCACCGTTCGGCAGCGCGGGCATCCTGCCGATCTCCTACGCGTATATCCGGATGATGGGGCCGGCCGGGCTCAAGCGGGCCACGCAGGTGGCGATCCTGAATGCCAACTACATCGCAGCCCGGCTTCGGGCGCACTTCCCGATCCTCTACACGGACGCGGACGGTCTAGTGGCGCACGAGTGCATCCTGGACTGCCGCGTGTTCCAGGCCGAAGCGGGCGTGGGCGTCGAAGACATCGCCAAGCGCCTGCAGGATTTCGGCTTCCACGCGCCCACGATGAGCTGGCCGGTCGCCGGCACGCTGATGGTCGAGCCGACGGAGAGCGAAGGGCAGGAGGAGATCGACCGGTTTTGCGACGCGATGATCATGATCCGGCACGAAATCGCCGAGATCGCGGCGGGGCGGCTCGACCGGGCGGACAACCCTCTGAAGAACGCGCCGCACACTCTGGCCGAAGTGGCCGGCAGCCAGTGGACCCATCCCTATAGCCGCGAGACGGCGGCGTTTGCACTCGACTGGGTCCGAGGCGGGAAGTACTGGCCGCCGGTCAAGCGCGTCGACAACGTTTTTGGTGACCGCAACCTCGTCTGCACTTGCGCGCCGCTGGAGAGCTACGCACAAGCCGCAGAATGAAGCTCTCCATTCTCGCGCGGCTGGCGACTGCCGCGGGCGCACTCGCCTCCTGCGAGCCGGCGCCGCTCGTCATGGGGGTGCTCAACCCGGAACGGTCGATCGCGGCGCCGCAGGCGAGCGAGGCCCCGAATTGCACCTTGCAGCGGCGAGCGAGCTTGCCGGTGACGCTGGCCGGGCTGCCGATGGTGATGGCGGTGATCAACGGGCAGCCTTCGCGGCTGGTGCTGGATACCGGCGCGGAGAGTTCGATCATCAGCTTGCAGGCCGCCAAGCGGCTGGGGGTGACGAACAAGTATGATTTTGCGCGGTCGATGAAGGGGATCGCGCAATCGATGCAGACCGGCGACGCGCGGCTCGACAGCATGAGTCTGGGTGGGGCGAAGCTGGCCTATCCGCGCGTGCTGGTCGGGCCGCTGGCACTCTCAATGGGCGGGTTGGAGCCGGACGGGCTGCTCGGCGCGTCACTGCTCGCCGATTTCGACCTCGATCTCGATCTGCCGCACCGGCGGCTCGATCTCTACGCCCCGACCAATTGCCCGAGCCTGCGGCCGCCCTGGAGCGGACCCTATACGGCGCTGGAGACGACACGCTCGCTGACATCGCATCCGTTCTTCCCGATCCACGTCAACGGACGGACGCTGAGCGCCTCGCTCGACTCCGGCGCGCAACGGACCGTGATCGCGGCAGCGGCGGCGCAACGAGCCGGGGTGAGCGCGGCGTCGCGGGTTCCGGGGTCGGAGGTGCGCGCGCGGGGCGCCGCGGGCGAGATCCTCCCCGCCGAACTGCACCGGTTGGCCGATCTCCGGGTAGGCGACGTGCCGGTGCGGACGCCGGTCCTGGTGACAGCGCTGACGCTCCCGAACGACATCGATGCGCTGCTGGGGGCCGATTTCCTTCAGAGCCATCGGGTATGGCTGTCGTACGAGTCGCGCCGGCTGTTCATCCAGTAGCAGGCGCCGGGCTCAGAAGACCGGGCTGTCGTAGAGACGCCTGGCGGCCGCGCCGACCGAGAGTTGGGGCAGCGAGGGTTGGTCCACGTGCAGCGCCCGCTCGCGCGTCGTGACCGTGCCGCGGGTTGCCGCGACGACCGTGCGCAGGCTTTCCCGCGGCGGCCGGAGTGCGCGGAGCAGGGCGTCGCCGAAGATGGTGTGCTTGGCGCCGGCCTGGCAGCCGAACGAGGTCCGGTCGGCCCTGGCAGCGGCGAAGATGATCCGGTGCGGGCCCTGCAGCGCCGGGATGAAGGAGCCGGAGAAGCAGGCGGACAGGATCAGCACCGTGTCGTGGTCGCGGAGCGGCGCGAGCCAGCTTTGCATCGCTGCGGGATCGACGGGTTCCAGCGCCTCGCCCGCCGCGCTGCGGCCGAGCAGACCGGGCGCGCCATGGGTGCTGACATAGACGAGGACGACATCCGCCGGGCCCGCGACCGTGGCGATGTCGGCGATGGTTGCCGCGACCTGCCGGGGCTCGACCGCGGGGAAGCGACGCCGCGCCGATCTGGTTTCGTTGGCGAAGATGGTGGGGATCACCCGGAAGCCGGGCGCCCCGCGCTCGAGCGCGGCCGCCAGGTCGGCCACGTCGTTTTCCGACCAGGACTCGTCATACATTCCGAGGCCGACGTACCAAAGCCGGGGGCGTGGATCGTCCCGGAACGCGGCAGCCGTGGCCGCCGGTGCGGTGCCGCGCAGGGGAGCGGCCGCGCAGGCGGACAGCGCCACGAAGACGGAGAGCGCGAGGGTGGCCGCCCGCATGGGTCAGTAGCCCCGGGCGAGGTCGAATCGATTGGGCAGATCCGCGCCCTCGCGGTAGGCTTGCAGGTTGTCGAACAGAATGTCGAGGCTGCGGCTGTTGTAGGTGTTGGGATCGTCGGCGGAGTTGTGGGGCGTGATGATGACGTTCGGCGTCGTCCAGAAGCGGTGACCCGGCGGCAGCGGCTCCGGGTCGAACACATCGAGGACGGCGCCACCGAGTTGGCCGGAATCGAGCGCGTCCATGGTCGCTTCCTGGTCGATCAGTGCGCCGCGGCCAATGTTCACAATACCGGCGCCCCGGGGCAATAGGGCGATGCGCTCGCGGCTAAGCAGGCCGTTGGTCGCCGGCGTGAGCGGGGTCGCAAGGAACAGGATCTCCGCCTCCGGCAACACGCTGTCGAGCCTATCGACGGAGACGACGCTGTCGCAGGCCGGGTGCGGCGCGGCGGTGGTGCGGACACCCGTGACATGCATGCCGAAGGCGTGGGCGTGGGCGGCGGTGCTGCCCCCCAGCGTGCCGAGACCCACCATGACGACTCGATGGCCCGCCAGAACCGAGCCGTGCACCTGCCTCCAGGCGCCCTCCCGCTGGTTGGTGAGCTGGGCGGGCATACGGTTGACGAGCAGCAGCAGCGCCATCAAGCCGTATTCGCCGGCTTTGGCCGCGTGGGTGCCGCGGTTGTTGAGCAGCGTGACGCCTTCGGGCAGCCAGTCGAACGGGGCCAGCTTGTCGAGCCCGGCCGACGTCACGTACAGCAGCTTGAGCCGCGGCGCGGGCGGCAGACCCTCGGCGACCGCGGCGGCGTGAGCGACCAGCACTTCGGCATCCCGCATGCCGGCCGCGAACGCCTCGGGGGTTTCGCCGAAGGAGAGCGCGTGCCCGGCGGAGATGTCCGGCGCGCGGGCGGCGGCTTCATCCCATGTCGCCTGGGTGAGCGGGAAGTTGGTGACGCTGGGCTTGCTCTGCAGATGGATGCGCAAGGAGACCTCATCGGGATAAATCGTGCAGCAGGATGGCTGCGGTTTGGGCGACGTTCAAACTCTGCACCGGGCCGAGCGGGGTGATGCGGATCCGGCGCCGGCAGGCGGCCTCGACCTCGGGAAGCAGGCCGTATTCCTCGTTGCCGAGGACGAGCATGACGGGGCGGTCGCGCGGCAGCGAGCCGAGCGGGATGGCATCCGGGGCGAGGGTCGCGGCGGCGGTGCGGTAGAACGGCTCGACCGCCTTCAGCATGCCGGGCAGATCGGGCGTGAGGAACAGGTCGAGCTGCTCCAGGCCGCCTTCGGCGACGCGATAGGCGGCATCGGACGGGAAAGCCTGGTCGGCGGTATCGTGCAGGATGAGGGCGGGGACGCCGAAGAACGCGGCGCTGCGGGCAATGGCGCCGAGGTTATGCGGATTGCCGATGCCGTCGAGGGCGAGCAGCAGTTTGTGGCGGGGCGGATCGGCCGGGTCGAAACGCGGGATCGGGCGTGGGTTGGCTAGGGCGACGATACCGCCGTGATGGACCGTTCCCGCGACCCGCTCCAGCTCGTCGGGCGGCAGAAGCCGATACGGCAGGCGGCGGCGGGCCATGGCCGCGCAGAACAGCCCCACGTCGGCCTTGAGCGGGTCGGCGTAGAATAGGCGGTTCACGTCATCGAGGCGGCGGGCGAACAGGGCGGCGACGGCGTTGAGGCCGCAGATGCGGTCATCGGGCATCCGCGTGCTTCCGCTGCAAGGCCTGGCGTGTCAACTGCTATGGCGATGAGCGACGCGCTGCCGCCTCTGCTGTTCCGGAGCGAGGGCCTGGTCGTGCTCGACAAGCCGGCAGGCTTGCCGGTGCACCCGGGCCCGCGGGGCGGCGCGAGCGTGGAGGACTGGTTCCCGCTGCTGTCGCGCCGGCGGGCCGGACCGTGGCTGGTGCATCGGCTGGACGCGGACACGGCCGGTTGCCTGGCGGTCGCGCTGCGGCGGGCTGCGCTGCTGGAGGCGCAGGCGCTGTTCGCGCGGGGGGCGGTGCGGAAGGTCTATTGGGCCGTGGTGGAGGGCGAACCGGCGGCCGATTTCGGGACGATCGATGCGCCGCTGGCCAAACGGAGTAAGCCGGGCTCATGGCGCATGGTGGTCGACCCAGAGGGCCAGCCGGCCCGGACGAGCTGGCGCGTGCTGGGGAGGAGCGGCGGCCGCGCCTGGCTGGAGCTCTCGCCCGAAACGGGGCGCACCCATCAGATCCGGGTGCACTGCGCGGCGTTGGGATGTCCGCTGGTGGGGGACGCGGTGTATGGCGCGGCTGGAGTTGACCGGCTGCACCTGCTGGCGCGGTCGCTCAGCCTGCCCATGGCCGCGCTCGTTCAGGCCGAGGCGCCGCCGCCGCCGCACATGGTGCCGACCCTGCGAGCGCTGGGGTGGGCGCCACCGCGTCCCAACCCGGCGGGAACATGACCTGTTCGACGCGGCCACAGACCAAGTGCGCCGCGGTGATGTGGATTTGTTGAATGATGGCCGTCTTGGCGGAGGGCGCCGCGAAGACGGCCGAGCAGAGCGCGCGCATCGGGCCGGGATTAGCGCCGGCGAAGGCGAAGCACGTGACCCCCTTGCTCCTGGCCGCCTCGAACGCGCGCAGCACGTTCTTGGAGGTGCCGGAGGTGGAGATGCCGAGCAGGACGTCGCCCTCCTGCCCAAGCGCGAGCACCTGCCGCTCGAACACCTTCTCGTAGCCGTAATCGTTGCCGATGGCGGTCAGGTTGGAGCTGTCCGTGGTCAGCGCGAGGGCCGGCAGCGGGGCGCGGTCGATCAGGAGGCGGGAGACGAACTCGGCGGCGATGTGCTGGGCGTCGGCCGCGCTGCCGCCATTGCCGCAGATCATCAGCTTTTGGCCGGCGCGGAACCGCTCGACGAGCGTGTCGGCCATCTGCTCGAGCGCACGGCGATAGCCGGGGTCGTCGCGAAAGGCGAGGAACGCCGCGACAGTTTCGTCGAGGAAGGAGGCAGTGAAGTCCACGGGGCCGTTATGGCAGGCTCGCGCGGCACGGGGAACCCTGGCGGGGACGGGCGGTTGCGCTTAGAGGTTCGGGCGCAACTCGGTGCAGCTACGATTCGCGACCTCCTCTTCCTCGCCCAGCGCATTCCTTATCCGCCGACCAAGGGCGAAAAGATCCGGGCGTGGCCGATCCTGCAGCACCTGGCCGCAAGTTTCCGGGTGCATCTCGGCTGCCTCGTCGACGACCCGGAAGACGAGCCGCATATCGGAACGGTCGCGGCGCTCTGTGCCACCTCACACTTTGCGCGGCTGGACCGGCGATGGGCCAAGCTGAAGAGCCTGACCGGGCTGCTGACCGGTGAGCCCCTGAGCGTCACCTTCTATCGCGACAGGGCGCTGACGGCCTGGGTCGCCCGCACGCTGCGCGAGATCGAACCGGCGGCGGTGTTCGTGTTCTCCTCGAACATGGCGCCCTACGTGCTGGGCCGCACGGGCGAGGCAGTGACGCTGTGCGATTTGACGGATGTGGATTCGGAGAAGTGGCGGGCCTACGCGGAACAGGGGGGCGCGATGCAGCTGGTGCATCGGCGGGAGTGGCGCCGGGTCGCCGCCCTAGAGGGGAGGATCGCGCGCGACATGGACTGGAGCACGTTCGTCTCGGAGGGCGAGGCGGATCTTTTCCGGGCGCAGTGGCCGGCGCAGGCGGGCAAGGTTCGGGTCGTACCCAACGGGGTCAACTTCGCCTATTTCGATCCGGCGATTTCACAAAACGCGCCCTATCCGACAGATCAGCTCAACTTCGTGTTCACCGGGACGATGGACTATCCACCCAATGTCGACGCCGTGCGCTGGTTCGCAGCCGATATCCTGCCGATCATCCGCGGCCACCAGCCGGCGCGGTTCCACATCGTCGGCGCGAACCCGGCCGCCGAGGTCCGCGCTTTGGCGGGGGACGGGGTGTTCGTGACCGGGCGGGTGCCCGACGTCCGGCCCTATGTTGCGCACGCAACGGCGGCGGTCGCTCCGATGCGGATCGCCCGCGGCATCCAGAACAAAGTGCTGGAGGCGATGGCGATGGCGCGCCCGGTTGTGGTGACGCCGGACGCGCTGGAGGGGATCGACGCGACCCCGGGCACGGACGTGCTGCTGGGCGCCGACGCCGACGCGTTCGCTGCGCACTGCCTCGAGGCGGCCGGGCCGGGTGCGGCCGCGATCGGGGCCTCGGCGCGGCGGCTGATCGAGCGATCCTACAGCTGGGCGGGCCGTTTGCAGGGGTTCGACGCGCTGCTCGACGGGACGGCCGCGCCGCGTTGACCGTACTCTGCCCGTATCGCAAGGTGGACCCAATCAAATTGGGAGGAAGCGGCGATGGAACTCTCGCGTCGAAGCATTCTGACGACGCTTGCGGCCGGGGCCGCGGCGCTGGCGACCGATCGGGCGTTCGCCGAGGCGGGCGACCTGCAATCGATCTACGAGGCGGCCAAGAAAGAGGGCCAGGTCACCTGGTATTCCGGCTTCCTCAACCAGACGATCTGCGCCGATATCGGCAACGCGTTCAGCCAGAAATACCCGGGCATCACCGTCAACGCGACGAAGACGACGTCACAGGTCGCGTTTCAGCGGCTGCTGCAGGACATGAAGGGCGGTCGGATCGAGTCGGACATCTTCAGCTCGACCGACCTCAGCCACATGGCTTTCCTGCAAAAGAAGTCGCTCCTGATCCATTTCGACCCACCGAACGCCAAGGGCATCGTGCCCGCGCTGCGCGATCTCGACCCGAAAGGCGACTACTACCCCGGCTGGCTCGGTGTCGGCGCGATCGGCTACAACACGAGCAAGCTTTCCGCCGCCGAAGCGCCGCAGGACTGGTCGGACCTGACCGACCCGAAATGGAAAGACAAGGAAACGTTCGGCAGCCCGATCTATAGCGGCGTCGTCGGCAACTGGACGGTGGCGCTGACCAAGCTCTACGGCTGGGACTTTTTCAAAAAGCTGAACGCGCTCAACCCGCTGATCGGGCGGTCGTTCGACGATTCGATCACGGTGCTCAACTCGGGCGAGCGGCTGGTCGGGCTCGCCAACATTGCCGCGGTGGCCCGCACTGCCGCCAAGGGCAACCCGCTCGCGGTCAATTACCCCACCTCCGGTACGCTGGTCGTGCCATCGGCCACCGCCATCATCGCCGGATGCAAAAGCCCGAATGCGGCCAAGCTGTTCCTCGATTTCGCGTGCGGCCCGGAATACTCGAAGATCCTGGCGGAGAATTTCGAAGTGCCCCTGCGAGGCGACGTAGCGCCGCCGAAGGGAATTAAATCGCTCTCCGACGTGAAGACGCTCACGCCGACACTGCAGGACGTCGAGACGATGCTGCCGGACACCAAGAGCAAGTGGAAGGATACGTTCAGCTGAGCGCGACCCGCAGCGCGAGGGCCGCCACGGGTGGCAGCGCGCGGCGATGGGCGCCTCAGCCCTCGGCGGTGATCCTGGTGGCCGCGTTCGCTGCCCTGGTGTTTCTGATCGTGGTTCCGGCCGGCAAGCTGCTGGTCGCGAGCCTCCAGAATGGCGACACCGGCGCATGGACTTTCGGCAATTACGTCGAAGCCTATAACAGCGCCCTGCGGCTCCGAGCCCTTGGCACCTCCCTTATGTACGCCAGCAGTGTGACGGTGCTGTCGACCCTGTTCGCAGTGCCGGTCGCCTGGGGCATCGCGCGGACGGACATGCCGGGCAAGGCGCTGATCCGGCCGCTCATCCTGGGCGCATTCATCACGCCGTCCTATCTCGGCTCGATCGGGTGGATCCTGCTGGCTGGGCCCAATGCGGGCTGGCTCAACAAGGTGTTCATGGCGGTGACCGGTGCCCCGAGCGGGTTTGCCAACATCTACACCTTCGCCGGGCTGGTCTGGGTGACGGCGCTGTATGGCTTTCCGTACATCTTCGTGTTCACGACCGACGCGCTCGAGCGGGTTTCGTCGGAGATGGAGGAAGCGGCCAATATCCTGGGAGCCTCCGGCCTTCGCACCATTTTTCGGATCACGCTGCCGCTGGTTACCCCAGCGATCCTCGGGGGCGCGATCGTGGTCTTCCTCGATACCGTCGCCCTGTTCGGAACGCCGGCCATCCTGGCGCTGCCGGCTCGGATCCATGTGCTGACGCTGGAACTGTGGGGCTTCTTCCAGTTCCCGCTGCAGGCCGAGGTCGCCGCCGCCTACGCGATCCCGCTGGTGCTGATCACGGTCGGGCTGTTCACCCTGCAGCGCCGGGTGCTGGGGCGGCGGAGCTATGTGTCGCTGACCGGCAAGGGTGGCAGCCGCGAGTTGCAGCAGCTCGGCGCATGGCGCTGGGTCGTGTTCGGCTACGCCTTCTTCCTGGTCGCCATGGCCGTGATCCTGCCCTACCTCGCACTCGCCCAGGCGGCGTTCAGCCAGGCGTGGGGCCGCGGCTTCTCGCTGTCCAACCTGACGCTGGCCAATTTCCGCCTGCTGCTGATCGAGGACCCGACTGCGCGCGAGACCATTCTCCACAGCTTCACCTATTCGGGTGCAACGGCCTTCGTCGCGGTCGCGCTGGCGTTGGCCGTGGCCTATGTCGTGCAACGCCGGTTGGTCGGGCGCTGGGGCGGGCTGCTCGGGATGCTTTGCATGCTGCCGCTGGTGGTGCCGGGGATCGTGCTGGCGATCGGGTTCTACAGCGCGTGGGCGCCGCCGCCCGTCGCGCTGTATGGAACGGCGACGATCCTGGTGCTCGGCTTCACGTCCCGGTTCCTGCCGATCGCCTACTCCAGCTGCCTCGCCGCAGTCCGCGCGCTCAACCCGGAGATGGAGGAAGCGGTCCGCATCCTGGGCGGCGGCCGCCTGCGGGCCATCTCCCGGGTGGTGGTGCCGCTGCTCAAGACCAGCCTGGTCGGCGCCTGGCTGCTGGTGTTCATCCCCGCCACCCGCGAGCTGAGCACGGCGATATTCCTCGTCTCGGCGCACACGCGGGTCATCTCGGTGATGATGCTGGATCTGAGCGAGAATGGCAGCTTCGAGGCACTGGCCGCGCTCGGGTTCTTCCTGCTGGGCGTCACGATCCTGATCGTCGCGACCGGCTACAAGCTCGTCGGACGGGACTTCCTGCTGCGGCGAGGGTAGTCGTTACCGGGGCGCCATACGGAGCGCGCCGTCGAGGCGGATAGTTTCGCCGTTCAGCATCGGGTTGGCGATGATGGAAAGCACGAGCTGGGCGTATTCGGCCGGGCTGCCGAGGCGGCTGGGGAACGGAACCTGTTGGCCGAGGGAGTCCTGCACGGTCTGCGGCAGACCCTCGAGCATCGGCGTCAGGAACAAGCCCGGCGCGATCGTCATCACGCGGATGCCGTGCTGGGCGAGATCGCGGGCAAGCGGCAGGCTCAGCGCCGCGACGCCGCCTTTGGACGCGGCATAGGCGGCCTGCCCGACCTGGCCGTCGAAGGCAGCGACAGAGGCGGTGTTGATCACCACGCCCCTGCCCTCCCCGGCCGGCGGCGCCTTGGCCAACCGCGCGGCGAACGCGGCCGTGGTGCAGAAGGTGCCGATCAGGTTCACCTCGATCACGCGGCGGAACAACGCCAGCGCGTGCGGCTGCCCCTCGCGGTTGACCACCCGGGAAGCAGGGGCGATCCCGGCGCAGTTGACCAGGACCCGGGCGACCCCGTGAGCCCGCTCGGCCTCGTCGAACGCGGCTGCGACTGCGGCCTCCTCCGTCACGTCGACCTCTGCGAAGCGCCCCCCGATCGCGGCGGCGTGCGCCTCGCCGCGGTCGCGGTCGCGGTCGAAAAGCATGATCCGGGCGCCCGCTTGGGCCAGCGCCGCCCCGGTGGCCGCGCCGAGACCCGAGGCGCCCCCGGCGACGACCGCCGCTGTGTCGCACAGTTCCACTATTCGGCAGCCAACGCGCTGAGCGCCGGGGCTTGCTCAAGGTGCCGATCGTGCCGCAGCGCGAGCACGATCAGCATCGCGAGGAACGCCAGCCCCGCGAGCAGGAACAGCCCGCCCTGGTAGGAATTCGTCGCATCCTTGATGGCGCCCATTGCATAGGGGCCTGCGAACCCGGCGAGGTTGCCAATCGAATTGATCACCGCGATTCCGCCGGCCGCCGCAACGCCGGAGAGGAACGAGGTCGGCAACGTCCAGAACACCGCCAGCGTGCCGAAGATGCCGAAGGCGGCGACGCAGAACGCGGCCATTTTCAGCAGCGGCTCGTTCAGCCAGGCGGCCGCGCCGATGCCGACCGCGACCAGGAGCAGGGCCACCGCAGCCATTCCCTTGCGGTTGCCGGTCTGATCCGACAGGCGTCCCCAAACCAGGGTGGCGACAGTGCCGACGATGAAGGGCACGGCGGAGATGAAGGCGTTCTGCTGGGTGGAGACGCCGAACTGCTTGACGATCTGCGGCAGGAAGAAGCTCAGCCCGTAGAGGCTGGCGACCACGCCGAAATACACCAGGCTGAGGGCGAGCACGCGGCCGTTGAACAGGGCCTGCCCCAGCGAGAAATGCTGCGCTCTGGTGCGCACCTGCTCCTCGGCCGCGAGGCGGCGCATGAGCCAGTTGCGGCTATCGGCCGGCAGCCAGGCCGCGTCGGCCGGGCGGTCGGTCAGGTAGAAGTAGACGACGGCGGACAGAATGACGGACGGCACCGCCTCGATGATGAACAGCCACTGCCAGCCGTGCAGGCCGGCGGCGCCGTCCAGCCCCAGCAAGGCGCCGGAGACGGGCAGGCCGAGCACGGAGGAAAGCGGGATCGCGGCCATGAAGTAGCCCAGGATGCGCGCGCGGTAGGCGGCCGGGAACCAGAGCGTCAGGTAGAAGATGATGCCGGGGAAGAACCCGGCCTCCGCCGCGCCGAGTAGGCAGCGCACGACGTAGAAGCTCCACTCGCCCTGAACGAACGCCATCGCGCCCGAGAGGACGCCCCACGTGATCATGATCCGTGCAATCCATTTGCGGGCGCCGAAGCGGGCGAGGAACAGGTTCGACGGCACCTCGAACAGGAAGTAGGTGAAGAAGAAAATGCCGGCGCCGAGACCATACGCGGTCTGCGACAGGCCGAGATCCTTGTTCATGGTGAGCGCCGCGAAGCCAACGTTCACCCGGTCGAGATAGGCGATGAAGTAGCAGACGATCAGGAACGGGACGAGCCGCAGAGTGACACGCGATAGCGTCCGTTTCTCGAGTTCCATCCTGTCTTCTCCTCCATTTGTTGGAGGGACGCTTGCGACAGCAGAGCTGGATTTGCAAGCGGCTTCGGCGGGCCGCCTTCTGATTCAGCCTCCCCGTCCAGGCCGGCGCGGCGGTCACGCAGGCGCCAGGGCATCCAGAAGCGCGGCTTTGTTCATCTTGGAACGACCGCGGATGCCCGCTCTCGACGCGTTCTGGTGCAGCTCCTTGACGGTGAGCTCCTCCAGAAGGGCTTCCTTCGTGATGTGGGCGGCCTGCTGCGGCTGCTTGGAATGCTGGTTGCCCCAGCAAGTTCTGTGCGTTTCACCGCGAAACATTCAGGCCCGATCTCATCGCATCTACCGTTCGGACGGCGACTATACGCTCGTCGACTGACCTGTTGCTTATACCTGAACTTGGATGATCAAGTCGGGGCGATGATGCCGGAGGCGCTTGGCAGCGTCGAGCGGAGTACCAGCTGGGCCGTTGCTGGCGCAGGGAAATCACGGTCATCGTGGCGGGGCCGACCAGACCGATCCGCCTAGCCTCGAGGAGCCCAGTCATGCCCGACCTGTTCAGCCCCTACACGTTGAAGGGCGTGACGCTGCGTAACCGGATCGCGATGTCGCCGATGACCATGTATCGGTCGGTCGACGGCAAGATGGGCGACTACCACGTGATGCTGATGGGCTCGCGCGCGGCGGGCGGCTTCGGGCTGGTGTTTCCAGAGCAGATCGCCATCACGCCGGACGGGCGCACCGGCACCTGCTGCGCCGGGATCTGGGACGACGACCAGATCGAGGGTCTCGCCCGGGTCTGCGCCATCATCAAGGAATTCGGCGCGGTGCCGGGCCTCCAACTCGGCCATACCGGGCGCAAGGGCAGCGAGCAGAAGCCCTGGGAGGGCAAGCAGCAGATCGCGCCAGACCACCCGGACGGTTGGCAGGTGCGGGGCCCGTCGGCGGTCAGCTATGGTGGCCGCTTCACCTATCCGGTGCAGGAACTGAGCGTGGCCGAGATCCACGAGCTGCACAGAGCCTATGCCGCCGCGGCCCGGCGCGCCGAGCAGGCCGGCTTCGAGTGGCTCGAGATGCACTTCGCGCACGGCTACCTGGGAGCGAGCTTCTTTTCCCCGCTCGCGAACCAGCGCACCGACGCGTATGGCGGCAACCTCGAAAACCGGTTGCGGTTCCACCGCGAGGCGATGGACGCCGTCCGCTCCGTCTGGCCGGAGCGGTTCCCGCTGACGTTGCGCCTCGGCTCGGATGATTTCCATCCCGATGGCGTCCAGTTCGAGGAATCCGTTTGGGCCATCGGCGAGTTGAAGCGCCACGGGCTCGACTTGGCCGATCTGAGCCTCGGCATGAATACCGACGACATGCGGGAGCCGCCTTTCTCGCAGGCGGCCTTCATGGTCGAGCGCGGCAGCCGGGTCCGGCGCGAGGTCGGTATTCCGGTCGCCGTGAGCTGGAACCTCGGAACCCCGGCGCTCGCGGACCGGATGATCCGAGACGAGCTGATCGACTTGGCATTCCTCGGCCGCCCCGCACTGGCCAACCCGCATTGGCCGGTCTGGGCCGCCCGTGAGCTGGGGCAAAGCGATCCATTCTCGCTCCTGCCGCAGGATTGGTCGTGGTGGTTGAACAACCGGCCGGGGTCAGAGAACTCTCACGGCTGGCCCGCGCCGGCCCTGCGTGCCTGATCCGTTAGCGCTAGGTCTGAGCCGCAACGAGTTCCAGCACCGGAACGGCCCAATCACCCAGCGGCTCGAAGCGGCAACGCACGGCGGCGCCGATGCGCAATCCGGCCGGGCTGCCGACCAGCCGCGCCAGCAGGCGCCCGCCTTCGGCCAGATCGGCGGTGACCAGCGTGTAGGGCAGAGCGGCCGAGAAAGACGGGAGGAACGCATGGTGCGTTTCGGTCCAGCTGTGGACCGTGCCGTGGCCCGAAGCCTCGATCCAGGTCACGGCGGTGGAGAAGCAGGCGGCACAAACCGGGCGCGGATAGTGGCGTATGACGCCGCAGCCGGCGCACCGCTGCAGCAGCAGGCGGCCGTCGCGGAGACCTTCCCAGTACGGGAGAGAGTCGGGCGTTGGTGCGGGCAGGATTTGGTCCGTCATGCCGCGCGCCGCATGATGGCCAGGGCGCCGTCGCCCATGTCGCCATAGCCGGTGACGAGGCCGATGCTGGCCCGCTCGACCTGGGCGCGCCCGGCTTCGCCGCGGAGTTGCCGCACGAGTTCGACCACGTGGTTCATGCCCGCCATGTGCGCTTGGGACAGCAGGCCGCCATGCGTGTTGACCGGCATCGAGCTATCCAGCCCGAGCCCGGTCTCGCGCACGTACCGCCCCCCCTCGCCTTTCGCGCAGAAGCCGAGGTCCTCGAGCTGGCAGAGCACGACCCAGGTGAAGCAGTCGTAGATCTCGGCCACGTCGATGTCGGCCGGGCCGACGCCGGCCATGTCGAACGCGCGGGCGGCGGCTTTGGCGACGCCGAGCCGGGTCATGTCGTCGCGCTGGGTGATGGAGGCAGGTGAGTTTGGATGCCCCTCGGCCATTCCGCTCAGCAGGATGGCCGGGCGGCCGGATGAGCGGGCAAAATCGGCGGCGCTGACCACCACCGCCGCGCCGCCATCGTTCTCCTGGCTGCAATCCAGCAGGCGGAACGGGTCGGAGATCATCCGGGAGGCGGCGTGGTCGGCCGCGGTGATCGGCTTTCGCATCAGAGCGCGGTCGTTCAGCGCGGCATGGTGCCGCGTCGTGACGGCGATGGCGGCCAAGTCGTCGGTGGTGGTGCCGTAGCGTTCCATGTGGCGGCGGGCCATTGGCGCGTAGAGCTGGGCGGGCGAGATGGCGCCGAGCGGCAGTTCGAACTCGCCGACGGTGCGAAAGGCTGGGATCGCATGGACGCGGGTGGCGATCCGGCTTCCCGGGAACGCATCCCGGCCGATCAGCAGCAGCACGTGGCGGCAGATCCCGGTGGCGATGGCGGCGGCCGCACTCTGCAGGGCGGCGACGGGGCTCGCACCCCCCATCGGCACGTGGAGGGACAAGCGCAGGTCGGGGATGCCGAAGTTGGTGATCACGTCTTCGGCGATCGCGCCGCGGCCGCCCATGGCGATGACGCCGTCGATCTCCCGGGGCGAAAGGCCGGCATCGGCGATCGCAGCGAGCGCGGCCTCGAGCGAGAGGGCGAGCGCCGTGCGTCCGCTGCCGCGCGTATAGGCCGTCTCACCCACGCCGGTGACAGCGGCGCAGTCCCGCATCAGGTTCGCAGCATAGGGCACGCGCTTGCGGCTAGCGGGGTGGCGGCGTCTTGGCCGCTGACGGTCCCGAGGATGTCGTAGACGTCGGCAGGCTGGGTCGATTTGTCCGGCGCCTTGACCTGCGCGAGATACATGTCGTGGACCATCAGATTGTCGGCGCGGAGCCTGCCGTGATGGGCGAAATCGTCTTCGATGTCGGCGGCGTGCAGCACCTTCAGGACGGCGGCCGGATCCTTGCTGCCGGCCTTGGCGACGGCCCGGGTGTATTGGAGTGCGGACGAGTAGACGCCGGCCTGGATCATGCCCGGCACCCGCCCGTTCATCCGCGCGGCGAAGCGCTTGGCCAGGTTGCGTGTGCCGTCGTCCATGTTCCAATAGAACCCGGCGGTCGCCAGCAGGCCGTGCGCGACCGGCAAGCCGATCGCTTGGATGTCGGGCACGTCGATCAGCAGGGCGACGAGTTTCTGGTCGCCGCCGAGCATGCCGAACTCGCCGGCTTGCTTGATTGCTGTTTGCGCGTCCTGCCCTGAATTGGCCAGCGCGATCACCTTCGCGCCGGATGCCTTGGCCTCCAGCAGCGCCGCGCTGAAATCGGTAGTGCCGATCGGGTGCGGCGCGCGCCCGACCACCTTGCCGCCGCCTTTCTGCACGACTGCGGTGGCGTCGCGCTCCAGTTGCTGGCCGAACACGTAGTCGGCGACGATGAAAAACCAGGTGTCCCCGCCGCGCTCGAGCATCGCGCGCCCGGCAACGTTGGCCAGCGCGTAGGTCGTGTAGGTCCACTGGATGAAATTCGGCGAGCAATACTTGCCGCTGAGCTCCGCCGAGCCGCCGCCGGAGGTGATGAACATCTTGTTCTTCTCGCGGGCGATGTTGCCGATCGCGATCGCGATGGACGACACCGGCACGTCGAGGATGGCGTCCACGCCGCCGCGGTCGAACCAGTCGCGGGCGATGGCCGCCCCGATATCGGGCTTGTTCTGGTGGTCGGCGACGACGAGGTCGATCGGCCTGCCCAGCACGGTGCCGCCGAGCTCCTCCACCGCGATCCGCGCCGCGGCCACCGACCCGGCGCCGGTGCCGTCGGAGAAGACGCCGTTCATGTCGGTCAGCACGCCAAGCCGGAGCGCCGGCTCGGCCGCCCTGGCGCGGCGGGGCAGCGCCGCGACCGCGCCGATGCCCGCGAGCACGCCGCGGCGGCCGATGGTAAGTTTCCTCATCCGTTCTCTCCCGATCGCGGCCGGTCAGGCGGCCGTCTGTTGTTCGTTCGTGCGCAGACGCTGCTCGAGCTCATGCCGCTTGATCTTGCCGGTAGCGCTGCGCGGCAGGTCGGCATCGGCGACGAACACCACGTCCCGCGGCAGCTTGTAGCGGGCGACCCGGCCCTCGCAGGCGGCGATCACCTCTGCCGCGGTGAGCGTCGCATCGAGCGGGACGACGAAGGCCACCGGCACCTCGCCCCAGCGCGGATCCGGCCGGCGGACCACCACGGCGTCGTGGATGCGCGGCGAAAGTCGAAGCGCGTTCTCGATCTCGGCCGGGTAGATGTTCTCGCCGCCGGACTTGATCAGGTATTTACGGCGGTCGACGAAATCGAGCGTGCTATCCTCGTTGCGGACGAAGACGTCGCCCATGTGGAACCAGCCGCCGCGGAAGTCGCGGGCGTTGACCTCGGGCGCGCCCCAATAGCCGCTGAACAGGGTGGGGCCGCGGATCAGCAACTCGCCGGGCTCGCCGTCCGGCACGTCCCGGTCGTCCTCGTCGACGAGCCTGATGAGGCACAGGCTGTTCTGGCGTTTGGACAAGCGCTCCGGCAGCTCACCCACCGGCACGCTGTGCCCTCCAGCCGGCGGGCTGCCGGTCTCCGTGGACCCGAAGCTGTTGCGGAAGGGGGCATCCAGCAAGGTCGTGATCTCGGCGATCTGGTGCCGCGGCACGAGGTCGGCCATGCAGCCGCAGGAGACGATGGACCGTGGCTTCGTCCCGCTCCGCTTCATCTCGTCGATGACGCGGTCAATCATGCCGGGCATGAGCGTGAGATGATTGATGTCAGCCTGCCCGACCCACTCGACGAGTTCGGGGACGACGAGCCCGTCCATGACGATGACGGTGCCGCCGCTCATCAGGGTGGCGAACACCGGGTCGGTGGAGACCATGTGGAAGAGCGGCGCCCACGCGATGAAGGCGCGGCCGGGAATGGTGCCCCCGTCGATCCGCGAGACGGAAGCGCGGGCGATGACGGCGCGGTGGCTGATCAAGGCGCCTTTCGGCATGCCCGTCGTGCCGCTGGTGTAGAGGATGACGACGCCCGCCTCCGCATCGTCCGGTCCGGCAAGCGGCGCGTCGGGTGCGGCATCCAGCAGCTTTTCGTAACCGGCGCCGAACGTGACCGCCGGGATATCGAGGCCGAGGCGCGCCAGGGTGCCGGCATACCGCTCGGACACGAAGAGCAGGTTGGGCGTGACCAGGCGCAGGCAGTGCGACAGCTCGGGGTCGGCCTGGCGCCAGTTCTGGCATGCGA
The DNA here is from genome assembly GCA_032249615.1 of Acetobacteraceae bacterium. GTDB lineage: Bacteria > Pseudomonadota > Alphaproteobacteria > Acetobacterales > Acetobacteraceae > JAVVHH01. The sequence continues at coordinate 21,775 of JAVVHH010000026.1, forward strand.
GGATCGCGCCCAGCATCGCGCACGCCATCTGCAGCTCGACGAACTCGCGCCGGTTCTCGGAGAGCACCGCGACCCGGTCGCCCGGCCGCACGCCCTGTCCCGCCAGAGCACAAGCCAGGCGGCCGGCCCGCGTGGCAAACTCGGCGTAGGTCAGGGCTCTCTGCCGATCCTGTAGCGCGATGCGGTCGGGGTGGGCGGCGGCAGCTTGGCGGAAGAGCTCACCGATGGTCAGGCCGCTCGATTGGGCGACGAGCCGTGGGTCGATCCCGGACATTCCGCCCCCTTGCATTGGTTGCGGCCAGACTACGGAAGCGTTCCGCCCTAGGCAGTCGGCACGGGCACGGTAGAAGCGCGCCACCGCACCGTCCACGGGTAGTCAGGACAGAGCAATGCCGCTACGCCTGCGGCTATACCCAGACGGGAGCTATCCCTTGCGCCGCTTCTTTCTTCATCTCGCCGGAGCCCTGAGCATCGCCATGACCGCATCCGCAGCGCCGAACGAGCATTACGTAACCCTGCCATCCGGGCTGCAGTACCACGACGAGGTCGTCGGCACCGGGCCGCAGCCGAATGCCGGCCAGACCGTTAACGTGCACTACACGGGCTGGCTCTATAATGGCGGCACCAAGGGCGCCAAGTTCGACAGCTCGCGCGACCGCGGCAAGCCGTTCAGCTTCCAATTGGGCGAAGGCCGGGTCATCGCGGGCTGGGACCAGGGCGTGGCCACCATGCACGTCGGCGGCAAGCGGACGCTGATCATTCCGCCGGATTTGGGATACGGCGCGCGCGGCGCCGGCGGCGTGATCCCGCCGAGCGCGACCCTGATGTTCGACGTGGAACTGCTCAGCATCGATTAGGCCCGGCCTTGACCTTCTCCATCCTTGCCCGCGACCCCGTCAGCGGAGCCCTCGGCGCCGCCGTCGCGTCCCGCTTCTTTGCCGTGGGTGCGATCTGCATCCATGTCGAGAGCCGGGTCGGCGCGATGTCGGTGCAGGCGTTTCCCAATCCGCTTTACGTGCGGCCCGCCATGCAACGGCTTCGGGCGGGTGATGCGCCCGAGGTCATCCTGGCGGAGCAGGTCGGACCGGACCCGGGCGCCGCGCACCGGCAGTTCCATATGCTCGACCGCGACGGCCGGTCGGCCCGGCACACCGGGTCCGGCTGTATCGATTGGGCCGGCGACATTGGCGGCACCGACGTCTCGGTCGCGGGCAACATGCTGGCCGGGCCTGACGTGCTCCCAGCGATGCTCGACGCTTTCGCGCGGACGGAGGGCAGCCCGCTGGCCGAGCGCCTGATGTCCGCGCTCGAGGGGGGCGAGGCCGCCGGCGGCGACAAGCGCGGCAAGCAGAGCGCCGGGATCAAGGTGTGCGTCGACGACCCCTACCCGGACCTCGACATGCGGGTCGACGACAGTGCCGACCCGCTGCCGGAGTTAAGGCGCCTCTACCGGGTCAGCCAGGAGCGATATGCCGTGTTCCGGCGCCATCTTCCCGGTGCGACCTCACCCTGGGGCACGCTGGACCGTGCGATCGTGGAGGCCGACATCCAGCGCTTTGGGCGACCGCTGGCTTAGTTGATCAGCTGATCCAGCGTGATCGGGAAGCGGCGGACCCGTCGGCCGGTCGCGTGCCAGACGGCATTCGCGATCGCCCCGGCGGTGCCGGTGACGCCGATCTCGCCGACGCCCTTGATGCCGAGCGCGTTCACGTGCTCGTCCCGCTCGTCGACCAGGATGGCCTCGAGCGAGGGCACGTCGGCGTTCACCGGGACGTGGTACTCGCCGAGATTGGCGTTCAGGATGCGGCCGGACCGGTGGTCGACGACCGCCTTCTCGTGAAGCGCGAACGAAACCCCCCAGATCATGCCGCCGTAATACTGGCTGCGAACGAGGCGCGGGTTGATGATGGTGCCGGCGGCGAACGCGCCGACCAGCCGGGTCACGCGGACCTGGCCGAAATCAGGATCGACCTTGACCTCGGCAAAGACGGCGCCGTGGGCATGCATGGCGAAGTTCTCTTGCGCGACCGGGTCGGCGGCGCTGCTGCCGGTCGCCTCGATTTCCGCCAGGCCGGCGCGGGCGAGGATGTCGCCGTAGCTCTCGCTGCGGCTCTCGTCGTCGCACCGGAACAGCCGTCCCTCGCGGGCGACGACGCCCGCATTGCCGGAGCCGAACAGCGGCGAGCGCTCGTCGCCGGTTGCCAGGTCGGCGAGCTTGGCGATGACGGCGGCGCCGGCGCCGTGCAGGGCCATGCCGGCCGTCGCGGTGTGGGCGGAGCCGCCGGCGATCCCGGCATCCGGCAGGTCCGAGCTTCCGGAGCGGAACTCGAGGCGATCGAGATCGAGGCCGATGCCGTCCGCCGCAATCTGGGCCAGCGCGGTCCAGGCGCCCTGGCCCATGTCGTGGGCGCCGATCTCCACGACCCCGGTGCCGTCGGCCCGGATCACCGCGCGCGCATTGGCCTGGAACATGAGGGCGGGGAAGGTTGCCGTGCCCACGCCCCAGCCCACCAGCAGCCCGGCCTCGTCGCGCGTGCTGCGCGGGGTCAGCGTGCGGGCTGACCAGCCGAAGCGGGCGGCGCCCTGCTCGTAACACTGGCGCAACGCCTTCGATGAGAACGGCTTGCCGGAGATCGGCTCGGCATCGGCGTAGTTCTTGAGGCGGAACGCGAGCGGGTCCATGCCGCAGGCCTCCGCCATCTCGTCGATCGCACTCTCGAGCGCGATGCTGCCGGTGGCTTCGCCGGGCGCGCGCATGAACAGCGGGGTGCCGGTATCGAGCCGGACGGCTTCGTGCGAGGACGCGATGGCCGGCGCGGCATAGAGCGTGTGGGAGACGTCGGCGGCGGGCTCGAAGAAATCGTCGAAGCTGCTCGAGGCGGTCTTGGCGTGGTGGTCGATGGCCCCCAGCGCGCCATCGGAGGCGGCGCCGAGGCGAATCGTTTGCCGGGTCGGCGCGCGATGGCCGACGGGACCGAACATCTGCTCGCGCTTGAGCACCAGCTTGACGGGGCGGCCGACCAGCTTCGCGGCCATGATGCCGAGCACCTGCGGCCCCGAGATCATGCCCTTGGAGCCGAAACCGCCCCCGAGGAACGGGCTGCGGACGTGGATGTTCTCCGGCGGGATGCCGAACAGCCCGCCGACCCGGGCTTGCGCCATCGCCATGCCCTGGCTCGGCGTGTCGATCTCGAGCTGGTCGCCGTCCCAGCGGGCAACGACGGCGTGGGGCTCCATGGCGTTGTGATACTGCGCGGGGGTTTCGTATACTGCGTCGACGCGGATGGCGGACCCGGCGAGCTCGGTCTGGACGTCGCCGTGCCGCGCGGAGGCCGGGTTCCCGGCGCCCACCACCTTGGGGACGAAGCTTTCGCCTTCGTCGAGCTCCGTGCGGGCGGGTTCGGCATCATAGCGGGGCGCGAGCAGGGCGGCGCCCTCGGTGGCGGCTTCGAGAGTGTCGGCGATCACGACGGCAATCGGCTGGTTGGCGTAGCGGACCTTGTCGTTCTGCAGAAGATCGAGCCGGAAATCGAACGGGCCGTTCTTGGCGTCGGGGTCCTGAGCCAGCGCCGGCTTGTGGTCCGGGGTCATCACGTCGACGACGCCTGGGTGGGCCTTTGCAGCGCCCACATCCATCGCGGCGACCCGGCCCCGCGCGATGCTGGCGACCGCGAGCACGGCGTAGAGCATTCCGGTCGGATGGTTGTCGGCCGCGTAGGTGGCCGCGCCGGTGACTTTGAGGAAGCCGTCGCGCCGGGTCAGTGGCTGGCCGATGCTGGAGCCGTGGCGGAGGTGAACGGGCGACGCGCTGAGGGGAAGCTCGGACATGGGATCAGGCTCCGAAAGGGGAGGCCGGCAGCGCCGGCATGCGGTCGGGCGTGCCCGCGGCGGCGCGGGCGAGGGCGCGGGCCACGAGGCGTTGGGCGAGCTCGATCTTAAAGGCGTTGTCGCCGGAGGGGCGGGCGTCCGCCACGGCGGCGTCGGCGGCACGGCGGGAGGCCCCGGGGCCCGGCACGGCGCCGGCCAACGCCGCTTCTGCCGCGTGGGCGCGCCAGGGCTTCAGGGCGACGCCGCCCAGCGCGATCCGCGCTTCCACGATGTGCCCGTCCTCGAGGTGCAAGCCCGCGGCCGCGGACACCACGGCGAACGCGTACGACGTCCGCTCCCGCACTTTCAGGTAGCGGGCGTGGCGGGCGAAGCGCGACGCTTCCGGCAGCCGCACGGCAACGATCAGATCGTTGGCGGCGAGCACGGTTTCACGCTCAGGCGCATCGCCGGGGAGGCAATGAAGGTCGGTCAGCGCGATCTCGCGGCGCCCGCCGGAGCCCTCGACTTCGACCACCGCATCCCAAGCGGCGAGCGGCACGCAGAAATCGGAGGGGTTGGTCGCGATACAGCGCTCGCTCCAGCCGAGAATGGCGTGGAGCCGGTTTTCACCGCCCAGCGCATCGCAGCCCGCCCCGGGCTCGCGTTTGTTGCAGGCGCTGGCGGTATCGTAGAAGTAGGGGCACCGCGTGCGTTGCAGCAGGTTGCCGCCCACGGTCGCGGCGTTGCGGAGTTGGGCGGAAGCGCCCGAAAGTAGTGCCTCGGCAATCGCGGGGTAAGCAGCGGCGAAGCCCGGGTGGTAGGCGAGATCGGCATTACGGACGAACGCGCCGATGCGCATGCCTCCATCGGGCAGGGTCTCGATCCGGGAAAGTCCCGGCAGGCGGGCGACGTCGACGAGGCGGCTGGGCCGGATGATGCCGCCCTTCATGAGGTCGACCAGGTTGGTGCCGGCGGCGAGGAAGGCGGCCCCCGGCGCGGCGGCGGCAGCGACGGCTTCGGCAACGCTGGCCGGCCGGACGTACTCGAACTGGTTCATGCCGCCTTCCCCGCCGACAGGCTTGCCTGCGCCTCGAGCACGGCTTCGGTGATGCCGGCATAGGCGCCGCAGCGGCACAGGTTGCCGCTCATACCTTCGCGGATGCGCTCGGGATCGGCGCCGGCATGGCCTTCACGCAAAAGCCCGATCGCGCTCATGATCTGACCCGGCGTGCAATAGCCGCATTGAAAGCCGTCATGCGCGATGAAGGCGGCTTGGACCGGGTCGAGGCTGTCGCCGTGCGCGACGCCCTCGATGGTCAGGATGTCGGCGCCATCATGGCTGATCGCGAGGGCCAGGCATGAGTTGGTGCGGCGGCCGTCGACGAGAACGGTGCAGGCGCCGCACTGGCCGCGGTCACAGCCCTTCTTGGTCCCGGTCAGGTCCAGGCGTTCGCGCAGAAGGTCGAGCAGGGTGATCCGAGGGTCGGTGAGCTCGATTGTATGCGGGACGCCGTTGACGCTGAGGGAGATCGGGAGGTTCATGGAGCGCTCCGGTGACGTGCCGCCACAATTGTGGACGGAACCGCCGGCTTGCAACGGCTGATGGCCGCGCCGGGGCGGTGGGCCTAGGATGGACGGCACCAAGCCTCGAACCTCGGATGGGCAATTTGATCGTGAATGGCACTGTGTTCAGAACGGTAAGCGCGGCAGCGGTCGTCTTGCTTGCGGCGGGCAACGCGATCGGACAGCCTTCGCGGCAAAGTGCGCCGCCAGCGTCGCCGTCTCCGGCGCCCGTCCCCCCAATGCCGCAGCAGACCACGGCCACGTTCGGCAACTGGGTCCTGCGATGCGTCCACCCTGCCAGCGGCCCCCAGCTTTGCGAGGTGGTCCAGTTGGTCCAGCAGGAGGGCCGAGCCATCGCGCAGATGGCGATCGGCTCGCTCGGGAAAGACAAACCGCTCCGCATGACGGTTGTCGTGCAGCCGAACGTCAGCTTCGCGAAGAAACCCGTGCTCGCGGGGCCCGGCAAAGAGCGTGAGGACGTTTCGTTCACCTGGGAGCGCTGCCTGCCCGAGCTCTGCCTCGCCGATGCGGACGTCAGCGAGGCGACGCTGCAGCGGATCCGGAGTTGGAGCCAACCGGCCCGGCTCTCCTATTCAGACGCCGGCGGGCGGGATGTCGAGCTGCCGCTCTCGCCGACCGGCCTGCCGCAGGCGCTCGATGCGCTCGCAAAAGAAGATCGCAACTGACGTCCGCCCCGCGACATCGATGCGGAACCGTAGTATGCGAGCAGTCACCGTCGGAGGAAACTCACATGAAGCTGGCTCGGTCACTTATCATCGGTGCGGCGCTTTCGGTCGTTGCTGCGGCGGCGCACGCGCAAGGCAACCCATCGACTGACCAGATCATCAACTCGCTGCGGCCTTCGGGCGGCATCATGGGCGGGACGCGCGGTATCCGGCCCGTCGGGCCCAGCGCGCCGCCGCATGCCTCGGAAGCCGCTCCGGCTTCGGCCGGCGCGTCCGCGCCGGTTCACCCGGCCGCACCCCGCGCCACGGCCTCGGCGCCCGCGGCTCGGGAAAGCGGCGGCGCCCCGCCCTCCGTCAACCTCACGGTGCAGTTCGCCAACGGCTCGGCCGAACTGACCCCGGCGGCGGTCCGAACGCTGACCTCGCTCGGCCAAGCCCTCTCGAGCAACACGCTCGGCAGCTATCGCTTCCGGATCGAGGGGCACACCGACACGCTCGGGCCTGACGACGCGAACAAGGCCCTATCGGAGCGACGGGCGCAGGCGGTCGTCACCTTCCTGGTCTCGCGCTTCCACATCGACGCGTCGCGGCTGGATGCGGTCGGCATGGGCGAGGAGGGGCTGCTGGTGCAAACGCCCGACAACACCTCCGAGCCCAGGAACCGCCGCGTGCAGGTCATCAATCTCGGGAGTTAGCCAGCGCCGGTCCTAGCCGATGGCCGGCGCCCCCGACGACACCGTGATCCTCCGTCCCGGGCAGCCACGGCGCCGGCAATGGTTCATTGCCGCCGCTGGGGCCGTGCTGGTGGTGGCGGGGCTGGCGGCCGGCGGCTGGTGGTTGCTGGAGCGCCAGCCCGCCGCGCCGGCCGCGCCCCCTTCTGTGGCGCAAGCCTACGACCCGATCGAGCCTGCGTCCGAGGCGGCCATCCGAGCCGAGAGCCCGGCGGCCCGCACCGTGCTGCGGTTCGCCATGAACCCCGCAGTCGTGGTGATCGACTTCCCGACCCTGGCCGAGCAGGGACGCATGTTCAACCGATTGGCCGCCTGGGAGGAAAAGGCGGGGGTCTCCCATGACCAGGTTCCCGACGAGCCGATCATGGCCGCGGCGATCGCCGCCAGCGGCGCGACGGCCGACACCTATTATTACGGCCACGATTACAGCGGCGCGGCGGTCAAGCAGTTCTTTGCGCTGGCGGCCGAAGAGCACAAGGCGCTGCGCCCGGAGGAGGAGGATCTGCGCAGGATCGCCGCCCGGGCCATGGCGGAGCCGGCGGGGTTCGGCGCAGTCGTCACCGTCGTGCGCGCGGACGCGGCCAACGGCGTCTCGCCGCAAGCCCGGGCCACGATCCTGCACCACGAACTGTCGCACGGAGAGTATTTCACCAAGCCGGCCTACGCCGCCTTCGTTAAATCCTTCTGGGAGAACACGCTCACGTCAGACGAGCGCGCGGCATTCCGCAGCTACCTCGCCGCCGAAGGCTATGACCCGGCGCTCGAAGACCTGATGCGGAACGAGACGCAGGCCTACCTGATGCACACGCCGGACCCGGTGTTCTTCGAGCCGGGGCGTCTGGCGATCCTGCCGGGGCGGCTGGCGCAGATCAGGGCGGCTTTCCTCGCCGGAATGCCGGCGGGCTGGCTTCGCGACGCCGTCGTCGCGAGCGGGATCGTGCCGCCGGAACCCGCCAAGTAGCCTCCCTCAGGGAGCCGGCAGCGTGTCGATCGGAAGGGCGGCGGCGGACACCGTGCCGCCGTGGCGGTGGAGATCGTCGACAGCCGCCTGTAGCGCGGACAGATAGGTGTCCATCGTTTGGGTTTCCGCGAGCGGCGTCTGGAATAGCGGCGCCGTGCTGGCCACGACGACGATCATGTCCTCCCCGAAGGGCGGACCGACCAGCCATCCGGGGGAGTTCTGGCGCGGATTGCCGAGGGTGATCCGGCTGTGCGCGGGGTAGGTCATGCGGGGATAGCCGGGTCCGGGAACGAGCGGGGCCACGGTGCGGTCGTGCTGCACATACGCCACGCTCAGGTAGCCGGCGAACGCGGGCATGGTCGCGTGCAGCGCGATGACCTGGTTGTCGTGCAACGGCTTCGCACCGCCATCCTGTGCGACGCTCAATGCGCCATCGGGCGCGTTGCCGATCGCCCGGAGCGCGTCCAGCACCGGGCAGAACGTGTCGTCGACGATTCGGGTCTTGACTGCGGTGCCGGCCACCACCTGCTGAATCGCCGGCTCGCTCTTGGCGTTTGCCAGGGCGGTCGCCGGCTGAACGAGGCTGCACAGGATGGAGGCCGGGTCGGGCGGGGCAGGCGGAGAGGCCATGATCGGCTTGGCGACGGAGGCCGACGGCGGCGGGACGACCACAGGTTGCGGGACGATCGCCGCCTGCTGCTGCGGCGTCGTGACCGGGGCCACCTGCGGCGAAGCGGGGGCCACGGCCGGGGCTGCGGGCACCGGAACCGTTTGCGCGGGGGCGGGCTCGGCCGGCACCGCTTCCTGAGGCGCTGGCGAGACCGCCGCCGTCGCCGGCGGCAGCGTGCGCGGTGGGGTGGCCTCGGCCGCTTGGCGCGGGGCCGGGTGGTCTTGCGGAGCGGGCGCGGCTACGGGTGGGACCGCAGGGACGGCCGTGGCCACCATGCTCGGAGCCGAAGGCGGAGCGGAAGGGGGTTGGGGCTGTTCCGCCTTGGGTAGCAGAAAGAACGCGGCGGCCGCGCCCGCGATCAGGACGACGCCTACGCCGGCCAGCAGCGGGGCCCGGCTGCGCGGAGCCGCCGGCGCTGGTGGCGCCGCGGGCTGCGGCGCTGGTCTCGTGCTAGGGGCTGCGGCGCTGGTTGGCGCCCGGCCCACGACCGTCGCGTCACCATCCGCTTCGAGCGCCAGGGAGCGGGGATCGCGCAGCGCCTGGGCGAAGTCGGCGGCCGAGGCGAAGCGGTCTTCCGGACGGCGCGCCATGGCGCGGGCGACGACGGGGTCGAGGACCGCCGGGGCGGTCACGGCGAGGTCAGAGGGCTTCGGCGGGGTGGCGGTCATCGCCTTGTGCATGATGGCGGTCATGCTGCCCTCGAAGGGGCGCTCGCCGGTGAGCAGCTGATACAGCATGATGCCGCAGGAGTAGACGTCCGTGCGGCAATCGACGGGCTGGCCCATGAATTGCTCGGGCGACATGTAAGCTGGCGTGCCCATCACGGTACCGGCCTGGGTCATGTTGCTGGCCTCGATCCGGGCGATGCCGAAATCGGCGATCTTGGCCTGGTTGTCGGGCGTGATGATGATGTTGGCTGGCTTGATGTCGCGGTGAATGACGCCGCGGCCGTGGCTGTAGGCGAGGCCCGCGAGGACATCTTGCATGACGCGGACGGCTTCGTTGGCGGGCAGGCGCAGGTCGGCGTCGAGGATCGCCTTGAGGGAGCGGCCCTCGACGAACTCCATGACGATGTAGGCCAGTTCCTCCGTTTCGCCGAAATCGAACACGCCAACGATATTGGGGTGGGTCAGGCGGCCGGCGGCTTGGGCTTCGCGCTTGAAGCGGTCGAGCCCCTCCGCGGTGTCCGGATCCTGTTCCTCGAGCAGGCGAACGGTCTTGATCGCGACCCGGCGGTGGATGACCGGATCCCACCCATCGTAGACGATGCCCATCGCTCCGCGGCCCAGGACGCCGCGTATCTCGTATTTCCCGACTTTTTGCGGGGGCGCCGCGGCGCTCAAAGCCCGGCCATCCGCGTGCGCCCGCGGCCCTCGCCCACGAGGGCAAACGGCGCCCAGTAGAACGGGTGTGCAATGACCGCCGGCAGCTGCTTGCCGGCGTCGGCCAGCATGGATTGCTGGGTCTTCTGGAAAGCGCCTGCCAGGCCGAGCGGATCGCCCGCGCGGAGCCGCGCCAGCGTGCCGGCCACGAGGAGCGCGGTCGCTTGGTCATTGACCGACCAGTGGGTGACCAGCATGGCGCGCGCGCCGGCGTAGAAAAAGGCGCGGGCGAGGCCGGAGAGGCTTTCGCCGGAGGTCGCCCCGTTCGGCCCGCCTGAATTGCAGGCGGACAGGATGACGACATCGGCATCGAGCTGCATGCCGGTCACGTCCGATGCGGTGAGCAGGGCGGCGTTGGCGGTGGGTGCGCCGGTGATCCCAGAGGTGACGATGGCGGGCTCGGTCTGGCAGCGCAGGTCGGTCGGCAGCAGCGCGTGCGTCGCGAAATGCAGCACGCGGAACCCGCGGAGATCCTGCTGCAGGACGGCGGGCGTGGTGAAGGCCGGGCCGAGCAGCTCATCGTTGGGGGGCGCGCCCATGATCTGACGGGCGGCCGTGAGTTCGCGGCCGGCGAAGGGGAGCAGGGGCAGCCCGGCGAACAGGCGGGCGCTGTCGGCGCAGGCAGCGGTGGGGAAGGTGGCGGCCGCTTGCTTGACCGTCACCGGACGGAAGTCGCCGAAGCCGAACCAGGGCTGCGCGCCCGCAGCGGTCGCAGCGACCCGGCGCAGGGAGACGAAGTTGGCGGGGGCGGGCACGTGGGTGATGGCGAAGCGCTGCATCAGCCAAGGCGCGGCCGCCAGATTGGCCGGGTCGGCCGGGCCGGTGAGAAGAACCTCGAACGGTATCGAGAGCAGCGCTCCGACCGGCACGACCGTCAGCGATTCCGCCCCTTTCAGCAACGGCTCCACGGGACCGAGCAGCCCGGCGTAGAGGGTGCGTGCCGCCTCGACGTCGAACGGCGGCGGCTGGTTGCTCTCGCCGAGATCGACCGTCTTGCGGATCCGGCCCACCAGCGCCTCGGCTTGCTTGCCGCCGAGCGTGCTGCGGGCCACGTCGATCTTGCCGTCCCGAAGGACGAAGACCCAACCCGAATTGGCGGTCAGCGCCATGGAGACGAACGCCTCGTTGGGCGCGAGGGCGCCAAGGACTTGCGCGGCGGTGGCGACTTGCTGGATGAGTTGGCCGTAATTCGGCGCGGCTGCTTGGAGCACCGCGTCGGCATCGGCCAGGGTGCTGCGGGCATCGGACAGCTGTTTTGCCAACGTATCGGCCGATTCCCGAACCGGGCGGCCGGCGGCGGCATCGGCGGCGGCCAGGTCGATTCGCGACTGCAGGTCCGCCACGGCGAGGCTGGCATCCTGCTGTCGCCGGATCGCCTCCCCCACGCGGGGATTCTTTGCATTCTCGGTGAGCCGGGCCGAGGCGAGGGCGATCTGCCGGGAGGTGATGCTCCCTTGGGCGAGCTGCGACGCCCCGAACATCTCGCCCAGCAACGCTTCGCGGTCGGCGGGCTGCTTGGCCGCCGCGGCCGCGAAGATGTCGAGGCACGGGGCCAGCAGGTTGGCGTCGGTGCCGCTGCCGAGATCGGTCAGGAGCTGCGCCGCGCGACGGCAAAGCGGCAGCGCGGCCGTCGCATCGGAGGTGTGCAGCGCCTGCGCGGCGCGGAGTAGCAGCGTTTGGGCGACGGGGCGGGTGCCAGGCTGCGCCTGCTCGAAGTCGCGGGTCGCTTGATCCATGTCCGAAAGGCCGGATCCGGCTTGGACGGCATCGGAGATCAGCGCGGTGGTGCGGGCGAGCCGGGCCGTCAGGTCACGCTGGTGCAGGCCGCGGGCGGCGCTGAGCCGGGTCGCTGAGTCCAGGAGGGCATGGGCTTCCTCGTTTCGGCCCAGCTCGCGCAAGGCGATCGCCTGGTATCGCCGCGTCTCGATGACCCCGATCAACGCGGCCTGCTGATCCGGCGGGATCAGCGCCGTATCGCCCAGCTCGGCCCCGAGCGAGTACCGCCGGCTGCTGGCCAGCGGGGTTGCGGCGCGGGGCGGGCTCAAGGTCAACAGGTCGGGGGAGAGCCCGGTCATGTAGTCGTGCTCCGCCTGACGAAGCAGCGGCAGGGCGACGGCAGGCTGGTTTTCGTTGATGGCGTTCAGGGCGCGGTAATGCTGCAGGCGCGCGACGACCAACGGGTCGGCGGTCGTGCCGACGAGGCGCGCCGCGCGGTTGAAGTCGGCCGCCGCATCGATGGTGCGGCCCTGGTCTGAGAGCTGGAGCGCGATCAGCATCAACGGCACGGCCGTATTGGGATCGTTGGGTCCCAGCGCCTTCTGCTGCAACGCATAGGCCGCGCG
>JAVVHH010000027.1:0-33735 GCA_032249615.1 Acetobacteraceae bacterium
TTCGCGTGAGCTGGGTCGAGAGATGAAGGCTGTCATCCTGGCAGGTGGCCTCGGAACGAGGCTGAGCGAAGAAACGACCGTTAGGCCCAAGCCAATGGTGGAGATCGGCGGCCGACCAGTCTTGTGGCACATCATGAAGATGTACTCCACACACGGAATAAAAGACTTCATCGTTTGTCTCGGCTATAAAGGATACGTCATCAAAGAATATTTTGCCAACTACGGTTTGCACATGTCTGACGTGACTTTCGATTTCAAGACGCACGAAACAACGATCCATCGCAATGACGCCGAAGACTGGCGGGTCTCACTCGTCGACACCGGCGAAACCACGATGACGGGCGGACGGCTGGGACGCGTCCTTAACCATATCGACGGCGATGCTTTCTGCATGACCTATGGCGATGGCGTCTCCGATATCGACATTGGAAAGACGATCGAATTCCATCGCAGCCACGGCGGCTCTGCTACCGTAGCGGCCGTCTACCCGCCCAAGAGGTTTGGCCAGCTCGAAATCGTCGACAACCGGGTTCGCGACTTCAAGGAGAAGCCGGACGGTGAAGGCGGCTTCATCAATGGTGGCTTCTTCGTCCTCTCGCCGAAGGTTTCGGGATACCTGGGTGACGACAGCACTGTCTGGGAGCGTCAGCCTTTGGAGCGTCTGTCCAGCGAGGGCGAACTATACGCCTACAAGCACGAAGGCTTCTGGCAGCCAATGGACACGCTTCGAGACAAAATCTACCTCGAGGAACTCTGGGCCTCGGGCAAAGCCCCATGGAAAAGCTGGCCCTGATGCCATTCTCCTGGGGCGGCAAAAGAGTTTTGGTCACGGGCCATACCGGCTTCAAAGGCGCCTGGCTCTCACTCTGCCTTGCCGAGCACGGCGCCCAAGTCTTCGGCTATGCCTTGCCCCCGGCCACGGAGCCGAACCTGTTCGAGCTTGCCGGCCTTGACCGGGTCGTGACCTCCACCTTCGGCGACATCAACGACCAGGCCGCCCTTGCCCGTCGTCTCGACGAAAGCCAACCCGAGATCGTGTTCCATCTAGCCGCCCAGGCCCTGGTCCGCGCCTCCTACGGCGACCCGGTCGGCACCTTCGCCACCAACGTGGGCGGCGTCGTCTCGCTGCTGCACGCCGTCCGCAACGCGCCCTCGGTCAAGGCGGTTGTCGTGGTCACAAGCGACAAGTGCTACGACAACAAAGAGTGGGTCTGGGGCTATCGGGAGACCGACCCGCTCGGAGGGCGCGACCCCTACAGTGCCAGCAAGGGCGCGGCCGAGATCGCCGTCCGGTCGATGCAGATGAGCTTCTTTCAACCGTACGCCCCCGCCGGCCATTCAGCCCGGGTGGCTACTATGCGCGCCGGCAACGTCATCGGCGGCGGCGATTGGTCAGACGACCGCCTTGTCCCAGACATCATCAAGGGCTGTCTTGGTCCGGCCGGGGAAGTCGTCCTGCGCAACCCTGCCGCGGTCCGCCCCTGGCAGCACGTGCTGGAGCCGGTCGAGGCTTACCTGCGCGTGGCCGCACTGCTCTGCCAATCTCCGGAGGGCATCGACGAGGCCTGGAATGTGGGGCCGGAAGCTTCGGATATTCGCGCGGTCGGTCAAGTGGCGCAATCGCTCGTGGCCCAGCTCGGAACCGGGCGGGTGCGGGTCGAAACCCGGGCCGATGCGCCCCACGAAGCCAACCTGCTGGTGCTCGACTGCTCGAAGGCGCGGGCTCGGCTGGGCTGGAACCCCGCCTTGACCTTCGACGAGTGCATTGCGTTCACCGCCGATTGGTATGCCACTTGGCACGCCGGGCGTGATATGGCGGCGTTCACCCGTGAGCAGATTGCCGAGTACCGCCGGCGCCTGCTCGCACGAACAGACCTGCCGACGAGCCGGGGAGCCGCATGACCACCACCGAGGAACTCGCTGCCTTACGAGCGCAAATCCTAGCGCTTTCCGAACGCTACGCCGATCTGGCCCACGGCCCGAAAGCCTTCGTCCCCGACGTGAGCGCCGTGCCGCCCAGCGGCAAGGTCGTGGGCGCGCCGGAGATGAGCAAGCTCGTCGATTCTTGCCTTGACATGTGGCTCACGACCGGTCGCTTCAACAAGGAGTTCGAGACCGAACTCGCCACGTTCACCGGCACGCGGCGGACGTTGACGACGAACTCTGGCTCGTCGGCCAACCTTCTGGCCATGACGGCGCTGACCTCGCCCATGCTGCGCGACAAGATGCTCAAGCCCGGCGACGAGGTCATCACCTGCGCCACCGGGTTCCCCACCACCGTCAACCCGATCATGCAGAACGGCCTCATCCCCGTCTTTCTCGACGTCGAACTCGGCACCTACAACATGAGCGTCGAGCGTCTCGAGGAAGCCCTCTCGCCTCGGACCCGGGCGATCATGATCGCCCATACGCTCGGCAACCCCTTCGACCTCGCCACCATCGCCGCCTTCGCGAAGAAGCACGACCTCTATCTGATCGAGGATTGCTGCGACGGCCTCGGCGCCACCTATGCCGGCCAGAAGATCGGCACCTTCGGCGCGCTCGGCACCCTCTCGTTCTACCCGGCGCACCACATCACAATGGGCGAGGGCGGCGCCGTTCTGTGCAACTCGACCGTTTTCCAGCGGATCGTCGAGTCGATCCGCGATTGGGGCCGCGACTGCTATTGCGACCCGGGCCAAGACAACACCTGCAAGAAGCGCTTCGAATGGAAGCTCGGCGAGCTTCCCTTTGGCTACGACCACAAATACACGTACTCGCACCTCGGCTTTAACCTGAAGATCACCGACATGCAGGCGGCACTCGGCGTCGCCCAGCTCGAGCGGCTCCCGGGCTTCATCGAGACGCGCCGGGCCAACTGGCAATACCTCCGGGATGGCCTCGCCGACCTGGAAGACGTCTTCCTGCTGCCGATCCCCGAGCCCGACAGCGATCCATCTTGGTTCGGCTTCTGCCTCACCTTGCGCCTGGAGGCGCCGTTCGACCGCGAGGAACTCGTGCGTTACCTGAACAACGAGCGCAAGGTCGGCACCCGGTTGCTGTTCGGCGGCAACCTGCTGCGGCAGCCCTACATGATCGGCCGGCCGCACCGGGTCGTCGGCACGTTGGAAAACAGCGACGTGGTGATGAACCGCACCTTCTGGGTGGGCGTCTACCCTGGCCTTACCGAGTCCCACCTCGACCACATCATCGACAGCCTTCGCACCTTCATCCGCCGAGGGAGCGCTCGGAGCCCGGCCGAGCTTTCCGGAGCCGTCGCTTGATCAGCGGCGCCGATTACATCGCCGAGTTCCTGGCGCGCATCGGCAGCCGCCGGGTCTACACGCTGACGGGCGGCGCCGCCGCTTTCATGATCGACGCAGTCGGACGCCACCCAGGGCTCGAGGTCGTCTGCATGCAGAACGAGCAGGCTGCCGCCATGGCCGCAGACGCGGTCTGGCGGGTTTCGCGCACACTCGGCGTCACGATGGCGACTTCGGGGCCCGGCGCCACCAACCTCATCACCGGGATCGCCTGCTCCTTCTTCGACTCGATCCCGTCGTTGCACATCACCGGCCAGGTCAATCAGCGCGAGAGCAGCGCCGTGCACGGTGCGGCGGTGCGGCAATCGGGGTTTCAGGAAACCAAGATCGTCGACATGGTGCGACCGATCACGAAATACGCCGTCCTCGTTCGCAGCACCGACGAGCTGCGCGACGAACTCGCCAAAGGCTACAGGATAGCGCTGAGCGGCCGAATGGGGCCCGTGCTGATCGACGTGCCGATGGATGTGCAGCAGGCGATGATGGGAGCTGACTTTCCGCCGCTCGAGACCCGGCCCGAACGCGACGAGGCGGCCATCGAGCATGCCGTGGCCTCGCTCACGGCCGCCTTGTCCGGAGCCAAGCGGCCCGTCGTGCTATGGGGCGGCGGGGTCGCGATGGCGGGCGCCGAAGGGGCGCTGGCCGAGTGGCTGACGGCCAGCGGCATGCCCTTCGTCGCGAGTTGGGCGGGGCTCAGCGCATTCGATCACGCAAACCCGAATTTCCTCGGCCAGATCGGCGTCTATGGCAACCGCGGCGCCAATTTCGTTCTGCAAAATGCCGACGTCGTCGTCGTCCTCGGCAGCCGGCTCGACAACCGCCAACGCTCCGGCAACGCCGACAATTTCGGCCGCGGCGCCAACATCTACGTCGTCGATATCGACGGCGAGGAGCTCCGCAAATATGGCCGCGGCCGTTATCACGGCATCGCGCTCAACCTCGCAAGCTTGCCTCAGGTGCTGCCGCGGCTCCCAGCGCCGGTGCTGTCGTCAGAATGGCGCGACTATGTGGCCGACATGAAATCGAGCTTCTACGGCCGCGAAGTCAGCAATTCGGCACGGCAGTTCAACTCACTGTCGCCGTATGACGTCGTGCGGCGGCTTGCCGAGATCGCCGAGCCGAACGCGATCGTCGCGGCCGACACCGGCGCGGCCGTCTGCTGGCTGCACCAGGCGTTCCCGGTCAGGCAGCACACGCTCTTCACGGCCGGCGGCAACTCGCCGATGGGCTACGCGCTGTGCGCCGCGATCGGCGCCAAGCTCGAGAGGCCGGAGCGCCAGGTCATCTCCTACAACGGCGATGGCGGCCTCCAGGTGAATATCCAGGAGTTGCAGACCATCGCCCATTTGGGCCTCGATATCGCGGTCGTCGTCATGAACAACGGCTGCTACGGCATCATCAAGCAGTTCCAGGATAGCTACATGGAGAGCCGTTACACCGCCTCGCGGGACGGTTACAGCACGCCCGATTTCGGCCGAATCGCCGAGGCTTACGGACTCGCCTATGCGAAGATCGAACGGCTCGAGGACCTCACGCCCAACCTGCTCGGCCGCGGCGCAATACTCATCGACGTCATCCTCAGCGAGCACACCTTGATCGAGCCGAAGCTGGAGATGGGGCGCCCGATCAACGACCAGTATCCCTACCTCGACCAAGACACCTACGAGCGCGGCAACCGTTTCGTCGATTACCCTCGCCCGGCATCCTTCGCAGCCGCCGCCCCGCCCGCCGCCGACAAGGTGAACTGAGCCGGTCGATGCGGCTGCTTGTCACGGGTGCGGGTGGCTTCGTCGGAGCGGCAGTAGCGCGAGCGGCGGCAAGCGGCGGCCATGACGTGTTCGGCACGGTGCGGCCCGGCGGCAACCCATCCCGGGCGGAACAAACCGGTGCGACCGTCGTTCCACTCGATCTGCACGACAAGCCGCAGGTCGCCGCCGCGCTCGCCAACATTCGGCCCGACATCCTGATTCATTCGGCCTGGGGCAACGTCACCGCCCACCGGCAAGCCAACCAAGGAGCCGCAACCGCCGACATCGATGCGGCGTGCACGCTCGTCACGGCTGGGGTCGCAGCGGGGCTCAAGCGGTTCGTCGGCATCGGGTCGCAAGCGGAATACGGTCTGCGCGACAAGCCGGATAATCGCGCGGCGGTAAGCGAGCAGCACTTGCCAGAGCCGCGGTCGCTCTACGGCGCCGCAAAGCTCGCCGCCCTCGCGTTGACCCGGCAGCTCTGCGCCGAGGGCGCGATTTCCTTCGCCTGGTTGCGCCTGTTCGCGACCTATGGACCCAGCGACAATTCAGCTTGGCTGATCCCGTCGCTGATCGACCAGATACTGGCCGGGAAAGTTCCGCGCACCAGCGCCGGCGTTCAACGATGTGACTATCTCTACATCGAAGACGCAGCAGAGGCGGTCATCGCCGCTGCAATAAGGCCAGATGCGACCGGCGTGTTCAACCTCGGCTCCGGGTCCGCGTTGCGCGTGCGCGACATCGTCGAAGCGATCCGTGACCTGGTTGCGCCGGGTCACCCGATCGACTTCGGCGCCGTCCCGTATGGGTCTAACCAGGTGTGGCACCTGCAAGCCGATATCAGCCAGCTGTGCCAAGCTACGGGATGGGCGCCCGCGACCGACTTCCAGACCGGCTTGAGCCGCACCGTCGGCTGGCACCGTGAGCGTCGCGTCCATGCGTGACGGTGCCTTGCGTCGCCTTGCAGACGAGAAGCTGGTCCGCTTCCTGGCCGTGGGCGGACTCAATGCGCTGTTTGGCTACGCGATGTTCGCGCTCGGCGTCCTTGTCGGCCTGCCGCCCGAGGTGGCCCTGCTGGTCGCGACGGTGCTGGGCGTCCTGTTCAACTTCATCACCACCGGACGGCTCGTCTTCGGCGTCTCGAATCGCCGGCTGCTGCCCCGATTTTGTCTCGTCTACGGCGCGGTCTACCTGCTCAATTCGGCGGTGCTCCGCCTGTTGGTCGTGGCGGGCGTCTCGCCCTTCCTCGCGCAAGCGGGCCTGGTACCCATCTCGGCGGCGGTCACCTTTCTACTTATGAAAAGCTTTGTCTTCTCGGAGAGGCTCGCGTGAAAACCATTACGGTCGTCTCGCCCTGCTACAACGAGGAGGAGAACGTCCGGACCTGCTACGAGACGGTGAGAAACATCTTCGCCACGTCACTGCCGCAGTATCGGCTCGAGCACATCTTCGCCGACAACGCCTCGACCGACCGCACCGTCGAGATCCTGCGCGAGGTCGCCGCCGCTGACCCGGCCGTCAAAGTCATCCTGAACGCCCGCAATTTCGGCCCCTTCCGGAGCCTGTTCAACGGCCTACGCTACGCGACCGGAGACGCAATCGTGGTGTTCATGCCGGTCGATCTGCAGGATCCGCCAGATCTAATTCCGGAATTCGTGCGACACTGGGAGAACGGGATCGAGATCGTCGCCGGGGCCCGGGCCAACCGCGAAGAAACTGTGATGCTGCGGACGTGCCGCAAGATCTTCTACAAGATCGTCAACGGCCTTTCGGATTTCGAGATTCCCGAAGACGTCGGTGAGTTCCAGCTGATCGACCGCAAAGTCTGGCAAGCCGTCGTCGCCCACGACGATCATTACCCGTACATCCGGGGCATCATCGCCTCCTGCGGCTTCAAGCGGCTGATCGTTCCCTACACCTGGCGGGAGCGGAAGCGCGGCATCTCGAAAAACAACCTACCCCGACTCGTCGACCAGGCGCTGAACGGCATCTTCTCCTTCACGAACGCGCCGATGCGGGTTTGCACGTTTGGCGGCTTCGGGCTGGCGCTCCTCTGCATCCTCTATGCGCTCGGGGCGACGGTCTCCTACCTGATCACGCCGGACCTCGCCCCGCGCGGGACGCTGACGGTGATCGTGTCGCTCTTTTTCCTCTCCGGCATCCAACTCGTCTTCATCGGCATCCTTGGTGAGTATGTCACCTCGATCCACGCCCAGGTTCGCCGCGGACCCATCGTGGTCGAGCGCGAACGCCTGAACATCGGCGGTTAACCAGACGCGATGAGCACACCCTCCACCGGGCCGGCAAGCGGCCACAACTTCGGCCGAGAGGCTTGGATGTGGCTCATCGCGTTCTGCGCGGCCGGCGCAGCGGTGCGCCTCGGGGCGGCCATCGCGTTCACTCGGATCGAGCGTCCCGACGAGATCTTCCAAAATCTCGAGCCGGCTTATCGGCTCTGGACCGGGCACGGCATCATCACCTGGGAGTGGCGGGACGGGATCAGGTCGTGGCTGCTTCCCGGCGCGCTGTCGCTCCTGATGAGCCTCACCGGCATGCTGCATTTGCCGGATAGCACGGCGCTCCCGCTGATCTGGGCCGTGCTGTCGGTCGTCTCGTGCGGGGTGGTTGCAGCGGGCGTGTGCTTGGGATGGCACCAGTTCGGCACGACGGGCGCGCTGCTCTGCGGCATCTTGACCGCATTCTGGCCTGATTTAGTCTATTTCGGTCCCAAAACGCTGGGGGAGGTGCAGGCCGGCAACCTGCTCGTTGTGGCGGCCGCGCTCGCCTCCGTCGGACCGGCGCGGCGCGGCGCGATTGGCATCTATCGGCGTGCTGCTCGGCGCAGCTTTTGCCCTTCGCTTTCTCCGGCGGCCGGTGCCGATCTACCTGGCCCACTCGCCCGCGGCCTTCGGCGAAAGCCGGGCTGGCTTCAACTACGCCATCGCGAACCGTTTGATGCTGCCCGCGATGCCCGGCTTCACGGTGGTCCACTGCTCGGGGGAGTTCTGCTTGTTTCATCAGCCGGTTCAGTGCCAACCTGACGCACCCCATGAGATTTCCGCCGAACTGGCTCGCCACAATGAATAGCGCGCCGCCGTGACCTGCACGGCAGCGGGCGCCCTGCTCACGGTGGACCTCGGGGCCCTGGCGGCCAATTACCGCCATCTGAGCGAGCGCCTCGGCAGCGCCCAATGCGGCGCCGTCGTCAAAGCGGATGGTTACGGCTTGGGCGCCGCAACGATCGCTCCCGCTCTGTTCGGGGCAGGGTGCCGGCATTTCTTCGTGGCCCATCTCGAAGAAGGCGTCGCGCTCCGCCGCTCCGTTCCGGCTCAGGCAGCGATCTCCGTCATGCACGGCGTTTTCGCGGGCGGCGAGGCGGACTGCGTCGCCCACGACCTCGTGCCCGTCTGCAACAGCCCGGCGCAGCTGGCGCGCTGGAAGCAGCAGGCCCACGTGGTCGGGCGGCGCCTGCCGGTCATCCTCCAGATCGACACCGGCATGGCGCGCTTCGGCTTCGCTCCGGCAGAGTTGGACAGCGTGGGCGACGATCTCGCGGGGCTCACGTTGCAGTACGTGATGAGCCATCTCGCCTGCGCCGATACGCCCGAGCACCCGGCCAATACCGAGCAGCGCGTCCGGTTCGACACGTCGCGCGCGCGCCTTCCGCCCGCACCGGCGACGTTCGCCGCCTCCTCCGGCATCTTCCTCGGCCCGGAATTCCACTACGACCTCGCCCGCCCCGGTGCCGCCCTCTATGGCGTGGCCCCCATCGCGGGCGCCAGCAACCCGATGCGCTCTGTCGTCCGGCTCGACGCGAAGGTCGTACAGCTGCGCTCCGTGCCCGCCGGCACACCGGTCGGCTACGGGCACACGGTCCGCACGCCCGTGCCTGCGCGACTAGCCACAGTCGCGGTCGGTTACGCCGACGGCTACCTGCGGAGCGGCAGCAATCACGGGTCGGCGTGGCTCGGCGACATCGCGCTTCCGGTCATGGGGCGCGTGTCGATGGACAGCATCGTGCTCGACGCGTCGGCGGCGCCGGAGGGCGCGCTGCACGAGGGGTCGATGGTGGAACTGATCGGTCCGCATCGCGGCGTGGACGCAGTGGCGGCCGACGCGGGCACCATCGGCTACGAAATCCTGACAAGTCTCGGCCGGCGGTATCACCGCAGCTACATCTCGGAGGATCCGCGCGGGTGAAGGTTCTCGTTCTCGGCGCCGGCGTCGTCGGCATCACCTCGGCCTATTATCTCGCGCTCGCCGGGCACGAGGTCGAGGTCGTCGATAGGCAAGAAGCGGCGGGGTTGGAGACGTCGTTTGCCAATGCCGGGCAGGTCTCGCCGGGCTACTCGGCGCCCTGGGCCGCGCCGGGGGTGCCGCTGAAAGCGCTGAAATGGCTCATGATGCGGCATCGGCCGTTCGTCATCTGGCCACGCGCCGACGCGCGGCTCGGCTGGTGGTTGGCGCAGATGCTGGCCAACTGCACGGAGCCGGCCTACCGGCTCAACAAGGCGCGCATGGTGCGGCTCGCCGAATACAGCCGCGACGTACTCCGCATCCTGCGGGCCGAAACGGGGATCGAATACGACCATCGGGAGCGCGGCACGCTCCAGCTGTTCCGGACTCAGCAGCAGCTCGACCACATCGGCAGCGACACGGCCGTGCTGGACGAATACGCCGTCCCCTACGAGGTGCTCGACCCGGCCGGCTGCATCGCCTACGAGCCGGCGCTGGCCCGGGTGCAGGCTAAATTCGTCGGCGGCTTGCGGCTGCCCGGCGACGAGACCGGTGACGCCCACATCTTCACCCAACGCTTGGCCGCACTCGCCGGCGAGCGCGGCGTGCGCTTCCGCTACGGCGTGCGGATCGGCAAGCTGCGGACGGAAAGGGGCAGCGTCTCCGGCGTGGAGACGGATCGGGGCGTGTTGACCGCCGACCGCTACGTCGTCGCCCTCGGCTCCTACTCGTCGGCCCTGCTCTGGCCGCTGGGCCTGCGCCTGCCGGTCTATCCGGTGAAAGGTTACTCGCTGACCCTGCCAATCACCGCGGAGCCCGCGGCGCCGGTATCGACGGTGATGGACGAGACCTACAAGATCGCCATCACCCGGCTCGGGGACCGCATCCGCGTCGGCGGCACGGCCGAGTTGGTCGGTTTCAGCCATCGGTTGCGCGCGCCGCGGCGGCGGACCCTCGAGCATTCCGTGCACGACCTGTTCCCCGATGGCGGCGACCTGGCGCAAGCCAAGTTCTGGACGGGCCTGCGTCCGATGACGCCCGACGGCACGCCGATCGTCGGCGAAACCTCGCTGCCCAATCTCTTCACCAACACCGGCCACGGCACGCTGGGCTGGACCATGTCCTGCGGCTCCGCCCGGGTGCTCGCCGACCTCATCTCCGGCCGCACGCCGGATATCGAGGCGGCAGACCTGACCCTGTCGCGCTATCTGCACTTCGATCCGGAACGCGCGGCGGCCTGAGCCGACGGTGCTGGGCGTCGGTGCTGGGGACAGGATTCGAACCTGCGTGTGGTTACCCAGCCGGATTACAAATCCGGTGCATTCAACCGCTCTGCCACCCCAGCGTGTGCCACCCTCTAGAACGAAATACCCGCCTCGTCACTGCCCCGCGCGGCCCGGCATCATCCGCGCAAACACCCCGTCATCCCGGGCCAACCCGTGCCAGGTCGCCGCAGAGACATGCAGCGCGATCACGGCGAGAAGCAGCCAAGCCAGCCAACCATGGATCGCCCCCCACCATTCTGCGCTGCCCTTATCGGTCGGCACGATCGCCGGGAGCTTGAACAGGAACATCAGCGTCGGATGCGCGCCATACCCCGAGGCTGAGAGCCAGCCGAGAACCGGGATGATG
This sequence comes from Acetobacteraceae bacterium, assembly GCA_032249615.1. Lineage (GTDB taxonomy): Bacteria > Pseudomonadota > Alphaproteobacteria > Acetobacterales > Acetobacteraceae > JAVVHH01. The sequence goes on from JAVVHH010000027.1 coordinate 10,919, forward strand.
ATCAGCAGCCCATAGAACGCCCAATGCGTCGCCAGCGACAGGAGCTGGAGCGGCGCGGCGATGTCCTGCGGCGGCGGCGGCGGCGTGTGGGTCAGGCGCCAAGCAAGGCGCAACAGCATGACCAGCAGGATCGTCGGCCCGACTGCGAGGTGCCAGGCGTTCAACCCGTTCTCGGTAACGCCCGCGAAGGTTCCCGGCGAGATGAGCTTGGTCACGAATTGCGCTGTCACCAAGCCGACGACGACCCAATGCAGGGTCTTGGCGACCGGGTCGTAAGACTCCCGCTGCATCGAACCTCTCCATTCGGACCGCGCTGTTGTCACGCAGCCGGCGCCATTGTCCATCGGGCGGCCACCGGCCCGGCTCAGGCCGCGAGGTGGGCGAGATGTTTCACGAGGCGGTCCTCGAACGGACGCCCAGGCGAAGGCTGCGCGGGGCGCACGGCCGCGCCGAAGCCGGTCAGGCCGAAGCGGCTGCCGTTATAGAACAGAATTTCTTGGTCTCCGACCATGCATGGCGCCCCAAAGCACGTCATCTCGCGCTCCCATTCGGCGGTACCGGCATCCAGGACGGGTGTCCATTCGCCTCCCGGCTCGAGCCGTCTCGTCGCGAGAACGTAGCCGGTTTCGGTGCGGAGCGAGAGCATGATGGCCGGGCACCCCGTCTCGTGCCACAGCACGGGCCGGCCGAAGCCGATTTCCCCTTTCGCCGGGTCGGGCGAGAGCAGCTCAGTGCTCGGGCCGCTCCAATCGAAGCCGTCCGGCGAGGCGGTATGGCGCAGACTGTAGCGCGGCAGCCGCTTGCCGGCGGCATCGGTGAAAAATGTGCCGCCGCCGATGTAGAGCATCACCCACCCGGTCTCCGACCGATACACATACGGCGCCGTCCGGAAGTATTCCTCGCCGGACCTGGGCGCGAGCATGGGGCGCCGCGAGACTCGCTCGAAGTGGAGACCTCCGTCGTCGCTGACCGCGAGACCGGCCAGCAGCGTGTAGGGGATGTCTGCGGAGTGCCGCTGCCAGCCGATGTAGAACAGGTAGAGGCGCCCATCCCGCTCGACGATCTGGCTCGGATTGACCCCGTCAGCATCGAACCCGCCGGCTTCCCCGAGGTCGAGCACCGGCGCGGGATCGAAGTCGATGATCTGGCGCGGGTCGTCCCGCCGGAAGTCCACACGGAAGATGCGCCCGCGCCAATCCGCGTCGCACGAAGTGAAATAAACCCGGATCCGATCGTTCCGCACCAGCGGCGTCGGCAGCATCGCGTGGCTGTTCGTCAGCGCACCGCCTGGCGGTGACATCACCAAGCCCAGCCGGCGCCACGCGGCGCCGATTGCAGACGGGACCTTCGGCACCACTCGCGACACCTCGCTCAACGGGGAGTTCGCTGCTACCTATTGACCGGCGCTCTCGTTTGGCAAGGCTCTGACACGATGCGGAACCCTTGATGATCCACCCGTCCGGAGCGGCCGCCGTGGGATGGCGTCTGCTCGAAATGCCGAAGATTAGCGACGTCCGCGGCAATCTCACGCCTATAAACTCGAACGTCGAGGTCCCGTTCGACATTCAGCGGATCTACTACATCTACGACGTGCCGAGCGGTTCGCTGCGCGCCGGCCATGCTCACAAAAGGCTGCAGCAGCTCTTCCTCGCACTCTCCGGCAGTTTCATGATCCATCTGGATGACGGCGTGACCAAATCGACGATCACGCTCAACCGGCCGCATATCGGCCTCTACGTTCCGTCGGGCGTGTGGCGCGTGATCGACGATTTCTCCGGCGGCGGGGTCTGCCTCGTGCTCGCCTCCGCCCACTACGACGAAAGCGACTACATTCGCAGCTATGCAGAGTTCGAGACCTATGTCGCCCTCAAGCAACGCGCCGGATCGCGGACGTAGCGCCTTGCCGGGTGTTCCCTTCTTCAGCATGCAGCGGATTAACCGCGAGCTGCGCCCCGATCTGATGGGCGCCGCCGGGCGTGTGATCGACCGGGGCAACGTCATTCTCGGCGAGGAACTGGAGCGCTTCGAGGCCGAGTTCGCCGCGTATTGCGGCGCCGCCTACGCGATTGGGGTGGGCAATGGCCTGGACGCGATGACGTTGATCCTGCGCGGCCTCGGGGTCGGGCCGGGCGACGACGTCATCGTGCCTGGCCACACCTTCATCGCAACCTGGCTCGCGGTGAGTCAGGCCGGCGCCAACATCGTTCCGGTCGACATCGATCCCGAGACCTACAATCTTGATCCTGCGCTCGTCGCGGGCGCCCTCACGCCGCGGACGCGCGCCATCATCGCCGTGCATCTCTACGGGCAGCCCGCCGACATGGTCGCTCTCGCCCGGCTCACGGCCGGGCGGGAGGTCGCACTGATCGAGGATGCGGCGCAGGCGCACGGCGCCCGCCGCGATGGTGGCCGGGCGGGCAGTCTGGCCGCCGCTGCCGCCTTCAGCTTCTACCCGACCAAGAACTTGGGGGCGCTCGGCGATGCGGGCGCCGTCACCACAAACGATCCGCTGTTGGCGGACCGGATCCGCAGCCTCCGGAACTACGGTTCGAGCGCGAAGTACGTGCACGAGGAAATGGGCGTCAACTCTCGCCTTGACGAGCTGCAAGCGGCCATTCTCCTGGCCAAGCTGCCCGGGCTCGAAGCCAAGAACGCGCGCCGGTGGGAGATCGCCCGGCGCTACGATGCCGGGCTGAGCAACTTGCCCGGGCTGGTGCTGCCGAAGGTGGCGGGCGATACCGAGCCCGTTTGGCACCTCTACGTCGTCCGGAGCCTCCGGCGCCGGCAGTTGCAGGAGCGATTGGCCCAGCGCTCGATCGGCACCGCGATCCACTACCCCACCCCGCCGCACCGGCAGGCGGCCTATGCCGGGCAGTTCGGCACCGCGACGCTGCCGCACTCGGACAAGGCGGCGGGGGAGGTGCTGAGCCTGCCGATGTGGCCCGAGATGACGGACGACGAGGCCGACCGAGTCGTGGACGAGGTGCGCCAAGCGGCCCTAGCGGTTGCCGAGCCGGCTTCCTGAATGTTCACCTTCCGGCGTTACACGGCCGCCGAACGAACTCTCTGGGACCACTTCATCAAAGCGAGCAAGAACGGGACGTTCCTGTTCCTGCGCGACTACATGGACTATCATCAGGAAAGGTTCGCCGATGCTTCCATCATCGCGGCCTCCGCTTCTGGGGACATTGCCGCGGTATTCCCCGCCAACATCGTGGCGCCACGCCTGGTGAGCCACGCCGGGCTCTCCCACGGCGGAATGATCGTCGATTCCGCGATGACGCTGACGCGGGCGATGGATTTGTTCGGCGGCTGGCTCGACCATTGCCGTGCGTTCGGCATCGGGGAGATCCTCTACAAGACGGTGCCGGCAATCTACCACCGCCTTCCCGCCGAGGAAGACCGCTACGCGCTGTTTCGCTACGGGGCAGCCCTCTACCGGCGCGAATCACTCTCCGTGGTCGACCTCGCGGCCACGGTCCCGTTGCAGGAGCGCCGGCGGCGCGGCGCGAAAAAGGCGGCCAAGCATGGCCTAGGTGTCACAGAGAGCGGCGACATCGAAGCGTTCTGGCCGATTCTGGAAGCGAACCTCCTCTCGCAGCACGGGCAACGCCCGGTTCATACCGCGGCGGAGATGCGCCTCCTGCGGGACCGCTTTCCGGACAACATCAAGCTGTTCGGGGTCTTCGGCGGCGCCGAGATGTGCGCGGGATCGGTGTTGTATCTGGCCGGCCCGGCGGTGCATGCCCAATATATCGCCGCGAGCGAGTTCGGCCGCGAGGTCGGGGCGCTCGATCTCCTCTTCACCACGCTCATCGAGGCGCTCAGAGGCCAGGCGCGTTACTTCGATTTCGGCAACTCGAACGAGCAGGAGGGACGTCACCTCAACCGCGGACTGGCCGACTTCAAGGAAGGCTTCGGCGCGCGGACTGTCGTCCACGACTTCTACCGGCTCGACCTCACGCAAGCTTAGGGCGCAAAACGCAACGTCGCGGCGCCGCAGCGGGCGAAGCGCGCCATCACGTCGGCGCCGGGCTTCGTGTAGTCCTTGCCGGTCCAGGAGCCGGTCGTGATCACCTGGCCCGCGCGCAAGCCGCCCGCCCATCGCGCGCCCTCGTTGGCCAGCCACACCACGAGCCGCAGCATCTCGCCCCCGGGATTGGCAGCGCCGCTCTTGATCTCGACGCCGTCCACGAGCAGCCGGACGGTTTCGGCCGCCAGATCGATCTTATCCCAGTCCGCAATCGCCGGGCCGAGCACCAGGCTGTGGTTCGACAGGCTGTCGGCCAGTGCCTGCAGCGGTCCGGCTGCCGCCGGGTCGCTGAACCGCGTCTCCAACACCTCGATCGCGGGATGCGCCGTGGCGATCGCGGCGCGGACCTCGTCGCGCGAATACGGCGTCTCGCGCGCCGGCAGGTCTCGCCCCAGCCGCACCGCGATCTCGGCCTCGACGCCGCGGTCACTCCCCTCGATCGTCACCACGCCGTCGAACACCGTGCCAGCGGGGAGCGGTGCGCAGGTGAAATGGGTGGCTGTTGGGTCGGGCGAACCGACTTTCCAACCGGCGATGCCGTCCAACTCGGCCGCGAGCGCCTGCTGGATCGCGTAGGCTGCCGCCTCGGTCTCGGGCCGAAGCGGCTCAGGCAAACCGTCGAGACGCTGCGACGGGTCGCGTCGGGCGGCAAGCAGGAGGGCAGCGGCGGCGTCTGGGCGGGACATGGCGATCTCGAGGTCCTCCGGGCAGAACTTGACCGCAGCATCGCCCCCGATGCTCTTAGAGGCAAATAGGATTGGAGCCACAGCGAGTTGCAGACGATCCGCACCTGGCGCGACCTGCCGGGCGCTCTGCGGGGGGCTTCCGTGGCGCTAGGCAATTTCGACGGCGTGCATCGCGGTCACGCCCATGTTCTGCGAGCCGCCCACGCCGCCCGGCCCGGCGCCCGACTCGCGGTTCTCACCTTCGAGCCCCACCCGCGCGAGCTGTTCCGCCCCGAAGACCCGCCGTTCCGACTGACCCTTGAGAAGGAGCGGCAGGATGCCCTGGCGTCGCTGGGCGTCGAGATCCTTTACGAAATTCCGTTCGACCGCGCCTTCTCGCAGCTGTCGGCCGAAGCCTTCGTCGCCGACGTGCTACATGGCGGGATCGGCGCGGCGCACCTCGCCTGCGGCGCAGACTTCGCGTTCGGTCATCGCCGCGGCGGCGACGTGCCGTTCCTGGCCGGCCGTGCCGAGGCGCTCGGCATGGGTCTGACCATCGTGCCGAGCCTTACCGATGGGCAGGGGCCGATCAGTTCAACCCGCATCCGCCGCTTGTTGCAGGACGGCTACCCGGAACGCGCCGCCGCCGATCTCGGCCGCCCCTGGGCCATCCGCGGCGTGGTCTCGCATGGCGACAAGCGCGGCCGCACCATCGGCTTCCCGACCGCGAACGTTCCGCTCGGCCGCCATCTGGAGCCGACGCGCGGCGTGTATGCCATCAAAGCTTGCCTGCCGGACGGATCCGCGGTGCCGGGCGTGGCCAATATCGGCCGCCGGCCCACCGTCGACGAGGGCCTGGAAAGCCGGGTGGAGGCGCACCTGTTCGATTGGGACGGGGACCTCTATGGCCAGGAACTCGCCGTCGCCCTGCACGCGTTTCTCCGGGCCGAGCGGAAATTCGACTCGTTCGACGATCTGCGCGCTCAGATTGCGAGCGACGCCGCCCTTGCGCGTAGCCTCTTGTGATGGGGTCGGGCTCAGCGGAGAGTAGCAGGATGCACCAGATCGTCGTCGCAGGGGGCGGGGCTGCCGGGCTGGAGCTCGTCACCAAGCTCGGCAACAAGTTCGGCCGGAAAGGCCTGGCGCAGGTCACGCTGGTCGAGCGCAACCGCGCCCATATTTGGAAGCCGCTGCTGCACTCGCTCGCCGCGGGCAGCTTGACCCGGTCCGAGCACGAGCTGAACTATCTTGCCCAGGCGCACTGGCACCACTTCACCTACCGGTTCGGCGAGGTCGTCGGGCTGGACCGCGACAACAAGCGCCTGCTGCTCGGCCCGACGATCGACGACGAAGGGCGGCAGATCACGCCGGCCGCCTCGATCGGCTACGACACGCTGGTCATGTCGATCGGCAGCGTCACCAACGATTTCGGCACGCCGGGCGCAGCGCAGTTCGCGGTGCCGCTCGAGACCGCCGACCAGGCCGGCCGCTTCAACCGTCGCCTGATCAACGCCTGCCTGCGCGCCAACGGCCAGGACGGGCCGATCCGGCCGGGCCAGCTGCACGTGGCCATCATCGGCGCCGGCGCGACCGGGACCGAGCTGGCCGCCGAACTGCACCGCACGGTGCGCGCGATTGTCGCCTACGGCCTCGACCGCATCGTCCCGGCGCGGGACATCCGCATCGTGTTGATCGAGGCCGCTCCCCGCATCCTGCCCGCGCTGCCGGAACGGATCTCGGAGGCGACGGTGCAGCTGCTGCGGTCGCTCGACGTCGACGTCCGGGTCGGGGCCAAGGTGGCGGAGGTGCGGGCCGACGGCGTCGTGCTGGACAGCGGTGAGGTCATCGGGGCGGAGCTGGTCGTGTGGGCGGCCGGCGTCAAAGGGCCAGATGTGCTGGCCGGTTTCGGCGGGCTCGAGACGAACCGGGTCAACCAGCTGATTGTCCGGCCGACACTGCAGACGACGCGGGACGACGACGTGTTCGCGATCGGGGATTGCGCCTCTTGCCCGCAGCCGGACGGGGCCGCTCCGGTGCCGCCACGCGCCCAGGCGGCCCACCAGATGGCTTCCCACATGGTAAGCCAGATCGCTGCCCGGATCGCCGGCAAGCCGCTGACCCCGTTCCGCTACCGCGACTTCGGCTCGCTGGTCTCCCTTGGCCAATACAGTACGGTCGGCAACCTGATGGGCTTCGCCGTCGGTCGCTCGATGTTCGTCGAGGGGCTATTCGCCCGGCTGATGTACCGTTCGCTTTACAAGATGCACCTCGCCGCACTGCACGGCAGCAGCCGGGTCGCCCTGCGCTCGCTGGCCGGGTTGTTCAGCAGCAAGCCCGTGACGCGGGTCAAGCTCCACTAGTCTCTGCTTGACCGCACCCGGCTAGCATCCGCATATGCGGCCCATGGTCCACTCCGGCTCCGCGCGAATTATCGCCGACCCGGCCCCGTAATCGAGGCCGGACCCGCGCTGCGCGCCATTTCCGCCCAGGAACGAGCCATGACCGACTACAAATCGACCGTTTTCCTACCAACGACGCGCTTCCCCATGCGGGGCGAACTGCCGACCCGCGAGCCCGAATGGCTCGACCGCTGGCAGCGCATCGGCCTGTGGCAGCGGACGGTGGACGCGATGCGCGGGCGGCCCCGTTTCGTGCTGCATGACGGCCCCATCTACTCCAACGGCAACCTGCACATCGGGCACGCGCTCAACCGCATCCTCAAAGACGTCATCATGCGGGCCCACCGCATGGCGGGCGAGAACGTGCCCTACATCCCCGGCTGGGACACGCACGGTCTGCCGATCGAGTGGAAAGTCGAGGAGGAATACCGCAAGTCCGGCCGTGACAAGGACGCGGTCCCCGTTCTCGACTTCCGCGACGAGTGCCGCCGCTACAGCCAGCGTTGGCTCGAGGTGCAGACGGCCGAGTTCAAGCGGCTCGGGGTAGAGGGCGACTGGGCGCGACGTTACGCCACCTTCGACTTCGGCTCGGAGGCCGCCATCGCCGCCGAGATCGGCAAGTTCCTGCTCAACGGCGCCCTCTACCGCGGACTGCGCCCGGTCATGTGGAGCCCGGTCGAGAAGACCGCCCTCGCCGAGGCCGAGATCGAATACCACGACCGCACCAGCGACACGGTGTTCGTCCGTTTCCCGTTCGTGCGCGTGCCGGACCCCCGCCTCGAGGGTGCGGCCGCCATCATCTGGACGACCACGACCTGGACGCTGCCGGGCAACCGGGCGATCGCCTACGGCCCGGAGATCGACTACGCGCTGATCCACATCGACAGCGTGGAAGACGGCTCGCTGGCCCGGGCTGGCGAACGCATCCTGGTGGCGCTCGGATTGCTTGGCGACCTCGCGAAGGCCGCCGGTATCGCCACCCACCATGTCGAGCACGTCTTCCGCGGCAGCGACCTCGCCGGCGCCGTCGCCCGCCACCCGCTCCGGGGCCAGGGATACGATCACGACGTCCCGCTGCTGCCGGCCGACTACGTGACGACCGACCAGGGAACCGGGCTCGTGCATACCGCCCCGTCCCATGGCGCCGAAGACTTTGTGCTCGGCCAGGAATATGGCCTCGAGGTGCCGGAGACGGTGGGCGCCGATGGCACCTATTCGGCCTGGGTGCCGCTCTTCGCCGGCATCCACGTCTTCAAGGCGTCCAAGCCCGTCTCCGACGCTGTCGAGGCCGCCGGAGGCTTGCTCGCGCGCGGCGCGCTGCTGCACTCCTACCCGCATAGCTGGCGCTCGAAAGCTCCCGTCATCTACCGCGCCACCCCGCAATGGTTCATCGCGCTCGATGGCGAGATGGACATCCGCGGCAAGGCGCTCGCCGCCATCGAAGAGACGCGCTTCATCCCGGAGGCCGGCCGCACCCGCCTCTCCTCCATGGTCGCCGGGCGCCCCGATTGGTGCATCAGCCGGCAGCGCGCCTGGGGCGTGCCGATCCCCGTCTTCGTCGAGCGCCGCACCGGCGAGCCGCTTCGCGACCCGGCCGTGCTCGACCGGATCGTCCGCGCGTTCGAGACGGAGGGCGCCGACGCCTGGTACAGCAGCCCGCCCGAGCGCTTCCTCGGCCAGGACCGCAATCCCGACGACTACGAGCAGGTCATGGACATCGTGGACGTCTGGTTCGAGAGCGGCAGCACCCATAGCTTCGCCATGGAGGCCATCGGCGATGGCTGGCCCGCCGATCTCTACCTCGAGGGCAGCGACCAGCACCGCGGCTGGTTCCAATCGAGCCTGCTCGAGGCCGTGGGGACCAGGGGGCGCGCCCCGTATCGAGCTGTGCTGACGCACGGCTTCGTGCTGGACGAGAACGGACGCAAGATGAGCAAATCGCTCGGCAACGTGACGGCGCCGCAGGAGGTCACCGAGAAGATGGGCGCCGATATCCTGCGCCTATGGACGATGAATTCGGACGTGAACGAAGACCTCCGCATCGGCCCGGAGATCCTCAAGCAGCAGGCCGAATTGTATCGCCGCCTGCGCAACACGCTGCGCTGGCTGCTGGGAGGGCTCGACGGGTTCACGGAAGCGGAGCGGCTCCCCGAGGCCGAACTGCCGGAGCTCGAGCGCTGGGTGCTGCACCGGCTCGCCGAGTTCGACGCCCGGCTGCGGCGCGCGCTGACCAGCCACGATTGGACGGGCGTGTACCCCGACCTGCACGCGTTCTGTTCGGCCGACCTGTCCGCCTTCTACTTCGATGTGCGCAAGGACTCGCTCTATTGCGACGCGGCCGACAGCCCTCGGCGCCGGGCTGTGCGGACCGTGCTGGACCAGCTGCACCGCTGCCTGACCGCCTGGCTCGCGCCCGTGCTCTGCTTCACGGCCGAGGAAGCATGGCTCGACCGCTTCCCGTCCGACGACGGCAGCATCCATCTGCAATCGTTCCCCGCCATTCCGGACGCGTGGCACGACCCGGCGCTCGGCGAGCGTTGGGCGGCCCTTCGCGCCCTACGCAGCCAAGCCACGTCGGCGCTCGAGCAGGCCAGGGCGGAAAAGCTCATCGGCTCCTCGCTGCAAGCCGCCCTGGAGCTGCCCCGCGACTTCCTCGACAAGCTCGATCCGGAGACCTGGGCCGAGGTGGCCATCGTCTCCGCCGTTCAGCCGGGCAACGCGGTATCTGTTCTGCGCGCGCCGGGAGAGAAATGCGCCCGCTGCTGGCGGGTTCTGCCGGAAGTGGGCAACGGACCGTCGCACGCCCCACTCTGCCGCCGCTGCGAGGCTGTCATCGAGGGCTTGCCCGACCGCAAGGTCGCCGCGGAATGATGGGTTGGGGGCTGCTTGCCGCCGCGATCGTGTTCGCGGCGGACCAGGCCAGCAAATACTGGGTGCTGCACATCCTCGATCTGCCCTCGGTCGGCTCGATCGCCATCTTGCCCGTGCTCAACCTCACCATGGTGTGGAACCCGGGCGTGACATTCGGGCTCCTGCGGCAAGGCAGCGTCGTGGGGACCTACCTCCTGTCGGGGGTGGCGCTGCTGGTGGTGGGTGCCCTGGTGGTCTGGATGCGTAAGGCGGATCGGGTGCTGGTCGCCCTCGCGCTCGGCGCGATCGCGGGGGGTGCCATCGGCAACGTGCTCGACCGGTTGCGCTTCGGCCGCGTGGTGGACTTCATTCACGCCCACGCTTTCGGCTACTCGTGGTACGTGTTCAACGTCGCCGATGCGGCGATCGTGTGTGGTGTCGCCGTTTTAATCCTGGACGGGCTGCGGCCGCAGCGCGCGAGCTTGCAGACGCCGGGCTTGCGGCAGTAAGACACGGCCCCATGAGGAAACGATATCGTGTGGTGGCGCTGGCCAGCGTGCTCGCGCTTGCGGCGTGCACCGGGGACGAGCTGACCCGCACCTTCGGCCTAACCCGCGACGCTCCTGACGAGTTCCAGGTCACGACGCGCGCCCCGCTGTCCATGCCTCCGGACTTCACGTTGCGGCCGCCCCGCCCCGGCGCGGCCCGGCCGCAAGAGCTGAGCGGATCGCAGCAGGCCGAAGCGGCCCTTGTCCCCGAATCGCTGAACACCCCCGCCCCGCGCGCGCTGAGCCCCGGGCAACAGGCCCTCGTGGCCGCCGCGGGCCGCCCGGCGCCGGCCAACATCCGCGCCGAGGTCAATAGCGACGCCGCGATCGACACGCCGAGCCGCAGCTTCGCCGACCGCCTCATGTTCTGGCGCCCGACGCCCGCGGCCGGCACGGCCGTCGACCCGGCGCGCGAGGCTCAGCGCCTCCGCCAGAACGCCGCCCTCGGCCAAGACCTCGACAGCGGCGATACGCCGATCATCCAGCGCCGCCGCGCCGGTCTGTTCAGCGGCCTGTTCTGATGGCGGGCTCGCCGCGCCTGCCGACCCTCGCGCCGGCGGCGTATGACGAGGCGCAGCGCGAGGCCGCCCGATCCTTTCGCGAGACGCGGGGGATCGATCCGTTCGGGCCCTACGAGGCGCTCATGCACTCGCCCCGGCTCATGCTGCTCGCGCAATCCGTCGGCGAGTATCTCCGCTACCATTCCGGAATCGGCACCACCCTTTCCGAGTTGGTCATCCTGGTGGTCGCGCGTCACTGGTCGCAGGATTTCGAGTGGCACGCCCACGCTCCGATCGCTGCCAAGGTCGGCATCGCCGCCGACACGATCGCAGCGATCCGCGACGGCCGCCGCCCGCCGAAAATGAGTGACGACGAGGCGCTCGTCTATGACTTCACGACCGAATTGCACCAGTTCAAGCGCGTGTCTGACGCGACGTGGTCCCGCGCCGAGCAGCGCTTCGGCAAGCCGGCCGTGGTCGACCTCGTCGGTATCAGCGGCTACTACGGCTTCCTCGCGATGCAGATGAACGCCTGCCGATACCAGCCGCCCGGCGACGACAGGCTCCCGCGCTTCCCGGACTAACTCTCCATGATCGGCGCGGGGCTTCGCGAGCGGCCCGCCTAGACGATCCCGCCCGCGGCCTCATGTCCCGGTCATGAAACAACCCCCGACCCTCGTGTTCCTGCACTTGCTCGGGGGCAGCGCCCGCACCTGGCAGCCGGTGATCGACTGCTTCGAGCAGGAGGTTTCGACCCTGACGGTGGACCTGCCGGGCTTCGGGGACGAGGCGGACGCACCGGGAGATAGCGTCGCCGATATGGCTGACGCGGTCGCCTTCGGGATTGGTCGGGCCGGACTGTCCGACTACGTGCTGGTGGGCCACAGCATGGGTGCCAAGGTCGCCGCTGTCGTCGCCCGCCGAGCGGAGGACGGCGCCGCCGAGCTGACCGGGCTGCAGAAGATCGTCGTCATGGCCGGGTCGCCTCCCTCCCCGGAGCCGATGGAGGAAGCGACGCGGCGGCGAATGCTGGCGTTCTTCCAATCCGATCGCGCGACGAACCAGCGCCAAGCGCAGGGCTTCGTCGATGACAACGTCTCGGCCCATCTGTCGGCCGCCCTGAACGAGGTCGCCATCGGCGACGTGCTGCGGGCCGATTCGCACCGTTGGCGCGACTGGCTGACTGGCGGCAGCCAGGAGGGGATTGGTCCGACCGTGTCGGCTCGCTGCGCAGACCCACCCTCATCCTGGCTGGCACCGACGACCCGTGCCTCGGCCCTGAGGCTCAGCGCAGCCTTGTGGCGCCGCACTTCGCCGACAGCCGACAGATCGACCTGCCGCAAACGAAACACCTGCTGCCGCTGGAGCAGCCCGCCCGGGTCGCGTCCCTGATCGAAGAGCACATTCGTTGAACGGCTCCCGGGACGCCGCCTACCTCGCCCTGATCCAGTCGGATCGCGTCAGCGCCGAAACACGCGAAGCCCTGCTCGCCCGCGCCGAGCCCGACGAGATCGCCTACACGCCGCAGATGTTCAACGCCGGCGCCTTCGCCACGCTGCGGGCCGTCCGGGTGCTCCCGCAGGACCGCGTCGACGTCGCGCAACGTCTGGACAGGGCGCTCGCGGAGGGGTCGGGCGACGGATGGCACTTTGCCGCGCTGGCGCCCGATGGCGAGGCTTACCGGAGCGCGTTGGAAGCCCTCGCCGGCTTTGCCGGGCTCGACCCGGCGACGCAGGATGCCATGCTCGCGAACGTGCAGAAGGGCGAGCACGGGGCGGCAAGCGCTCTGGTTCAATGGCGAATGCCTCCCCTCGGAAGGCAATCGCCTCACCCTGTCCGATGAGGTGGACCACACCGGGGTGGCAAAGCCGCTCATCACCTTCAGTTGCGGCGATAACGAGAAGGCGATGAACCGCCACGCGATCCGGTTCATCGCCTCTGTCTGGGAGGCGGCGGGCGCGAGCGACATATGGGCCTGTCCGCGCGTGGCGCACACGATCGGCACCTGGCGCATGGGGGTCGATGCCGACACGAACGTCGTCGACCCGGTCGGCCGCAGCCCACGAGGTGCCGAACCTTTGGGTCTGCGACAACTCGGTGTTCCCGAGCGCAATGCCTGCCAACCCGGCGCTCACCATCATGGCGCTCAGCCTGCGAGCGGCGGCAGCGTCTTGTTGTTGCCGCAGGCGCCACGTTGCTGATTGCAACGTTCGTGACGGACGCGCTCATCACTTCTACGGCTGGCCGTACAGCTACTGGGGCCAGCATGTGGACATCCGCGTCCAGCCGCAGCGGCCGGACCTCGTCGCCTCGGCAATCCCGCCGGATTACGGGCTTGGATCCCACGTGGCGCCGCTTAGCCTGATATTTAGCCAAGACAACGGTCTACCGGCACCGTATCACAACGGCGCCTTTATCGGCGAGCACGGCAGCTGGGACCGCGATCCGCCCGTAGGCTACAAGGTGGTGTTCGTTCCTTTCCAAGACGGCCGACCGACCGGCACGCCCCAGGATGTCGTCACGGGCTTCATTGCGGATGGCAAGACGCGCGGCCGGCCGGTCGGCGTCGCAATCGACAAGACAGGCGCGCTGCTCGTTGCCGATGACGTCGGCAACACGGTGTGGCGGGTCGCTGCAGCCTCCGCGAATGCGGCAGGCGCACCACACACACAGTGAAGGGCTGAGCTCGACGCTCCGACCCTTAACGGCCCAGCGTGTGGTATTCCGGGTTCGGCATCATATCGACCCCATGCGCCACGCGGTTGGTGTAGTTGAAGAATCCGGTCACTTCGCAGATGTCGAAGATGTCCTCGTCGGAAAACCCGTGCTGGCTGAGCCGGTCCCGGTCCGGTCCGGCCACCTCGTGCGGGCTCTCCGTCAGCTTGATGGCGAAGTCTAGCATCGCACGCTGCCGGGTCGGCAACTCGGCGACGCGGTAGTTGAAGGCCAGCATCTCACCCATCTGCGGGTCGCCGGAGATCTTCCGCACCGCCGCCCCGTGGGCGACGAGACAATAGTAGCAGCGGTTCCACGACGAGACGGCCACCGCGATCATCTCGCGCTCGAGCTTGGACAACCCGGATGGCCCGAGCATCAGCTCGTCGTACAGCTTGATGAAATTGCGGAGCTTCTCCGGCCGGATCAGCCAGGCGCGGAGCACGTTCGGCACGAAGCCCAGCTTGTCGCGGCACTTCTGGAAGTAGGGCTGCAGATCGTCCGGCAGCGTGCGCTCGTCGGCCTCGTCGAGCGCAGTCACGTGGTCGGGTTGCGGCATCCTAGGTCTCCATTTGCCGCGCCTCGGCGCGGCATTCTACAGGTCGAGTTGCCGCGCCTGCTCGCGCAGGGCGAATTTCTGCATCTTGCCGGTGCTGGTCTTCGGCAGCGGTCCGAACACCACGGTGCGCGGCGCCTTGAAGTGCGCCATCCTGTCGCGGCAGAACGCGATGATCTCCGCCGCCGTTGCGTCCGCCCCCGCCCGTAGCGTGACGAACGCGCAAGGCGTCTCGCCCCATTTCGGGTCGGGCCGCGCGACCACGGCCGCCTCGAGCACGGCCGGATGCCGGTACAGCACGTCTTCGATCTCGATCGTCGAGATGTTCTCGCCGCCGCTGATGATGATGTCCTTGGAGCGGTCCCGTATCTCAATGTAGCCGTCGGGATGCCAGACCGCGAGGTCGCCGGTATGGAACCACCCGCCGGCGAACGCCTCGTCGGTCGCCGCCGGGTTCTTCAGGTAGCCCTTCATGATGATGTTCCCGCGCATCAGGATCTCGCCCATCGTGCGCCCGTCCCGCGGCACGGGGGCAGTGGTCTTCGGGTCCGCCACGATGACGCCTTCCTGCACCGGGTAAGCGACGCCCTGCCGCGCCTTGATCGCCGCGCGCTTCTCGTCGTCCAACCCGTCCCACTCCTCGTGCCAGGCACAGACCGTGGCAGGACCGTACACCTCCGTCAGCCCATAGACATGCGTGATCTCGAACCCGAGCCGCTCCATGCCTTCCAGCACCGCCGCAGGCGGCGCTGCGCCCGCGGTCATCATGCGCACCGGGTGCTGGCGCTTCTGCACGCCCGGATGGTTCAGCACCGCGCCCATGACGATCGGCGCGCCGCAAAGATGCGTCACCCCGTGCCGGTCCATCGCATCGAGGATCGCGACCGCTTCGACCCGGCGCAGGCAAACGTTCGTCCCCGCCATGGCCGCCACTGTCCACGGAAAGCACCAGCCGTTGCAGTGGAACATCGGCAGCGTCCAGAGATAGACCGGATGGTGCGGCAGCGCCCAGGTCAGCACGTTGCCGACCGCGTTCATGTACGCGCCGCGATGATGATAGACGACGCCCTTCGGCTTGCCCGTCGTGCCCGAGGTGTAATTGAGCGCGATCGCATCCCACTCGTCGGGCGGGAGCGACCACGCGAACTCCGGGTCGCCTGCTGCTAGAAACTCCTCGTACGTCACGGCCCCGACGCGCTCGCCCGCAGGCGCCAGCGCATCCTCGACGTCGACGACGTACGGACGCGCCGCTTCCGGCAACAGCGCCAGAGCCCGGCCCATGACGCCGGCGAACTCGCGGTCGACCAGCACCACCCGCGCCTCGCCGTGCTCGAGGATGTAGGCGATCGTCTCGGCATCGAGCCGGATGTTGAGCGCATTCAGGACCGCGCCTGCCATCGGCACACCGAAATGCGCCTCCACCATCGCGGGCGTGTTCGGCAGCATCGCAGCCACCGTCTGGCCCCGCCCCACATGGGCCGAGAGCGCGCCCGCTAGACGGCGGCAGCGCCGATACGTGTCGAACCAGCTCTGCCGCAGTTCGCCATGCACGATCGCCACGCGCTCGGGGAACACGTCGGCAGCACGGCGGATGAAGCTGAGCGGCGAGAGAGGCGCGTAATTGGCGCTCGTCTTCGGCAGGTCGAACATACCGCCACTGGTATGAGACCGGCCCTCATCTGGCAAGCGACCCGGCCGCGGCGTATCCAGAAGCCTCATTCGGGAGCGAGCTCATGCGAATCCTCATCGTCGGCGCCGGTGCGACAGGCGGCTATTTCGGCGCCCGTCTCGCCGAAGCTGGGCGTGACGTCACCTTCCTGGTCCGCCCCACCCGCGCCGAGCAGCTGCGCCGCACCGGTCTGGTAATCAGTAGCCCGCACGGCGACCTCACGCTGGCGCCGCAGCTCCTGCTGAGCGGCGCGCCTACGGCCCCGTTCGACGTCGCCATCGTGGCGCTGAAGGCCTACGGGCTCGAGCCGGCGCTGGACGACATCGCCGCCACGGTCGGGCCCGACACGGTCATCGTGCCGTTCCTCAACGGCATGCGGCATCTCGACACGCTGATCGCCCGCTTCGGCGAGCGGCCGGTGCTCGGCGGTGTGTGCCTGGTGGCGTCCACCCTCCGCCCGGACGGCAGCATCGCCCAACTCGCCCCGTTCCAGGAGATCGTCTACGGCGAGCGGGACGGCTCGCGCTCAGATCGGATCGCGGCACTCGATGCCGGGATGCAGGGCGCCGGGTTCAAGGCGCGCGCCTCGACCGAGATCATGCAGGAGATGTGGAACAAGTGGATGCTGCTCGCCTCCGGCGGCGCGCTCACCTGCCTGCTCCGCGGCACCGTGGGCGACATCGAAGCCGTCCCCGGCGGCGTGGCGCTGGCGCTGGCGCTCGTCAGCGAAGTGATGGCGGTGGCCGCCGTGTCCGGCTACCCGCCGAGCGAGGCGACGGACGACCGTATCCGCAAAACGCTCACCGCCTCCGGCTCACCCTTCGCCACCTCGATGTATCGCGACCTGACGGGCGGGCTTCCGGTCGAAGCCGAGCAGATTCTGGGCGACATGGCGGCCCGGGCGAAAGGCTTCGGGCTCCCCAGCCCGCTTCTCGAGGCCGCCACCGTCCAGCTCCGGATTTACCAGAGCCGGCTGGCGGCCGCCTGATCAGGCGCCGGTGGGCTTGCCGTTCTCGACGTAGCTGGCCGGCGCGCCCTTTTCGTGGCTCGCGTCCTTGCTATGGCCACCCAGGCCCCGCGCGGCGTCCGCGCTGCCCGTCTTGGGGTTGGGCGCGCCCACCGTCCCGGTGACGCTCGTGTCGGTCGTGTCCGGCTTCTTGTCGCTCATGCTCGCACTCCTTTTGCCGGTGGGAGAACGCGCGAGCGGGCATGCAAGTTCGGGCCTTGCCCGGGGGGAGCCCCGGGGCTATACGCGGCGCCTCAGTCGGGGCGTAGTACAGCCTGGTAGTACGCTTGCTTCGGGAGCAAGAGGCCGGAGGTTCGAATCCTCTCGCCCCGACCAACGCAGCTTTGCGATACACAGGCTTGCGCCCGCCGGACGCGCGGAGTGGACTGCCCCGAAAGGGGAGGCTCCATGGATTTCGCGCTCACGCCCGAACAGGCGGCGCTCCAAGAATCGATCGGCCGCATCGTCGCCGGGTTCGACGAACGCTACTGGCTCGAGCGGGACCAAACCGCCACATTTCCGCATGCGTTCGCCGAGGCCGTCGCGGCCGGCGGCTGGCTGGGGATCGCAATGCCGGAGGCGTATGGCGGCGCCGGGCTGGGGGTCACGGAAGCGGCGCTGATGATGCACACGATCGCACGCTCGCCCGGCGGCCAGGCGGCGGCCTCGTCGGTCCACATGAACATCTTCGGGCCGCACCCCATCGTGGTGCATGCGAGCGAGGCGCAGAAACAGCGCTGGCTGCCGCCGCTGATCGAGGGCCGGGAGCGGGCGTGCTTCGGCGTGACGGAGCCGGATGCCGGCCTCGACACGACCCGGGCGGTGACCCGGGCGGACGCGGTCCAGGGCGGCTACCGAATCTTCGGCCAGAAAATCTGGACCTCGACGGCGCAGGTCTCCGACAAGATCCTGCTGCTGGCGCGCACCACGCCGATCGAACAGTGCGTCCGCCCGCAGGACGGGTTGAGCCTGTTCTACACGACGCTCGACCGGTCGCGCGTGGAGGTGCGGCTGATCCACAAGATGGGCCGCCACGCGGTCGATTCGAACCAGGTCTTCTTCGATGGACTCGAGGTGCCGGACGAGGACCGGATCGGCACGGAGGGGCACGGCTTCCGCTACCTGTTGGACAGCCTCAACCCGGAGCGGGTGCTGGTCGGAATCGAGGCCGTCGGGATCGGGCAGTGGGCGCTCGGCCGGGCGACGGACTACGCTCGCGACCGCGTCGTGTTCGGGCGACCGATCGGCCAGAACCAGAGCATCCAGCATCCGCTAGCGCTAAACTGGATCGAGCTGGAAAACGCCTACTACGCGTGCCTGCGGGCCGCTTGGCTATATGATACGGGGCAAGCGTGCGGGCCTCAGGCCAACGCCGCGAAACTCAGTGGCGCCGAGGCCGGCTACCGGGCCTGCCTGCAAGCGGTCATGACGCATGGCGGCATGGGCTATGCGCAGGAATACCATGTTGAGCGCATGCTGCGCGAAAGCCTGATCGCGAAGATCGCGCCGGTCAGCGAGCAGCTCATCCTGAGCAACATCGCCGAGCGGGTGCTTCGGCTGCCGAAATCCTACTGAGGGGAATGCCATGCTACGATCGATGCTGTTCGTCCCGGGGGATAGCGAGCGGAAGCTGGCCAAGGGAGCGGGATCGCCGGCCGATGCGCTCATTCTCGACCTCGAGGACTCCGTCGCGGCGGAGCGGACCGCGACCGCCCGCGCGATGGTGCGGGAGTATCTCGAGGCGCATCCGGACCGGTCGGCGCGTCAACTCTGGGTGCGGATCAACCCGCTGTCGACGCCGCAGGCCCTTCCCGACCTGGCGGCAGTGGTCGGTGGCCGCCCCGACGGAATCCTGCTCCCCAAGCCGCTCTCGGGCGCGGACGTCGCCACGCTGGACCATTACCTGAGCGCTCTGGAAGCTCGTGAGGGCGTGCCGGCCGGCTCCATACGGATCATCCCGATCTCGACGGAAACGGCCGGCGCCGTCTTCACCCTCGGCAGTTACGCCGGCTGCAGCGAACGGCTCGCCGGCATGACCTGGGGCGCGGAAGACCTATCGGCGTCGCTGGGCGCCAGCACGAACCGGGACGCCGACGGGAAGTTCGCTTTCCCCTACCAGATGGTCCGCGCCCTGTGTCTGGCCGGCGCCGTCGCCGCCGAGGTACAGCCGCTGGACACGCTCTATCCGGACTTCCGCGACTCCGCCGGCTTGGCCGCCGATTCGCGGGCCAGCCGGCAAACTGGGTTCACCGGGCGGCTGGCGATCCATCCGGACCAGGTGCCCATCATCAACGACGCGTTCACGCCCGACGCAGCCGAGGTTTCCCACGCGCAGCGCGTGGTCGACGCCTTCGCGGCCTCGCCGGGCACGGGCGTCGTCGGCCTGGACGGCATGATGCTGGACATGCCGCACCTCAAACAAGCCCGGCGCGTGCTGGCGATCGCGGGGCGGACATGACCCCGCTCGCGGGAATTCGGGTGCTTGATCTGAGCAAGGTCCTCGCAGGCCCGCTCTGCGCCCAATATCTCGGCGAGTTCGGCGCCGAGGTGATCAAGGTGGAGCCCTGCGCGGGCGGCGACGACACCCGCCACTGGCCGCCGCTGCGAGAGGGCACCGGGGCGGTGTTCCTGGCCGTCAACCGCAACAAGCGCAGCCTCGCGGTCGACCTGAAGACCGAGGCTGGCCGGGCGATCGTGCACAAGCTCGCCGCGCGGGCGGACGTGGTAATCGAGAGCTACGGCACCGGCGTGGCCGAACGGCTCGGGATCGACGAGGCCACGCTGCGGGCGCTGAACGAGCGGCTGATCTATTGCAGCATCTCGGGTTTCGGGCGGACCGGGCCGATGGCGGCGGCGGCCGGTTACGACGTGATCCTGCAGGCGTTCAGCGGCATGATGGACATGACCGGCTATCCCGGCGGCGAGCCCGTGCGCAGCCCCATCTCCCCCATCGACCAGACGACGGGAATGCACGCGCTATCGGGCATCCTCGCCGCCCTGCTCGAGCGGGGGCGGACCGGCAAGGGGACCCGGCTGGACGTCTCGCTGTTCGAAACCGCGATGGCCTTCCTGGCCCCCAACTTCCAGAGCTACTGGGAGAAAGGCACATTGCCCGAACGAAGCGGCTCCGGACACGAGGCGCTGGTGCCCTACCAGGCCTTCGAAGCGTCGGACCTGCCGCTGCTGATCGGGGTGGCGAACGACAAGCTTTGGCAGCGGTTCTGCACGGCGGTCGGGCGGGACGACCTCGCCGCCGACCCCCGGTTCCGCACCAGCCCGGACCGTGCCCGGCACCGGGCGGAGTGCGTCGGCCTCGTGCAGGAGATCGTGCGGCGGCGCCCCCGGGACGAGTGGCTCACGCTGCTGACCGGCTTGGGCGTGCCCTGCGCGCCCATCCACAATTTGGCCGAAGCGCTCGCCCATCCGCAGACGGCGGCGCGGGGCATCGTCATGGCCTACCAGCATCCGCATCTCGGCCCGCTGAATGCGGTGGCGCAGCCGATCTCCTACCCCGCAGTCACCCGGGAGGTGACCAAACCCCCGCCGATGCTGGGCGAGCATGGCCCCGCCATCCTGTGGGAGTTGGGCTATGGGGAGGCGGAGATCGCTGGCCTCGCGCGCGACGGCGTGGTGCTGGACGGCACCGCGGCCCGGCTGGGCTCGGCGGCCTGACCTCAGCCGCCGATGCGGATCGTGATCTCGCCGAGCCCCTCGATGCCGACAGCCATGGTCTGACCGGGCTTTACCGGGCCGACGCCCTCGGGCGTGCCGGTCATGATCAGATCGCCCGGGCGGAGCTCCATCGAGCGGGAGGCGATGCTGATCACGTCGGGGATCGGCCAGATCAGCTTGGAGATGTCGCTATCCTGCTTCGTCGTGCCATCCACGGCGAGCCAGATGCGGCCGCTCTCGATGTGGCCGACCGATGCAACCGGGTGGATCGGGCCGATCGGCGCGGACCGGTCGAAGCCCTTCCCCCAATCCCAGGGGCGGCCCAGATCCTTGGCGGCGTTCTGGAGGTCGCGCCGGGTCATGTCGAGGCCGATTCCGTAGCCCCAGACGTATTCGAGGGCGTCCTCCGGCGCGATGTCGGACCCGGCTTTGCCGATCGCGACGATCAGTTCGGCCTCGTAGTGTAGGTTGGCGGTTTCCGGCGGATACGGGATCGTGGCGCCATCGTCGACGACGGCATCGGCGGGTTTGAGGAAGAAGAACGGCGGCTCGCGATCGGGGTCCTTGCCCATCTCGCGGGCATGCGCCGCGTAGTTCCGGCCGACGCAGAAGATCCGGCGCACCGGAAACCGGTCGGCCGAGCCGGCGACGGCCACGGAGGGGGCGGGGGCCGGATCGAACACGAAACTCATGACGCTGCCTCGATTGCCATCAGATATAATCCTTAGCCACCGCGGTGGCGTCGTCGCCGGTGTTGGGCGTGCCTTCCGGCTCGATCAGCAGCAGGTGGGTCTCCTCCTCGGCGACGGGCCGGTGCTCGACCCCGCGCGGCACGACATACAGCTCCCCGGGGCCAAGGCGGACCTCGCCGTCCCGCAACTGGATGGTGAGCGCCCCCTTGAGAACCAGGAAGAAGTCGTCGGTTTCGGGATGCGCATGCCAGACGAACTCGCCCTTCACCTTGACCACCATGACGTCGTGCCCGTTGAACCGGGTGACGATCTTGGGCGTCCAGTGGTCGGCGACGCCCGCCAGCTTGGTTTCGAGCGAGACGGCAGTCGGCATAGTCAATACATGTGCTGCCCGCCGTTGATGGACAGCGTCGACCCGGTGATGAAGTCGCCATCGTCGGCGGTCAGGAAGCACACGCCGCGGGCGATGTCCGCCGCATGGCCGAGGCGCCCCATGGGGATGCGGGCGACGATCTTCTGCAGCACGTCCGGCGGCACGGCGCGGACCATTTCCGTATCGACGTAACCCGGCGCGATCGCGTTCACGGTGATCCCGAAGCGCGCACCTTCCTGGGCGAGCGCCTTGGTGAAGCCGTGGATACCGGACTTGGCGGCGGCGTAGTTGACCTGCCCATACTGGCCGGCCTGGCCGTTGATGCTGCCGATGTTGACGATCCGGCCGAACTTCTTCGAGCGCATGCCCTCGAACGTCAGCTTGCAGAGGTTGAAGCAGGAGCCGAGGTTCGTATCCATCACGTCGTCCCACATCTGCCGGGTCTGCTTGGCGATGGTCGAGTCCCGCGTGATGCCGGCGTTGTTGACCAGGATCTCGATCGGTCCTTGGTCGGACTCGATCTGCTTGACCGCGGCCTCGCAGGCTTCGTAGTTGCCGGCGTCGAACTTGATGACCGGGATCCCGGTCGACTCGGTGAAGGCCTTCGCGGCGGTGTCGTTGCCGGCGTAGCTCGCGATGACGTTGCGGCCAGCTTGCTTGAGCGCCGTGCTGATGGCCTCGCCGATGCCGCGGGTGCCTCCGGTGACGAGAGCTACTCGAGCCATTCTTTATCCTCCCTTAACCCGATTATTGTTCAATGTTTTCGCGCGCAGCGCTATCCCTCGGGCGGCGCGGCGTGAATCAGGCTCGGCGGCGTCACGGGCGGGAAGTCGGAGCGTTGATCGAGCAGCGGGCGCTTGCTTCTGTACGTCGGCGTGAGCTCCTGCGCCCGTCCGGTGGCGAGCGCCCGCTCGATCGCGGCCAGAATCCGAACGTCGAGAAGGCCCTCCTCCCCATCCGGCTCCGGATCGGTGCCGAGCAGGATGCACTCCGAGAAGTAAGCGGTTTCGCCGGCAAACTGGTCGATCGCCCGGAAGTCGGTCTCCGTCGTGCTCCCGCCGACCGTGAGTTCATGACGCAGGCCGCCGCTGAGGGTGAAGCCGGGGCTGACGCGCAAGGTGCCCTCATCGCCAACCACC
>JAVVHH010000028.1:0-33270 GCA_032249615.1 Acetobacteraceae bacterium
GGCCGCTACTGGTTCCGCGCCACCTTGCCGCTGGGCTACACCATCCCGCTCGACGGTCCGGTCGGCAGGATGATCGGGGCGCAGCGTCGCCATGGCTGCCGCCCCGCGCACACGCACTTTCTCATCGGCGCGCCGGGCTACCGCGAGTTGGTTACCGCGCTTTATTACGGCTACGATCAATATATCGAGACCGACACGGTTTTCGGGGTGTCGCAATCCCTCATCGTACACCCGGCGCCGGACGTGCCGGGCTCTCCGTTCCCCGGGCTCCGATCGATCCACTACGATTTCACCCTGGCTCGGGCCGTCGCCGGGGACGAGAACAGCCGGGTCGGCGCCGACCCGTCCAGCCTGCTCGCCGCCGAATAAACCGCCCGATTTCAAGCTAGCAACGAAACGCGGCCGCCAAGAGCCGTTCGGAGGACACGATGCGCACCCTTCTCCTTGCCCTGCTACTCGCCGCCACGGAGGCGGCGGCACAGCCCATACCGCCGGTGAAGATCGGCGTGATCACCGACATGAACGGATCGCTGTCGGCGCAAACCGGCCAGGGCGCCGTGCTGGCCGTCGAGATGGCCGCCGAGGACTGTCTCGCGGCCGAGTGCAAGGGCATGACGGTCGAGGTCATTTCCGCCGACCATCAGAACAAGGCGGACGTGGCCGTCGGCATCGTGCGCGACTGGTGGGACAACAAGGGCGTGACCGCGGTGGCCGACATCGTGCAGGCCACGGTGCAGATTGCCGTCCAGCATGAGGCGGCGGCGCGCCACAAGGTGGCGCTGTTCTCGGGCGGCACCGCGCGCCTGACCAGCGAGGATTGCGCGCCCGCTACCTCCGTGATGTGGATGTGGGACACGTACGGCCAGGCCGCCGGGATCGTGCGCCCGCTGGCCAAGCCCGGCCAGAAATGGTTTTTCATCACCGCCGACTACGTGTTCGGCAAGTCGCTCCAGGCGGACGCCACGGCGCTGCTCGAGAAGGCGGGCGCCACCGTAATCGGCTCGGTCAGCCACCCCTTCAATTTCTCCGGCGACTTCTCGCCGTTCCTGCTGCAGGCGCAGGCTTCGGGTGCGGACGTGATCGCGCTCGGCAACACGGGCACGGACCTCATTACCTCCGTCAAGCAGGCCCGCGAGTTCGGCATCGGCACCGGCAAGCAGCAGCTCGTCTCGTTCGTGCTGACCGTTCCCGACATCGCCGCGCTCGGCCTGGAGACCGCGCAGGGCATTCTGGTCAACGAAGCGTCCTACTGGGACCTCGATGACCGCACCCGCGAATGGTCCCGCCGCTTCGCCGCCCGCAATGGTGGCCGGATGCCGTCCAACATCCAAGCGGGCGACTACTCCGTTGCCCGCGCCTACCTCCGCGCCGTTGCCGCCGCCCACAGCACGGCGACCGATGCCGTGATCGCCAAGCTGCACGAACTGCCAGTCGACGACCTGCTGACCCGCAACGGCACGCTGCGGCCCGACGGACGCATGGTGCACGACACTTACCTATTCCGGGTCAAGAGCCCGGCGCAGTCCAAAGAGCCCTATGACGTGTACGACCGGGTCGCGACCATCCCGGCTGCGGAAGCCTTCCGGCCGCTCGCCGAAGGCAAGTGCGCCGCCCTCAAACAGTGAGTTCATCTTGAGAGATCTGCCCCTCCTGCCGACCACCGTCGTGGGTAGCTACCCACAACCCGACTGGCTGGTGAACCGGGACGTCCTCACCGGGAGGCTGCCGCCCCGGACGCAAGCCCGCGAGATCTGGCGCGTTGCCGAGCCGATGCTCGAGGGCGCGCAGGACGATGCCACGCTGCTCGCCATCCGCGACATGGAACGCGCCGGCATCGACATCGTGACCGACGGGGAGGCGCGGCGCGAGAGTTACTCGAACCGCTTCGCGCTGGCCCTCGACGGTGTCGATCTCGACAACCCGGCGGAAGTCATCGGCCGCGCCGGCAAGCCCACCCTCGTGCCCCGCGTGACCGGCCCGATTCGGCGCCGCGGCCCCGTTGAAACCCGCGACGCCGCCTTCCTGGCCGCCAATACCGACCGCGTCACCAAGATGACGCTGCCCGGTCCATACACCATGTCCCGTCAAGCCAAAGACGAGTATTACGGCGACCCGGAAGCGTTGGCGATGGCGTACGCCGACGCCGTCAACGCCGAGGCGCACGACCTCAAACGGGCCGGTGTGGACGTGATCCAATTCGATGAGCCCTGGATGGAGCAGTTCCCCGAGGACGGCCACCGCTTCGGGCTGAAGGCGATCAACCGCGCGCTCGAGGGCGTCGAGGGCACGACGATCGTGCACATCTGCTTCGGCTACGCGCACGTCGTGGCGGACAAGCCGCACGCCTACGCCATTCTGCCGCATCTCGCCGAATGCAACGCGCAGCAGATCTCGATCGAGGCCGCGCAGCCGAAACTCGATCTCGCCGTCCTCCGCGATCTGCCGGGCAAGACGATCCTGCTCGGCGTGCTCGACCTCGGGAGCCCGAAGATTGAGACGGCCGAGACCGTCGCAGCGCGCATCCGCCGCGGCCTCGAGCACGTCTCCCCGGAGCGCATTGTGCCCGCACCCGATTGCGGCATGAAATATCTTCCGCGCGACCGCGCTTTCGGCAAGCTCCAAGCGCTTGTGGCAGGTGCCGCGATCGTCCGGCGCGAGTTGGCGGGGGGCTGAGAACCGCTCGGATCCGTGCCCGCGCCGGCGGGGTGGAATGTCGGCCGGCGTTGCCCCGTTCTGTCCGTGAGGAGTGCATTGAAATGCGATGGTCCACGGTGATCCGGTCCGGGCTGATATCGGGCAGTTATGCCAGTGTCGCCTCGACCGCGGCTTTGGCAGTGGCGGCGCGGGCCGAGGGCAAGGGGGCGTGGCAGCCGATCAACGCGACCAGCCATTGGCGCAACGGTGACGCAGCGGCGGGGTATCGGGATGTCGATCTGCGGCATACGGCCATCGGCTACGCGACGAACCATGCCGCCTGCATCTTCTGGGCGCTGTGCTTCGAGACGTGGCGCTCCCGGCGCCGTGCGGCGGGGCCGATGCCGATGCTGGGCGAGGCGGCCCTGATGGCGGTGATCGCGGCAGCGGTCGATTACGGGCCTACGCCGCGGCGGTTCACGCCGGGCTGGGAGCTGGTGCTGAGCAAGAAGGGGATGGCGGTCGCCTATGCCGGGCTGGCGCTGGGTCTGGCCGCCGGGGCGTCACGTACCCAGACGCGTCGCGGTCACTGCCATTAGCTGCGGCCGTTGAGTAGGTGCGGCACGATCAAGGAGATGCCGGGCAACGAGGCGATGATCGCGATCGCTAGAACCAAAACGACAAGGAAGGGCACCATCTGTCGGGCGGCCGCTTCGACGGAGCTGCCGGCGACCGAGGACGCGACGTAGAAGCCGATTCCGACCGGTGGCATGAAGGCGCCGACGCCCATCGCGAGGATCAGTACAATCCCGTATTGCACGGCGTCGATGCCGAGGCCCGTGGCAATCGGCAGCAGCAGCGGCGCCAGGATGATCAGGGCCGGCAATCCCTCGAGCAGGGTGCCGACCAAGATCAGCAATACGATGGAGCCCAGCCAGAACACGGCCTGGCTCCGGCCAGCTTCGTTGAGCAGCGCGACGAGCTGCTGCGGCAGGTTTGCCGCCGCGAGTACCCAGGCGAAGGACTGCGCCGAGGACAGGACGAACAGCACCATGCCGGCCGACATCGCGCCCGACAGCGTCAATCCGAGCAGACCGCTCCACGATAGACCGCGGTAGACCAGCACCGAGAGGATCAGCCCGTAGAGCACCGCGAAGGTCGAGACCTCGGTGGGCGTGGCGAGGCCGAAGCGGATGCCCATGACCATGGCGACCGGCATCAGCAACGGCAGGATGGCCGGGGGTACGGCCGCGAGGCGGCTGCCCTCGAGCATCGCTGGCGCCCGCCGGCCGCGCGCCTGAAACGCGATCAACGCCATCAGGCACACCGCGATCAGCGCCGCCGGCAGCAGCCCGGCCACGAACAGCGTGCCGATCGAGATCGGGGTCACGGAGCCGAGGACCAGCATGGCGATGCTCGGTGGGATAGTCTCGGCCATGGCCGCCGAGGCCGCCAGGACGGCGGCGCCCTGCTCGGGCGGGTAACCGTGCCGCCGCATCTCGCCACGCATGACTGAACCGACCGCGGCAACGTCGGCGATCTTGGAACCGGAGATTCCGCTGACGAGGTAGATGGTCACGACCATGACCTGCAGCAGCGCGCCGCGCATGTTGCCGACGAGCGCCATGGCGAAGCGAACCAGGCGCAAGCTGATCCCGCCCTTCTCCATGATCAGCCCGGCAAAGATAAAGAATGGCAGCGCGAGCAGGATGAAGTTGCCGGTGCCGTCGATCATGTTCTGCGGCACCGCGATGGTGGGCGCCGCATCGGTCATGGTCAGATAGATCAACGTCGAGAGCAGCATCGCGAAACTAACGGGCAGGCCGAGCAGGACCGTGCCGAAGAACAGGACGAGCATCAGCAGGAGCGCGAGCGAATCGTGGGCTGCGAAGAAGGTCGTCGTGTTCGTGGTTACGATCGCGGCGGTAGGGATGGTCACCATGACCAGCGCGGCGACGGCGACGGCGGGCCGATGCTGAAGCGCGAGGCGCTCGAGGGCGAAGAGCGCGATGAGGCTGAGCCCGATCGGCAGCGGCAGCCCGATCCAACTCACGCTGAGCTGAAGGATGGGCGTGTGGGTGGTCCAGTTCGTCTGCAGCAGGAGCGCGCTCTGCCCGATCGCGATCGCCGCGGTGAGAACGACGATCCATTCGAGGCTGGCGAGGGTGAGGTCGACGGCGCCGGGCCGCATACGGTCGAGCAGGACGCGGACGGAGGTGTGTTGCCGAGCCCGGTAGGCGGCGGCCCCGCCGATGAAGGCGATGATCGAGAGCGCGAGCTTGGCAGCCTCGTCGGCCCAGAGAAAGGAGCGGCTGAGGAATTCCCGTTGCGTGACGTCGCTCAGGATGATGACGAGTTCGACGAGCATGGCCGCCGCGGCGATGGCGGTCGCGACGAGGTGGATGGCGTCGATGGCGCGCTGGACGGCGCTGCGCAGGTTCGTCAGCCGTGGGCCGCCCGCGACGAGGCCGCCGGGCAGGTGGCCGGCCGCGTTGTCGCTCAGTTCCATGCGGCGATGCTGGTCAGCTGCCTACTTGCTTCAGGACCTCGTCCATCAGCTTTTCGCCGATGATCGGCCGGAACATGGCGTAGATCGGCTTGGTAGCGGCAACGAAGGCTGCCGTGTCGATGGGGCCGATGGTCACGCCGGCCGCTTTCAAGGTGGCTTCGGCCTGGACCGTCGCCGCGGCCACCGAGGTGCGCCAATCGGTCGACAGCTCCTTGGCGCAGGTGCGCACGATGGCCTGCTGCTCGGGGCTGAAGCTATCGAAGCGGCGCTTAGACACCATCAGCGCGCCGGCATTGTAGGTCATCCGGTTGTCGTTGGTGTGCTTGACGACTTCTTGCAGCTTGTTGGCGACCATGGAGATCAGCGGCAGTTCGACGGCGCCGACCGCGCCTTGGGAGAGGGCGAGGTAGACCTCGCTGATGTCGATGGCGACCGGGATTGCACCGAGCGTCTTGTAGGTTTCGGCGTAGATGGCGCCGGGCTGGATCCGGACCTTGAGCCCGGCCATGTCAGCGGGTTTGGGCATGGGCGCCGGCGTCGTGGTGCTGAACGGGCGCCAGCCCCAGTGGCCCCAGCACAGGCCGTAGATGCCGCGTTCGGGGAACGGCTCGAACAATTCCTGGCCGATCGGGCCATCGAGCAGCGCCTCGGCTGCCGCTGCGTCGCGGAACAGGAACGGCAGGTCCAGCACGGCGAGCTTGGGGAAGATCGTTTCCATGTAGCCGTTCGTGTGGATCACGAAATCGATGATGCCGGTTTGCAGGCTGGTCAGCGCGTTGGTCTGGCTGCCGAGTTGGCCGGCGCCATAGACCTGGACGTTGATGGCGCCGCCGCTCTTCTCGTTGAGGTTGGCGGCGAAGCGCTGGGCGATGGCGTAGACCGGGCTCGAGACGTTGTCGGCGAGCGTCAGCTTGAGCATGCGGCCTTGGGCCACGGCCTTCGCGGATGGAACGATGAAGGGCGCCGCCAATGCGCCCGCGACAATGGTCCGTCGGCCGATCGACAACGACACGTCGTTTCCCCCACGCATTTCGCCGAAGGCTAGTGGGTCGGGCGTCGGGCCGTCAATGTGAGCTGGCCAGCGGCGACGGAGGGGGCGCAACCATGGATGACGGGGGCGCGCATGGGATCGTTACAACCACCGCCGGACGTTTCGGCAGTAGTCGGCGTACGCGGCCCCGAACTTCGCCGCCAGCGCACGCTCCTCGGGGATGATCTGGAACCGTGTGATGAACAGGAAGAAGACGACCGGCCCTAGCAAGGGTAGCGGCCGAGCAATCCAAGCGGCCCAGCCGCACAGCAACAGGGCGAGGGCGACGTACATCGGGTTGCGGGTGAGGCCGTAGATCCCAGTAGTCACCAAGCTGGAAGCCTGCCCAATGTCGACGGGATTAATCGTCGTTTTCGCCTTGCCGAACGCGGAGAACGCCGGAAAACCAACCAGGCCAGCGGCGACAAAGAACAGGCTTGCCAAGCCCCAACGCCACGCCGCCGACAACGCCGGCGCTCCCTGGTCCAGCAGTGCCACCGACATGATCGCCCCGGTTGCGAGCATCAGGAGCGGCGGCGGGAGACGGTGCTCGAGCGCCTTCATGCTTCGGCGGCGACGAGGCCGAGCGTCGGCCGTGGCTGCCGGGTCATGAGATGATGGTGCTCATCGCGCCATTCCTTGTCGTCGATCGAGAGCGTCGGGTTGGGCGGCTCGGGAAAGCCCCTCTGCCGGTCCCATTCGTCGAGATCGTCGCTGGGGTAGAATGGGATCAGATTGGCGTTGACGAAGGCCCTGATGCGGTTGCCGAGTGTTTGGCGTGCGAACGGCATTGCGGCGTACCGGCGCGCGGTCGTTTCGAAGCTCTCCGCTTTCTGCCCGGTGAGGTCCTCGGCGACGGAAGTCACGCCGCCGTCCAATTCGAACGTGCCGCGCCGCATCTCCTCGACGTAGTAGCGGAAGCCGCTGACCTCCAGCGGATTGATGCGCTGTTGCCGCGCGACCTTCCGGAACATCCAGAACGGCAGGTGGAGCGGGATCACGCGGTGGCCGACGATCGTGGCGGCGATGGCGGCCATGTCGCGGCCTGAAAGCAGCTTCGGGCCGGTCGGGCGATAGCTCATCCCGCCATGGCGTTCCGGCTGCATGAGGATGGCAACCGCGACGCGCGCGAGATCCTCATTGGAGACAGGTGCGGCCCTTCCGTTGCCTGTCAGGATGGGAAAGATGCCAAGCAGGGCTGCGAAGTCCATCACCCGGAGGAAATTGTCAGCGAACATGCCGGGATTGATGGTCGTGTGCGCGATGCCGGGCAGGCCGGCGAACAGGTGGTCAGCGAGCCAGGTCTGCCTGGTCATGATGGCCGGGTGCGCGCGATGCGAAAGCCACTGCCCCATGTGCACGATCGATTCGAGCTTGGCCTGCTTTGCCGCCATCGCGAACGCGACGGCACTCTGGATCATGTAGGGGTGGAAGAACGGCAGATAGTAGGCGCGCTGCACGCCCTCGAGCGCGTCCGACAGCTGGTCCGGGTCGAACATGTCGGCAACGACGATCTCGGCCCCGCGCTGTCGGAGGGCGTCACTGCGCGCATCCGATCGGTGGACGAGCGCTCGGACCGGAACGCTCCTCTCCAGCAACCTGCCGACGATGGCGGCTCCTGTTTTGCCGGTTGCGCCGGTCACGAGGATTTTCGGGAGTTGCATGGCGGTCATCCTGCAGGAGGGGGCCGAGCGTTAGGATTACATATGACATCCAAAAGAATGACGTCAGACCTCCTGCGGGTCAAGCTGAAAGAGGTCGCTAGTGAAGATCGGCGCGATAAACCTGCAATTAGATTGACTGCCGAGTAGATGACGACTAACATCTTTCTCTCAGATGAGACTGTCGCGAGAAGAGAAGGAACGGAGCCACGAGCGCATCATCTCGAGCGCCGCGAAGCTGTTCCGCAGGGATGGTATCGAGGGCGCCAGCGTCGGCGACGTGATGCAGGATGCCGGGTTGACGCATGGCGGCTTCTACAAGCATTTCGATACGAAAGAAGCTCTGCTCATTGCGGCGCTTGATCGTGCGTTCGAGGAGACGCTGGCATGGCTCGGGCCCAAGCAGCCCGATGAGGAGCCCGCTGCGACGGCCGGCAACTTCCGAAAGACCTATCTCTCAAACGAGCACGTGGATGCCCCGTCGATGGGTTGTCCGATCGCCGCGCTCGGCATCGACATCGCGCGTGGAACGAAGCAGATGAAGGCGCGGTTCGGCATGGGCGTCCGCCGCGTGGTCTCATTGCTCGCGCGAGGATCGACGGGTACGCAGCGCATGCGCGAGGCACGGGCATTACGGCAGATCGCGATGATGGCAGGCGCCGTGATCATCGCCCGGGCCAGTGACCCCGATACCGCGCGGGAGGTGATGGCGGCTTGTCGGGATAGGTCCGCGTCGAACTGAGGATTGCCACCCTGCCGAAAAGGCGCGCCGGCACGGGCGGGCTGAAGGCGGTCAGACCGGTACGGTGTCGACCTGGTAGCGGAACAGCCAGTCGTAGCGCTCCCGCACGCGATCCTCGGCCCACTCCCGGTCCACGTAGATCTGGGCGCCAGCGGGGTCGGCCAGCTCGGGATTGTGGAAGCGACGGGCGTTCTCCGCCGAGCCGAGGACCATGCGCGCCGTGCGGTCCCGCCGGGCGTTTTCATAACGGGTCAAGCCCGCCTTCACGCCGTTGCTCTCGGCGAGCGCCCGGCCGAGTACGTAGCCGTCCTCGATGGCCTGGACCGCGCCCTGGGCCAGCATCGGCAACGTCGGGTGGCAGGCGTCGCCCAGGAGGGTGATCCGTCCGCGGGTCCATTGCGGCAACGGGCCTCGCAACATCAGCGCCCATTTGTAGGGCGTATCGATGGCTTGGATGAGGGTCTGGACGTCTTCGTGCCAGCCGTTGAAATCGGCGGCGAGATCCTCGGTCGTTCCCCGAGCGGTCCAGCTCTCGACCAGCCAATCCGAACGCTCGACGATGCCGACGAAATTCATCAACTCGCCCCGGCGAAGCGGGTAGCTGATGACGTGGCGGCCCGGCCCCACCCAGTTGGTCGCGACGGGTCGGGAGAGGTGCGCTGGGAGCCGCTCCATCGGGATCACCCCGCGCCAGGCGATCATGCCGGTGAACTTCGCCGTCTCTTCCCCGAACAGCCCATGGCGGATGCGGGAGTGGATGCCGTCGGCCCCGACCAGGGCGTCGCCGCTGCGAACGCTTCCGTCCTCGAGCCGGAGGTGGACGCGCTCTCCCTCCCGGCGGAAGCCGGCCACCTTCGTGCCGAGATGGATCGCATCCGGCTTCTCGCGCCGCACCCCCTCGATGAGCGCGGCGAGCAGGTCGGGGCGGTAGACGGTGAAGTAGGGGTAGCCGTATAGCGCGACCGATTCCGCGCCGAGGTCGAACAGCTTCCAGGCCTGCCCGGTGCTCCAGAGCCGGATCTCCTTGCCGCTCGCCTCGCAGGACGAGGCCGCCAAGGTGTCGCCCACGCCAAGGGCATAGAGCGCGCGGGAGCCGTTGGCGCTGACCTGCACGCCCGCCCCGACCTCGCGCAGCTCCGCGGCCTGCTCGAAGACGTCCACGTCGAAGCCCCGGCGCAGCAGAGCGAGCGCCGCGGTGAGGCCGCCGATGCCGCCGCCCGCGATGAGGACGTGAGGTCGCGTTGTCATCGGGATGCCTCCCGGCCGGGCGAGCCCACGGCCTTTCTCAGGATTGCGGCTGCGTCGACGCCGCTGCCGTCCGAGGCCCAGGCAACGAATTGGTCGGGACGGACGAGCACGAGTTCCGCTTCGTAGCGCTCGCGGCAGCCTTCCCGGCTTTCCCTGACCACTTTCAGAGCGACGCGCATCCTGTTCGCCTCCGCCTCGAATGCGCCGAGCGAGCGAGAAGCCGCACACCGCGGCCGCAACCATCAGCGTGCGCACGCGGGTCGGCGCGTATTCGGAGACGAGGGCGATCGCGTTCGGCATGGCTCCGCCCAAGCCGAGCCCCGTCAGAAAGCGCAGCACGAGCAGCACTTCGCGCGAAGGCGCGAACGCCGTGCACAGGGTCAGCAGCCCGTAAACGACGGTGCAGGCCAGGAGCACGCGGCGCGGGCCATACCGATCGGCGATGGGGGTGAAGACCATGGCGCCGACCATCAGGCCGACGAGGCCGACGCTGAACACGGGACCGAACGAGGCTCGGGGAACGTGCCACAAGGCAGTGAGCGCCGGCGCGACATAGCCGATCGCCTGCGTGTCGTAGCCGTCCGTCAGAAGCAGCAGGATGGCGAGAACCAGCAGGCGGATCTGGAACGGCGAGACGGGATTTGTCCAAGACGGCGCGGAAGTCAGGAATGCGCGGGTCCATGCGTGTGTGCCTCCCGATCGTGAGCGGTGCCGCTCCGATCGGATCTCGCGCGGCTTGCCCTTCAGGGCCGGATACAGAGTGCGAATGCAGTTCGTCAATGGAGAAATCTTTAAGCGCGTTTCCGGCTGGCTTAGACTACGCTTGTGACCCAGGCCTCAGCTTCCGAGCCGCGTTCGATCCAGTCCATCGTGATCGGCTTCGCTCTGATCCGCGCGTTGGAGCAGAACGGCGAGCCGATGCATCTGAAGGCGCTCGCGACTGCGGCCGGCATGTCGCCGGGTCAGGCGCACGCGTATCTTGCCAGCTTCCGCAGCGTGGGGCTGGTGCAGCAAGCGGCGGACGGGCTGTACGAACTGGGCCCGTATGCACTGGCGCTTGGCCTGGCCGCGCTCGATCGCCTGGACGTGCGCAAGGCGGCGATGGCGCCGATGCGTCAGTTCCGGGACCGGTGCGGGGAGTCTGTGCATCTGTCCGTCTGGTCGGGCCAGGGACCGGTGATCATCAGCCGGGTCGACGGGACGCGCGGCGTGTCGCTGTCCATCAGGATCGGCTTTGCCCTGCCGCTCGACAGCTCGGCTTCGGGCCGCATCTTTGCCGCGTTTTATCCGGAGGCGGAACAGCTCGCCGTGCAGTCGAGGGGCCGGCAGGGCCGTGCGGATTTGCGCCGAACGCTCGAGACGATCCGTCGCGTGGGCCTGGCCACCTCGGAAAGCCTGCTCAATATCGGGTTCGCGGGCATGTCGGCGCCCGTATTCGACCATGACGGCCGCTTGGTCGCGGCGATGACCGCGCTCGGACCGGCCGCGCACCTCGACACCCGGCTGGACGGCCCGGTGGCCGCGGCGCTTCGGCAGGCTGCGACCGCCGCCTCAGCCGAGATGGGGAACCGGCCGTCGGTGGGCGGGCGGGCAGGCATGGCCGATGTCTAGGGCCCAGCGTTGTAACTCGGGGCAGGGGCGCTGCTTCGAAATGGTGCAACTGCCGCGTTTCTGTTCTCATTGCCGCGGCCGCCGGCGCGGTGCCGCCGTGGTGCGGTAACTCTTTACTGGCGGCACGATCTTTGCTCTGTTTCGATTGTCGGCCCGTTGCGGGCTGAGCCGAGATGACGATGAAGGGGTGTGTGGCAGCGGTGCCGAACTCACACCCCGTGCGAGCAACCTGACGCCCCGGGCAACGAAGCCCGCGCTCCCCAGCGGTCGGCGTCCTCGACGAAACGAGCATCGACGCTGGCAAAAACTGCTGTCCCATTCGGCATCTTGTTCTCGGAGCAGGGAGCCTACGCGATCGTCTCCCGGGCGATGCGAAACGGCGCGCTGCTTGCCGTCGAGGAGGTGAACGCGTCGAGCGCGGGACTCGTGCTGCAGCCGCACGCCGTCGACCCGGCAGGACGGCCCGAACGCTACGCACAGGCTTGCGCGGACCTGCTCGCTGGCGGGATCCGCCATGTGGTCGGTTGCTACACATCCTCGAGCCGGAAAGAGTGCATTCCCCATTTCGAGCGGGCCGATGCGCTGCTCTGGTATCCATCGCACTATGAAGGTTTCGAATCCTCGCCGAACGTGATCTACACGGGAGCGGTCGCCAACCAGCATTTGTTGCCGCTTGCCGATTACATGCAAAGCGCGTTCGGTTCGCGCGCGTTCTGCGTCGGTTCGAACTATATTTGGGCCTGGGAGAATAACCGGATCCTGCGCGAGCGGCTGGGCGCGATGCGCGGCCGGGTCGTCGCCGAACGTTATTTCGGGGTGGGCGAGACTGATTTCCGGCAGGTGATCGACACGATCATCGCCGAGCGGCCGTCTTTCGTGTTCAACACACTCATCGGCACCTCAACGTATCGCTTCATGGCCGATTTCCGTGCGGCTTGCGCGGCGTGCGGGATCGATCAGGCGGCCGAACTCCCGATCGCTAGCTGCACGTTGTCCGAACCGGAGTTGGCGGAGGTCGGGCCGGACGCGGCCGATGGGCACATCACCGCCAGCGTGTATTTCTCCTCCATCGAGCGCGCCGAGAACGCCGTTTTCATCGCGAAGTATTTGGCTCGGTTTCCCGGCGGCCCCATCGTCTGCGCCGATGCGGAGGCTGCTTATGTCGCGGTCAAGATCCTGGCTCGTGCGCTCGAGATCGCCGGGCCGGACGCGGACAGCGCCGCGGTCAAGCGGGCCGCGACGTCGTTGACGCTGGAGGCGCCGCAAGGGCCGGTCCGGATCGATCCGGAGACCTGCCACGCGGCGCTGACGCCCCGGATCGGGCGTTCGACCAGGCAGATGAGCTTCGAGATCCTCACGGAGGCGCCGGCGCCGGTCGCGGCAGACCCGTATCTGGTGTGGAACTCGCCTCGGTTCTGGACGGCCGCGTCGCGGCCCAACTTGCGCGTCGCGTCGTGACGAACCCGCGCGCCATCCAGAACTTCCGAGGTTTTCGCGGCATCTGGTGGGGGCCGCAGAACCCGGTCCCTGAGGTGTTGACCACGACGCTCGCCCGTCTCGGCGTCACGCTGGCCCGGATCGAGCAGATTGGCGACACCACGCTGACGGAGCGCGACGTGCTGTTCGTCGATGGCGATAGCGCGTTCGACCCGGCGGCGCTCGGAGCGCCAGGGCGCATGCTGTTGCGGAGCCCGGTCATCGGCGTCGTGGGCGTCGAGGCGCCGAGCCGGCTCAAGGCGCTGCTGGACGTCGGCGCGACGGCGCTGTTGCGAAAGCCGATCCATCCGGCTTCGGTGTATTCGTCGCTGTTCCTGGCGGTCAACAATCATGCCCGCTTCGCCCGGCTGGAAGACCGCGTCGCCGAGCACGACCGGCGCCGGAGCGGGCGGCGCTACGTCATCAAAGCGGTGATCGCGCTCATGCGAGAGGGCATGTGCGACGAGCAGGCCTACGCCCATCTGCGCCGCGAGAGCATGCGGCGCCGGGTCGGCTTGGAAGACTACGCCTATTCCCTTTGTAACCCTCCACAGGAGACCGACGATGTCGAGAACCAGGACCCGGCTGTTGGCCACGGTAGCGGCCACTCTCCTTGCGATCAGCAGCCCGGCGACGAGCTGGGCGGCCGACCCGATCAAACTCGGCGTGCTTGAGGACCAGTCCGGCG
This sequence comes from Acetobacteraceae bacterium, assembly GCA_032249615.1. Classification (GTDB taxonomy): domain Bacteria; phylum Pseudomonadota; class Alphaproteobacteria; order Acetobacterales; family Acetobacteraceae; genus JAVVHH01. The sequence goes on from JAVVHH010000028.1 coordinate 13,600, forward strand.
ACTTCGCGCTCGCCACGATCGGTAAAGTCCATGGCATCCAGCTCGCCACCGACGAGATCAATGCGGCGGGCGGCATCGCCGGCCGCAAGCTCGAGCTCGTGATCTACGACACGCAGTCGGACAACACGCGCTACCAGGAGTTCATGCGGCGCGTGTTGCAGCGCGACAAGGTGGATGCGGTGTTCGCCGGGTTCTCGAGCGCGTCGCGGGAGGCCTACCGCCCCATCGTCGATCAGCTCAATGGCCTCGCGTTCTACAACAACCAATATGAAGGCGGCGTTTGTGACGCGCACATGATCGTCACCGGGGCGGTGCCGGAACAGCAGTTCTCGACGCTCATTCCGTGGATGATGGAGAAGTTCGGCAAGCACGTTTACACGATCGCCGCCGACTACAATTTCGGCCAAATCTCCGCCGAGTGGGTGCGCAACATCGTCAAGGAAAACGGCGGCACGATGGCCGGCGAGGAGTTCATCCCGCTCGGCGTGTCACAATTCTCGTCCACGATCCAAAACATCCAGAAAGCCAAGCCGGACGTGCTGATCACTCTGCTGGTGGGCGCGGCACAGGCCTCCTATTACGAGCAGGCCGCGGCGGCGAACCTCAAGGTGCCGATGGGCAGCTCCGTCAACGTCGGGCAAGCGTACGAGCACAAGCGGTTCAAGCCGCCGAGCCTGGCCAACATGTACGTGACGACCAACTGGATCGAAGAGGTTCCGAACGAAGCCTCGAAGGCGTTCGTCAAGAAATGGCACGCCAAATTCCCCAGCGAACCGTATATCAACCAAGAGGCCGAGAACTCCTATATTGCGGTTTATCTCTACAAGCAGATGATCGAGCGCGCCAATGGCTCGACCAAGCGGGACGATCTGCGCAAGATCATCGCCAAGGGTGACGTCTGCATGGACGCGCCGGAGGGCAAGGTCTGCATCGATCCGAAGAGCCAGCACATGTCGCACACGATCTATCTGGCGAAGGTCAACGACGACCATTCGATCTCATTCCCAAACGAATGGAGCGACATCAAGCCCTACTGGCTCGGTGACGCCGGTTGCGATCTGACCAAGAAGAACCCCAACGCGCAGTATACGCCCAGCAATCCGCCGCCGAAGTAACGATCAGAGGCGATTTCAACCAGTGTTCGACACTGCCTTTGGTTTTCTCTACCAGTTCGGTGACGCCTGCGCCTTTTTGGTGCTGTGCGCCGCCGGGCTGGCGGTCATCTTCGGCATGATGGGGGTGATCAATCTCGCGCATGGCGAGTTCATCATGTGCGGCGCCTACGTCACGAGCGCGGCGGCACGGGCCGGCGTGCCGCTGGGGTTCGCCATCGCGTGCGGCGCGCTGGCGGCCGGGCTCGCCGGGGTGGTGCTCGAGCGACTGATCATCCACCGCCTGTACGAGCGGCCGCTCGACACCATCGTCGCCACATGGGGCATCAGCTTGATCGTTTCGCAGGGCACGCTGATCGTGCTGGGGCCGAGCATGGGGGCCGTCGGCACGCCATTCGGCAGCGTGGTGGTCGGCGGCTATTCCTATTCGGTCTACCGTTTCGTGCTGATGGCGGCGGCGGCCCTCATCCTGCTTGCGCTTTACGTGCTGTTCACCCGCACGCGCTTCGGCGAACTCGCCCGGGCGACCATCCAGGTGCCGCACATGGCGCAAGCGCTCGGGATCAACACCGGGCTGATCTACACGGCCACGTTCGGCATCGGCGCGGCGCTCGCGGGCGCCACGGGCGGGCTGTATGCGCCGACGATGACGCTGGTGCCGACGATGGGCTCCCAGTTCATCATCGAGGCGTTCGTGACCGTGGTGGTCGGCGGCGGAGATGTGTTCCTCGGCACGGCGCCGGCCGGCGTTTTCCTCGGCTTCATCAAGGCGACCATGACGACGTGGGAAGGCCAACTCGCGGGCCAGATCGGGCTGCTGGTCGCCGTGATCATCGTAATCCGGGTGCTGCCGCGCGGGGTCTCTGGATTGTTGCTGCGTGAGCGGGCTTAGGCGGATGGGGGCGCGGGGCGGGATGCTGCACCGGCTCGAGGGGCCGCAGACGCTCGGGCGCGGGCGATGGTTTTGGCTCGGGTTCGCAATCGCCGTCGCGCTTGCCTGCGCCTACCCGCTGTTCGAGGACGACTACACCGTCGGCAACACGATCTACTTCTTCAACTGGGTGTTCATGGCGCTCGGCCTCTGCCTGATCTGGGGCTATGGCGGCATGCTGAGCTTCGGGCAGACGGCGCTGTTCGGCATCTCCGGCTATGGCTACGGCATATTCGTGCTGAATTTCGGCCCCGATCACGGGTTTACGTTGATCGCGGCCCTGGTGGCCGTCGCGGCGGCGGCGCTGTTCGCGGCTGCGATCGGCTATTTCTTGTTTTGGGGCCGCATCGGCGGCGTGTTCCTCGGCATCGTGACGCTCTCCGTCACGCTCGTGCTGGAGCGTTTCATGGCGCAGACCGCCGGTCCCGAGTGGCATGTCGGCACGGCGCGGCTCAACGGTTTCAACGGGATGAGCGGAATGGCGCCGCTCACCATCCCATGGCCCGGCGACGACATCGTCCTGTCGCCTGACGTTCCGCTGTATTACGTCGTGCTCGGGCTGTTGGTGCTGGCCTATCTGGGCCTGCGCATCCTGGTGAACTCGTCGTTCGGCAACGTGCTGGTGGCGATCCGCGAGAACCCGCAGCGCGCGACCATGCTCGGCTACGACATCCGGCGATACCAACTGGCAGCGTTCGCGATCGGCGGGGCCTTCGCCGGGCTGAGCGGCGTGCTTTACACGAGCTGGGGTCAGTACATCACGCCGTCCAGCATGGGCCTGACGGCGGCGTCGCTGCCGGTGGTCTGGGTCGCGGTGGGCGGACGGAGCGATCTGACCACGACCTTGGTCGGCACGTTGCTGGTGATCGGCGCGTTCCAGGCGCTGACCGTCTACGGCAGCCAGTACGCGCTGGTGGCCATGGGGGTGCTGCTGGTGCTGACGGTGCTGGCCGCGCCGCAGGGGCTCGTCATGGCCGCCGCGCGTCTCGTGACCCGGCGGCGCCCATGACGATGCTAGAGACACGCGGGCTCAACAAGCATTTCGGCGGCCTGCAGGTCACCGACGACGTGAACCTGGTGCTCGCGCGCGGCGAGTTGCACTGCCTGATCGGCCCGAACGGCGCCGGCAAGAGCACGTTCTTCCGCCTCATCCTGGGCGAATACCCGCCCAGCAGCGGGCAGATCCTGTTCGACGGCGCCGACATCACCCGGTTGCCCTCTCACGAGCGCGTGCGTCGGGGCATGAGCGTGAAGTTCCAGGTGCCGGGCGTGTTCCAAGCGTTGAGCGTGCAGCAGAACCTCGAGATCGCGCTGCAGCACCACCTGGAGGGCGCGAGCCTGGCCGCCGAGATCGACCGGCTGCTCGGCTTCCTCGATCTGGTCGCGGACCGGGCGCAGCGAGCGGGCAATCTCAGCCACGGGCAGAAGCAGTGGCTCGAGATCGGCATGGCGGTCAGCCTCAAGCCGAGCCTTTTGCTGCTCGACGAGCCGACCGCGGGCATGTCGATCGAGGAGACGCATGCGACGGGCGAGATGATCAAGGCGCTGAACGCCGAGGGCATGACGATCCTGGCGGTCGAGCACGACATGGAGTTCGTCCGCCAGGTCGCGCAGCGCGTCACCGTGCTGCATCTCGGCCGTATCTTTGCCCAGGGCGACATCGACGCGATCACGGCGGACGAGCGGGTTGCGGCCATCTATCTCGGCCAGGGGCACGCCCATGCGTGAGGAAATGCTGCTGAGCGTGGCCGGGCTGCGCAATGGCTACGGCGGCAAGCCGGTGCTGCAAGGCATCGACCTGGCGATCCGCCCGGGCGAGATCGTCGCCGTGATCGGCCGTAACGGCGTCGGCAAGACCACGCTGATGCGGGCGCTGATCGGGCTACTGCCGGGCGGCGGCGGCACGATCCGGTTCCGCGGCGAGCCGATCGAGCATCTATCGTCTTATCGGCGGGCGCGGCTCGGGATCGGCTACGTGCCGCAGGGCCGCGACGTGTTCCCGCGCATGAGCGTGGAGGAGAATTTGCGCATCGGCCGGGCTGCGGGGCGGGGCGGAGAGGCGAGCGATTTCGAGCTGGTGTACGACAGCTTCCCGGTTCTGCACGAGCGCCGGCATCAAGTGGCCGGCACGCTCTCCGGCGGTCAGCAGCAGCAGCTCGCAATCGGCCGGGTGCTGATCGCCCGGCCGTCGCTGATGCTGCTGGACGAGCCCTCGGAGGGGATCCAGCCCTCGATCGTGCAGGACATCGCCCGAATCGGCACCGAGCTGAACCGCCGCATGGGGCTGACGATCGTCCTGGTCGAGCAGAACATCGACATGATCCGCGCCATGGCCCAGCGCTGTCACGTCATGAACAAGGGCAGCCTGGTCGCCACGCTGACGCCCGAGATGCTGGACGACCGCGAGACGGTGCGGCGCCATTTGGCCGTTTGACTACAAGGGAGCGGAAGATGTCCTGGTTCGAGAACTCGATCATGGCCAAGAAGGGCGAGGCGCGCGGCAAGCCGGGCCGCACGCACGACCTCACCGAGGTCGTGCAAGGGCGGTATCATTACGTCTACGGCCCGTATGCGGAGCCGGTGCTGCGCATCCAGCCCGGCGACGTCGTGACCTGCGAGACGCACGACGCCTTCGAGGGCAAGATCAAGCACGAGACCGACAAACCGAGCGAGATCCTGAACTTCCCGTTCCTGAACCCGCAGAACGGGCCGATCTATGTCGAGGGTGCGGAGAAGGGCGACTGCCTGGCCGTGCATATCCGCGAGATCAAGCCGCGCGGGCCGCAGCCGGTCGGCACCACCTGCATGATCACCGAGTTCGGCGGGCTGGTGGCGACGGGAGCGACCGCGCTGCTGAACCAGCCGCTGCCGGAGAAGGTGAAGAAGATCGAAGTCACCGTTGAAGGCGGCGTCAAATGGAGCGAGCGGATCACGCTGCCCTACGAGCCGTTCATCGGCACCATCGGCACCTCGCCCGAGATCGAGGCGATCTCGTCACTGGTGCCGGACTATTACGGCGGCAACATGGATCTGCCGGACGTCGCGCCCGGCTCGGTGATCTATCTCCCGGTCAATGCGCCCGGCGCGCTGCTGTTCCTCGGTGACTGCCACGCGATCCAGGGTGATGGCGAGCTGTGTGGCGTGGCGCTCGAGCACCCGACGCACACCACCGTGCAGGTCGACCTGATCAAGCGGTGGCCGCTGGCCTGGCCGCGGCTCGAGACCGAGGCGTTGTTCATGACGATCGGCTCCGGCCGCCCGATGGAGGACGCGGCCCGGATCGCCTATCGCGAGCTGGTGCGCTGGATGGCGGCCGATTTCGGCTTCGACGAGCACGAGGCGTACCTGCTGTTGACGCAGTGCGGCAAGATGCGGGTCGGCAACATGGTCGATCCGAAATACACGCTCGGCGCCTCGATCACGCGCAAGATCGTCGGCAACCCAAGGAGCCTCGCATGATCGACCTCACCACGCTGACCGTCGAGGCCATCCAAGCCGGCTTCCGCGATGGCGCTTTCACCTGCGAGGCGCTGGTTCAGGCCTGTCTCGACCGGATCGGCGAGTACAATCCGCACTACAACGCCATCATCTTCCCCAACCCGGCGGCGCTCGAGGACGCGCGGGCGATCGACCGGCGGCGGGCGGCGGGGGAGGCACTCGGGCCGCTCGCCGGCGTGCCGATCGTGGTCAAGGACCCGATGGACATGGTCGGTTTCCCGACCACGGCGGGGTGGCGGCTGCTGTGCAGCAAGACGGGCGGCATCGACCTGATGCCCGGCACCGATGCCCCGGTGGTCGCCCGCATGCGCGCGGCCGGATGCGTCATCCTCGGCAAGACCAACGTGCCGGTGCTGAGCGCGTCCGGCACCCACGCCAACGATTCCTGGGCTGGCCCGACTATCAATGCCGCCGCACCCTCGATGGTGCCCGGCGGCAGCAGCGCCGGCAGCGCGACGGCGGTGGCCGCCGCTTTTGCCGTTCTGGGCCTGGCGGAGGAGACCGGCGGCTCGATCCAGAACCCGGCCTCGGCGCAGGCGCTGGTCGGCATCAAGCCCACTTTCGCGCTCGTGCCCAACACTGGCGTCATGCCGCTGTCCAGCCAGCGCGACGTCGTCGGCCCGTTGGCGCGCTGCGTGCGGGATGCGGCGCTGGCGCTCGACGTGCTGGCCGGGTTCACGATCGCGGACCCGAAGACGACCGCTTCGTTCGGCCACGTTCCGGCCGGGGGTTATGCGGCTGGGCTGTCGACCAGCGTGCTGGCGGGCAAGCGGCTCGGCCTCTATGGGCCGGGCTGGCGCGACATGCCGCTCTCGGACGGGACGACCGCACTTTACCGGCGCGCGCAGGGTGAATTGACCGGCGCCGGCGCAGTCCTGGTTGACGATCCGTTCGCCGGCAGCGGCTTCTCCGCGATCGGACACACGATCCCCGAGTCCGACAACGAATTCGATGCGCGCGGATTGGAATCGGTGCCGCACGACCTGGACAACTACCTCAAGCGGCTCGGCCCGGCCGCGGCACTGAAGAGCTTCGCCGAGTTCGCCGCGGCGACGGCGGCCGAAAATCCTTTCGGGCCCGGTGGTGTGCTGCAGTATCTGCATCGGTTGCCGCAGTTCGCGGCCAGCCTTGCCGACCCGTCCGCGCCGCCGGACATGTCGGACTTCGCCGGCGCGCGCACCGCGTATCTCGAGATCGTCCATCGCGTGTTCGACGAGGTCAAGCTCGATGCGCTGGTCTTCCCGCAGATGCGGACGGCGCTGCCGGCCCTGCATGCCGGCGAGCGCATTCACGAGACGACGGTGTGCGAGATCAACATCGCCGGGCTGCCCGGGGTGACGGTTCCGGCCGGCTACCACGACAACGGCGCGCCGTTCTGCCTGATCTTCGTCGGCCGGCCGTGGAGCGAGAAGCTGCTGCTCTCGTTGGCATACGACTACGAGCAAGCGACAGGGCATCGGCGCGTTCCGGCGCTGGACCGCGGCTGATGGATTTCGCCATCAAGTTCGCCTTCGACATCCTCGCCTTCACGTCGGTCATGGTGCTGATCGTGCTGGGGCTCGGCGTGATCGCGAGCATGATGGGGATCTTCAACTTCGCGCATGGCGAGCTCGTGCTGCTCGGCGCTTACACGGTCTACCTCAGCGACAACGCTGGGCTCGGGACCTGGCCCGGGGTGATCGCGTCGCCGATCCTGGTCGGGTTGATCGGTTTGTTGCTCGAGCGCGCAGTGATCCGACGATTCTATGCCAATCCGATCATCGCGATGCTCGGCACCTACGCGCTGGGGCTGATCATCCGCGAGATCGTGCGCGGGCTGCTGGGCGGGCACTACAAATCGGTGCCGGAACCGATCCCCGGCGCGTTCACCCTCGGCGGCATGGAGTTCTCGGCGTGGCGGACGTTCATCATCGTCATCACCGGGTTCGTCATCGCCGGTAGCTGGCTGCTGCTGGAACGCACCTCGATCGGGTTGCGCGTGCGAGGCGCGCTGGAGAACCCGATGCTGGCCCGGGCGTGCGGGATATCCACCGGACGGCTGTATGCGATGACGTTCGCGTTCGGCGCCGCGCTGGCCGGGCTGGCGGGGGCGCTGATCGTGCCGCTGTACTCGCTCTCGGCCGACATCGGCACCCGCTTTCTCGTTCAAGCCTTCCTTTCCGTCATGCTGGGCGGCGTCGGGACCTTCGAGGGGCCGGTGGTCGGCGCCGGCGCGGTGGGCGCGATGGCGTCGGGCTTGCCCTGGGTCGTGTTGCCGGTGCTCGCCGACCCGCTCGTCTTCGTGCTCGCACTGGCGATGGTGCGATTGCGGCCGCAAGGCTTCATCGCCGCCGGACGCGCCTAGATCCATTTCAAGAAGGAGTTCGATCATGTCTGAACAGGACCGTTTTGACCGCCTTGGCCGCCGCTCCCTGCTGCGCGGGGCCGGCGGTTTGGCCGCGACGGGCTGGACCGCCGCCGCGACGGGCTGGGTTCTCCGCCCGCATTGGGCCCATGCGGCCGGCCCGATCAAAATGGGCATCGCCACCGACATCACTGGCGCCATCGCGCCTTCGGGCAACGCCAACTGGCAGGTGGCGCAGTTCACCGTCGAGCGGATCAATGCCGCCGGCGGCATCGGCGGGCGGCCGATCGAGTTGCATCTCGAGGACACGGCGTCCGATCCGAAGGTCGCGGTCGGCAACGTCCGCCGGCTGATCCAGGAGCACCGTGTGGACGTCGTGCTCGGCGGCATCACCAGCGCAATGCGTCAGGCCATCAAGGACCCGATCGTGAACCGCGGCCGCACGCTCTACATCTACCCGCAGCTCTACGAGGGCCAGGAGTGCACCAAGTTCCTGTACAACACCGGCCCGACACCGGCGCAGCAATGCGACAAGCTGATCCCGTATCTGATCAAGACGCTCGGCAAGAAGCGGTTCGCGATGCCGTCGGCCAATTACGTGTGGCCCCAGCTTCTGAACAAATATGCGCGCAAGGTGATAGAGGCCAATGGCGGCGAAGTCGTCTTCGAGGAATACTACCCGATCGACCAAGCCGAATACTCGGCGACCATCGGCAAGATTGGGGACGGCAAGGTTGATTGCGTCTTTATGACGATCATCCCGCCCGGCGTGCAACCCTTCGTCAAGCAGCTGTATGAGAGCGGGTTCCAGAAGAATGGCGGGGTGCTGACTTGCGTCTACTACGACGAGAACTCGCTGAACTATAACCCGGTTGCGGAAATGGAGGGGCTGGTGAGTTGCCTCGACTACTTCCAAGCGGTCGACGACCCGTTCAGCAAGCAGCTGCAGGCCGATTACGCCAAGCGCTTCCCGGAGACGAAATACCTGTTCACCGCGGGCAGCGGCGCCACCGGCATGTATCGGGGCATCAAGCTGTACGAGGCGGCCGTGAAAGCCAATGGCGGCAAGCTCGGCCGCGAGGACGTCGCCGCCGCGCTGGATCACGCGTCCATTCCGGAGGGACCCGGCGGCGGCGCGCAGGTCGTGCCGGGCAAGTGGCACTGCAAGATGAACATGTACATCGCCGTCTGCCGCAACGATGGCGGCAAGCCGCGATACGAGATCGTCAGCAAGGAAGACATGGTCGATCCGCGGGAGTGCTGAGGTGACACAAGCCGCGACCACCGCCGCCGATCTGCCAGCACGGCCGCGGACACGCACGCTGCGTGTCCTGCCGGCGGTCGAGTTGATCACCCTGGCGGCGCTGGTCGCGGCGCCATTCGCACTGGGCGACCGGCCGGAGTTGATCACGTTGCTGACCAACATCCTGATCCTGTCGCTGCTCGCGATCAGCTTCGACCTGTGCTGGGGCTTCTCCGGCATCATGTCGTTCGGCCAGGCGCTGTTCTTCGGCGTGTCCAGCTACGTGATCGCGCTGGTCGGGCGCGATCTGGACTTCAGCCAGCTCTGGGGCACGCTGCCGCTTGCGATGCTGGTGGGCGGTTTGCTGGCGGCGCTGTTGGCCGCCTTCCTGCTGCTGGGGCGAAAGACGCCGACGTCCATCTTCGTCGCCTTCGGCACGTTGACGGGCGCCTATGCGGCCGAACGGCTGGTCTCCGGCTGGCAGTATGTCGGGGCCGGCAACGGGCTCTCGTCGATCAAGCAGATGGCGTTCGGCGGCTACGAGTTCGTCGAAGGCGTGGAATTCTATTCGCTGGCGCTGGGGATCCTCGTCGTCGTCTATCTCGCCTGCCGGTGGCTGGTGCGCTCGCAACTCGGCCTGGTGCTGGCCGGGATGCGGCAGAACGAGGAGCGGCTGGCGTTCTTCGGCTACCGGGTGCAGGTGTTCAAGGCGCTGGTGTTCTCGTTGGCGGGCGCGGTGGCCGGGCTGTCGGGTGCGCTGTACAGCTACCATCAGGGTTTCACCGGGCCGAGCAACCTGGGGCCGGGCCTCTCGACCACGGCGGTGATCTACTGCCTGTTCGGCGGCAGCGGCACGCTGATCGGACCGGTGCTCGGCACGGCCGCGATCGAGGGGATGAGCTTCTTTCTGTCCGACGTGGAAGCGGTGCGGCAGTTCTGGCCGGTGATCCTGGGCGTCGTCCTGCTCGTGGTGGTGATGTTCCAGCCGACCGGCTTGCTGGGGCTGGTGCTGTCGGTGCGGGAGCGGATCGGGTCGTTCGGCGTGCGGGGGCGCGAGTGAGTCTGCTCGCGGTCAGAGGGCTGGCCAAGACTTACGGCCCGCTGAAGGCGCTGGACGGGGTCGACCTGACCGTCGAGGCAGGAACGTTCCATGGGCTGATTGGGCCCAACGGCTCCGGCAAGAGCACGCTGCTGAAAGCGATCGCCGGCGCGCATTTCGCCACGTCCGGCACCATCAGCTTCGTCGGCGCCGACATCACCTATGCGCCGCCCTACCAGCGCTCGCGCCTGGGCCTGAGCCTCAAATTTCAGATCACGGCCGTGCTGCAGGAGCTGTCGGTCTACGACAACGTGCTGCTCGCGCTGCAATCGGGCGAAAGCAACTGGGCGCTGTTGCGCAACCGGTCGCGGGCGCGGCTGGACGATCAGGTCATGCAGGCGCTCGACAGCTTCCGCCTCGGTGGCCGCGCCAGCGATCTGGCCGGCGAACTGAGCCATGGCGAACAGCAATGGCTGGAGATCGCCATGGCGTTGGCGCCGAAGCCGCGGCTGCTGCTGCTCGACGAGCCGACCGGCGGCATGAGCCCGGAGGAGCGGCGGGTGACCGGCGAGCTGCTCGCGCCGATCAAGGCGACGTGCGCGCTGGTGATTGTCGAGCACGACCTGGATTTCATCAAAAACATCTGTGACCGGCTGACCGTGCTCGACCAGGGCACCGTGCTCGGCGACGGCACCGTCGACGAGATCGAGCGCGACCCGCGCGTGCAGGAGATTTACACCAGCCGTGTCTGACACAAGCGCCGCGCCGCTCCTCCGGGTCGACAATCTCTGTGCCGGCTACGGCCGCAGCCAGGTGCTGTTCGGCCTTTCGCTGACCCTGCCGTCGACCGGCGGGGTCGCCATTCTCGGCCGTAACGGGGCGGGAAAGACGACGCTGCTGCGCACGCTGGCGGGCGAGATCACGCCGATGTCCGGCCGCATCGTGTTCGACGGCACGGACGCCACCCTGTCGTCACCGGAGCAGCGGGCCCGGGGCGGCATCGGCTACGTGCCGCAGGAGCAGGCGATCTTCGCGCGCATGACGGTGCGCGAGAACCTGCTGCTCGGCTGCGGCGGGCGCGACCACGGCGACGCCATCGCGGGCGTTCTGCGGATGTTTCCCAAGCTCGGCGCCCGGCTCGGCCAGACGGCGGCGACGCTGTCGGGCGGCGAGCGCAAGATGCTGGCCGTCGGCCGTGCGCTGCTGGGCCAACCGCACATGCTGATGCTCGACGAGCCGACCGAGGGTGTCTGGATCGGGGTGATCGAGGAGATCGCCGACCGGCTGATCGAGCTGACCCGCCGGATGAGCATCGTGCTCGTCGAGCAGCACGTGGAACTCGCGCTGCGGGTCGCCGACTACGCCTACGTCATCGAGCGCGGCACGGTCGCGCTCGAGGGCGCGGCCGACGATTTGCGGCACGACAAGGCGTTACTGCGCCTACTCGCCCCATAACAAGGAGGAACCATGGCCGTCCCGACCCCCACGCCGTCGCAACTGCTGGACGCCGCCGATGAGGTCGGCCTCGACCTGACCGATGACGATGTGAAGTCGTTCGGCGAGATGCTCGCCCCCAGCATCGCCGCCTACAACCTCATCGATGCGATGCCGGATTACTTGCCGCAGGTGCGCTATCCGCGGACGCCAGGCTACCGGCCAGGACCCGAAGAGAACCCGCACAATGCGTGGTATGTGAAGAGCACCGTGAGGGGTGCGGCCGAGGGCAAGCTCGCCGGTAAGACGGTCGCGTTGAAAGACAACATCATGCTGGCCGGCGTGCCGATGATGAACGGGTCGGCGACGATGGAGGGCTACATGCCGGACATCGACGCGACGGTGGTCGAGCGCATTCTGGACGCTGGCGGCACGATCCTCGGCAAGGTGCATTGCGAGGCGTTCTGCCTTTCGGGCAGCAGCCACACCAACGCCACCGGCCCGGTGCACAATCCGCACAAGCGGGGTTACTCGGCCGGCGGCTCGTCATCGGGCAGCGCCGTGGTGGTGCAGACCGGCGAGGCCGACATGGCGCTCGGCGGCGACCAGGGCGGCTCGATCCGCATGCCGGCGAGCTTCTGCGGCATCTACGGCATGAAGGGGACGCACGGCCTGGTGCCCTACACCGGGATCATGCCGATCGAGATTACCGTCGATCATGTCGGCCCGATGACCCGAACCGTCCGCGACAACGCGCTGCTGCTCGAGGTTCTTGCCGGGCCTGACGGCTATGACCCGCGACAGTATGGCGTGCAGACGCACCGCTACACGGAGATGCTGGAGGGTGGCGTCGCCGGGTTGCGCATCGGGGTGGTCGAGGAGGGCTTCCAGCAGGCCAATGCCGAGGCGGACGTGAACGAGAAGGTGCGGGCGGCGGCGGAGCGGTTGCGGGCGATGGGTGCGGCGGTCGAGTCCGTTTCCATTCCGATGCACATGCTCGGCGGCGCGCTCTGGACGCCGATCGGCGTCGAGGGCCTGACGCAGACGATGATGTATGGCGACGGCTACGGCGTCAGCCGGCCCGACCTCTATGTCACCAGCCTGATGGATTTTCATCGCGGGTGGCGGGCGCGTGCCAACGAGATGAGCGAGACGACGAAGATGCTGACGCTGCTCGGGACGCACATCCGCCGGGTCCATGGCAGCCGCTATTACGGCAAGGCGATGAACATCACGCGCAAGCTGCGGGCGGCGTATGACGAGGCGTTGGGACGTTACGATCTTCTGTTGATGCCGACGACGCCGATCAAGGCGCAGAAGATGCCGCCGGCGGGCGCGCACCGTTCAGAGATCGTGGGCCACGCGCTCGAGATGATCTCGAACACGGCGCCGTTCGACATTACGCACCACCCCGCGATGGCGATCCCGTGCGGAATGTCGGACGGGCTGCCGGTGTCGATGATGCTGATCGGCAAGCACTGGGACGAGCCGACCATCTACCGCGCCGCCTACGCGTTCGAGCAGGCCGACGATTGGACGACGAAATAGGGGAGGGCAAGCATGGATCTGGGTCTCAAAGGGCTGAAGGCCCTCGTCACCGGCGGCACCAAGGGCATTGGCCGGGCCATCGCCGACCTGCTCGCCGCCGAGGGCGCCGACATCGCGATCTGCGCGCGCACGCAAGCCGACGTGGACGACGCCTTGGCCGCGCTGAAGGCGACCGGCGTGCGCGCGACCGGACGCGGGGTCGACGTCGGCGACGGCTCGGCGCTGACGCGATGGGTCACGGAGGCGGCGCAGGAGATGGGCGGCCTCGACATCCTCGTGTGCAACGTATCGGCGCTCGCAATCGGCCAGGACGAGGCGTCGTGGCAAGCGGAGTTCAACACCGACATGATGGGCACCGTGCGGGCGGTGCAGGCGGCGATGCCGCTCCTCGAGCGATCGGCTGCCGCGTCGATCGTGGTGATCTCGTCGGTGTCTGGCCGCGAGATCGACTTCGCGGCCGGGCCGTACGGCGTGTTCAAGGCCGCGCTGATCCATTACGCGAAAGGCTTGTCGTTCCAGCTCGCCGGCAAGGGCATCCGCGTCAACGCGCTGTCGCCCGGCAACACGTATTTCCCCGGCGGCGTGTGGGAGAAGATCGAGACCGGCAATCCGGAACTGTATCGGCAGGCGCTGGCGCTGAACCCGACCGGGCGCATGGGCAAACCGGAGGAGATGGCCCGCGGCGCCGTGTTCCTCGCCAGCCCGGCGGCCAGCTTCATCACCGGCACCAACCTCGTCGTCGACGGCGCGCTCACGCGCGGCGTGCAATTTTAGAGCATTTCCCGACCGGGTGGAATCACCCGGTCGGGAGTAATGCTCGTCGGAACAAAGAGATAGAGCACTACTCCCGAGCAAAGTGGCTCGGGAAGTGCTCCAGATGGCAATCCAGATCGCCCGCGCCCGGCGAGGTGTTTGCGACCGGGCCGGCATCGAGCCGGCAGGCGATGGGGGCAGGCTTCGTCGACCGCACGGAGGCGGTAGGGGCGTTCGTGCCGCGCCTGACGGCCGGCCGCGGCTTCGATCTCGTATACGAGAAGGCCGGGGTGCGGCGCTGGATGGGTCGCGTTCACGGCCGTGCGCCGGTTCGGCCGTCTTCACCCTGTTGCCGCTGCTCACGGGCCGACGCTTATCGTGTGATCCCCGCGGGCTGGGCGCGTGGCAAGCTGTCGATCGACATCGAGGAGGCGGAGGGGTCATGAGAGATGCAGACAGCCACGAGATGCCGTCGGCGCACGCGCTCGAGCGAGTGGTGGCGCGGTGAGCGAGTCGCTGGCGCTCGTCGCGCCCGGGAAGCCGGCGCTCGACTACCTGCCGGTCGGGCTGTTCGGCTCTGTCATGGGTTTGACGGGCCTGTCGTTGGCGTGGCGGCTGGCCGCCAGCCGCTACGGCGTTCCGGCGGGCATCGGGCTGGGCATCGGCGGTGTGGCCGTGGTCGTTTTCGTGCTGCTGCTGGCGAGCTACTCCATCAAGCTCGTGACCGCTTTCGCCGCAGCGCGCGCCGAATTCCGGCATCCGATCGCCGGCAACCTGTTCGGCACCGTCTTGATCAGCCTGCTGCTGCTTCCGATCGTGCTGGAGCCGTTCGCCCACCGGTTGGCGCAAATTCTGTGGGGGATCGGCGCAATCGGGATGGTTCTGTTTGCCTGGCTAATTCTCAGCCGCTGGATCAGTGACCGTCAGCAGGCCGCCCATGCGACGCCGGCTTGGGTCATCCCCGTGGTCGGCCTGCTGGACATCCCGCTGGCCCTTCCGACGCTGGGGTTTCCGCCGATGCAAGAGCTGATGGTCTTCGCCCTGGCAGTTGGCCTGTTCTTCGCGGTGCCGCTCTTCACGCTCATCTTCTCGCGATTGGTGTTCGAGCCGCCGATGCCGGCGGCGCTCAAGCCGTCGCTGCTGATCCTGGCCGCGCCGTTCGCCGTCGGATATTCGACCTATACCATCACGACCGGTCAGCACGACCTATTTGCGGAAGCACTTTACATGCTGATGCTGTTCATGCTGCTCGTGCTGATCGGTCAGCTGCGGAACCTGCCAGCGTGCTGCCCCTTCCGGGTCTCCTGGTGGGCGGTGAGCTTTCCGCTGGCGGCCAGCAGCATCGCCGCGCTGCGCTTCGCGTCAGCCCGACCCGGCCCGTTGACCGACGGGGTCGCCTTGGTGCTGCTGGCCCTGGCGACGCTGGTCATCGCGGCGCTGTTCGGCCGCACCCTGTTCGGTGTCGCCCGGGGGGAACTTCGAACGTTGAGCAGCTGAACGGCAGCGGGTGGCGCCGGCCGGGGCCACCATTTCCTCCCCCGTTGACGCTACCGCCCCGCCGGGAGAAGGTTCGGCGCCTCTCTCGTCCGGAGGCCAACACAAACGGAGGATGCTCCATGAACCCGACTTTCACGCGTCGCCGGCTCGTCGCGGCCTCGGGCCTGGCTGCCGCCGCATCGCTCGCCCGGCCAGCCCGCGCCGCTGGTCCCAACCTGGCCTACCTGACCCCCGGCCTCGATCTCCCGTTCTGGCGCGTCCTCGCGAAAGGTATCGAGGACACCGCGAAGGCAGCGGGCGGAAGCAGCACGTCTTACGACAGCCACAACAGCGCGCAGACCCAGCTGCAGAACGCCCAGGATGCCATCGCGCGCAAGGTTGACGGCCTCCTTATCTCGCCGACGGACAGCTCGACCTGCCCGGCCGTGCTCAACCTGGCCAAGCGCGCCAACATCCCGTGCGTGATCGCCGATATCGGCACTACCGGCGGCGACTACGTTTCGTTCATCATCAGCGATAACGAGCAGGGCGCGTACGGAACAGGCAAAGCGCTGGCCGCCAAGATGAAGGCGCGCGGCACCAACATGACAGTCGGCCTAGTCACGATCAGCCTGGCCCGCAACAACGGCAAGGCCCGCACCAACGGCTTCATGAAGGCGATGGACGAGGCCGGCATCAAGCAGGCCGCCCTCTCCCAGATGCAAACGTACACCGCGGATGAAACCCTGCATTTCGTCCAGGACATGCTGACGGCGCACCCCGATCTCGGCGGCCTGTTCGTCGAGACCGACCAGCCCACCCTGGGCGCGCTGCGCGCCATTTCCACGGCGCACAAAGAGAACCAGGTCATGGTCGCCGCTTTCGACGGCATCCCCGAATTCGTCGACCTCATCAAGAAAGGCACGATCGTCAGCTCGGGCATGCAGCAGCCCTATCTGATGGGCCAACGTTCCGCCCAAGCGCTGCTGGACCACCTCGGCGGCAAACAGGTGCAGAAGGAGATCCTCGTCCCGATCGAGGTCGTGACCTCGGACAACATCGCCCAAGTTGAACCGACCATCCGTAAGACAGTGTTCGGCGAATAGTCCTGCCCGCGCTGCTCGAGCTCGTCGGAATCGAAAAGCGCTTCGGCGCGACCACGGCTCTCGCCGGCGCGGGCTTCACGCTCAACGCCGGCGAGGTCCATGCCCTCGTCGGCGCCAACGGCGCCGGGAAATCCACGCTGTCGCGGGTCATCTCCGGTCAGATCGCGCCGGACCGCGGCACGATCGCCATCGATGGCGCCCCGGTCCAGTTCAGCGGCACGCGCGACGCGATCTGCCACGGGGTAGCCATCGTGACGCAGGAGACGTCCCTCGCGCCGGACCTCTCGGTCGTCGAGAACATCATGCTGCCCCGGCTGGGCGCCCCCGGCCGGCTCCGCTGGCGTGCTTTGCGGGCGGAGGCACGGGCACTGCTCGGCGAGCTCAGCGCGGCGGTCCCGCTCGAGAGCCGGGTCGCCGACCTCTCGATCGCGCAGCGGCAGCTGGTCGAGATCGCCAAGGCGCTCGCGCTGGCCAGCCGCATCCTCATCTTTGACGAGCCCACCGCCTCCCTGTCGCCGCACGAGAGCGAGCGCCTGTTCGACAGCATCCGCGGCCTCGCCGTGCGCGGCCGCGGCCTCATCTTCGTCTCCCACCGCCTGGAGGAGATCTTCGCGGTCACCGACCGCATCACGGTGCTCCGCGAGGGGGCAGTGGTCGCCGACGGCGTTCCCACGAAATCCCTCACCCAACCCGAGCTCGTCCGGCTGATGGCCGGCCGCGATGTGGCGGACATCTACGCGCGGACCGCAAACGACGCGCCGCGGAGCGAGGTCGTCCTCGACGTCCGGAACCTGGCCGCCGCACCCCGCGTCCGCGACATATCGTTCCAGGTCCGCCGGGGCGAGATCGTGGGGCTCGCGGGGCTCGTCGGCGCCGGGCGCTCCGAGACGTTGGAAACCCTGTTCGGGCTCCGCCGCCGGACCGGCGGGACGGTCCTTCTCGACGGCGCCGAATTCCGGCCCCGATCCCCTCGCGACGCTATCCGCGCGGGCATCGGCTTCGTCCCCGAAGACCGCCGCGTCCAGGGCATCGTTCCAGACTTCTCAGTGCGCGAGAATCTGATGCTCGCCCATCTCGGCGCGCATGCCGGCCCGGCGCTCGGCTATGGCGAGCGCGCCGATGCGGCCACCGCGCTGCTCGACCGGCTGGAGCTTCCACGCCGGCGCGTGCTCGACGCCTCCATGCTCAATTTCAGCGGCGGGATGCAGCAGAAGATCATCCTCGCCCGCTGGCTCCTGCTCGAGCCGCGCCTTCTGCTGCTCGATGAGCCGACCCGCGGTGTCGACATCGCGACAAGGAGCAGCATCTACTCTCTGCTGCGCCGGGTCGCGTCGGAGGGGGTGGCCTGTGTCGTCGTCTCCTCGGATTTCGAGGAGGTCATCGGGCTCGCGGACCGCATCGTCGTGGTGAGCGACGGCGCCACCGTGACCGACATTCCCGCAGTCCTGGTGGACATCGAGAAGCTCGCCATGTTCGCCGCCCCGCGCAGCTCGGCCGAACGCACCCACACCATCCTCGAAACCCTGGCGGCGACCCACGGCGGCACGGCGACCTGGATCGACCTGGACGGTCCGCGCTTGTTCTGCTTCGACCGGGTGGACGGCCCGGCGCCTGCTGACCCGGGCTTCGCCCCCGGCAGCTTCCCCGAGATCGGCGAGACCCGCATCCCCGGCGCCCTGGCCGCCCCCGCCGAGACCCTGACCGGAGACGGCCCGCTGCAGACGCTGCTGGTGCCGGTCCACGGCCGTCGCGGCCATCGCCTCGGTCTCGTGGCGCTCACGCTGTCCCGCGTCCCCGCCGGTTTCGACCCGTCCGCCGTCCGCCAGCAGATCCTCCACGCCCTCGCCAGCCACGACGAAGCCGCATGAAACCCGTCCTCCGCCTTCTGGCCAATCAGATCGAGTTGCGGATGCTGCTCGTCGTGGTCGCGGTGATGGCCGTGCTGTCGTTTATCTCCCCCTATTTCTTCACCGCGAGCAACATCTCCAACCTGATGGACCAGTCGGTCGTGATCGGCATGGTCGCGCTCGGCCAGACCCTGGTCATCCTGATCGGTGGGATCGACCTATCCGTCGGCTCGCTGGCCGGCGTGACCGGGATCGTGCTCGGCCTGGCGTGCCACCAATCCGGACTGGCGGGCGGTGTCGTCGCGTGCCTCGCCGCCGGCGGCCTCGCGGGCCTGTTCAACGGGCTGGTGATCACCTACGGCGGCGTCGCGGCGTTCGTCGTCACGCTGGGCACCATGTCGATCGGGCGCAGCCTGGCCTACGTGTTCTCGGGCGCCAGCTCCATCAGCGATCTCCCGCCCGCCCTCGGCAACCTCTCCGCCGGCACCGTCGCGGGCATTCCGGTCGACTTTCTCTGCCTGCTGGCGGCCTACGCGGTCTGCTTCGTGTTCCTGACGTATGCGAAGGGCGGCCGCACCCTCTACGCCATCGGCTCCAACGCCGAGGCCGCCCGCGTGGCGGGCCTCTCCGTCGCCCTCTGGAGCGTCCTCGCCTACGTCGTCTCCGGTGTGATGAGCGCCGTCGCGGCGATCTTCCTCGCCTCGAAAATCTTCTCCATCGACCCGATCGGAGGCTCCGGCCTCGAGCTCGACGCCATCGCCGCCACGGTGATCGGCGGCGCCTCCCTGTTCGGCGGCCGCGGATCCATCGTTGGCACGCTGTTCGGCGTGTTCATCATGGTGTTCATCCGCAACGGCCTGAACCTGCTGAACGTCTCTCCCTATTGGCAGGGCACCGCCATTGGCGGGATCATCATCGCGGCGGTTCTCATCGAGCGGCTGCTCAGCGGAACCCGCCGGCGTTGATCCGGCCGTCAGTTCAGGGCAGCAGAGCGGGGCGGGCGACAGGCGTTGGGTTCCGGGGCGGTTGCGCCCATGGTGGCGGCGAACATGTCGGCTTGCTTTCGGTTGAAATCGGCGCAGGGTGCGCCTTTGGTCAGGAAACGGCCCGCGGCGACGTTGAGGCCCCAATTCATCGGAGCGGCTTGTTTGGGGCCGGGCTTCGGGAGAGCCAACCTGATCAGGGTGATAGGGCCTTCGGCCTTGGTGGCAGCGGCCTCGGGGCAGTGAGTGCGGCGGAGCTCCTCGAGGGCGTCCAGGCCGTGGGCGCCGCGGGGTGGCCACGAGGCCTAGCATTACAGTTGCATTCCGTCTGGCCTGCTGATTCACTCGGGTTCCTTG